>JBHJOG010000046.1:0-28146 GCA_050329975.1 Alphaproteobacteria bacterium | reverse complement strand
ACCGCCTCCTCGACCAGTGCAACGGCCGAAGCCTCTTGCTGGGCCGCCTGCTTCAGCCCGTTGAAGGCGAATTCCTGCCGGGCGGCAAGCGAGGTGGTGATGGCGTCCATGGGGCAGCGTTCCTGGATTGGCGGAAGGATTCACCGCACCCTAGGCTGGCACCGTTAACGTCCGGTTGATGCCGGCGCTCAGTTCGCGCCGGTGGCGACGGCAGTGCGGGCGAGGGCGAGGTCGTGCAGCCACCAACCGCTGGCGTTGATCGAGTAGATCGGGCTGTAGCGGTCGTCCGTCGCCGCATCCGTCACGACGTTGGACAGGCTGTCGAGCACATGGGTGCGCCCGTTCAGCGCGACGGTAAGGACGGCATGGTTGAGCTCCCGCCGGACGTCGCGCACCACCCAGAGCCGCACCTCGTCGTCGGAGAAGCCGAGCCGGCGCAGCGCCACGTACTTCGCGATGGCGAAATCTTCGCAGTCGCCGCCGTTCTCGAACAGTTCCAGCGGCGAGGCCCAGTAGTCGGAGACGCCGTAGACGTCTTGGTCCTCCCGGTAGGTGGCCTGGTTGACGAACCGGTTCACCGCCTCGATCTGGTCGCGGCGGGAAGAGCCGGCCAACTCGACCAGGTACCTGTCGTAGTTCAGCAGGAAGCAGTAGGCATGATCGCCGGCTGCGCAGCGACCCGGCGCCTCGCGCATGTCGGCGACGTGCCTGGTCAGCGCCCCGACCCAGCGGGTGAAGCGCTGCAGGTCGGTGCTTTTCGGCTCGTTGCCGTAGACCAGCATCGTGGTCTGGGCCGGTGCGGGCGCTGTCGCCGCCATGACGGCAAGCCATCCGGCGACAAGCGCCGGGCGGGCAATCAGGCGGAGGCAGCGCGATACCTGCATCGGCGGATTGTGTCTCGAACCGGGTTAAGAGGCGGTTTATTGCCGGATCCGGCCTTCGGTGGCCGGAGCGACGGTGCCGGCTGCGCTGATGTAGTCGATGACCTGCGTTGCCATCAGGGTGCCGGCCGCCGCGTCGATTAGCGTGGGTGCGCCGATGAACGCGCTGTAGCCGTCGCCGCCGGCGGCCATGTAGTCGTTGGTGGCGAGCGTATAGGTGTTGGTATCGAACAGCGGCTCGTCGCCGACCATGACCTCGCTGACCCGGCTCCCGGCCGGGGCCGAGGGGTCGAAGGCGAAGCTGAGCCCGGACACCTGGGGGAAGCGGCCGGCGCCGTCCTCGATCCGGCTGACGCCGCTCTCCAGCGCCTCGCGTATCGTTGCCCCGTCCACCTGCAGCAGCACGGTGACGTTGCCGAACGGCAGCTCGCTCAGGATGTCGCGTCGGGTCAGCACTGTGCCGGCGGGGTAGATCCGGTCAGCGCGGATGCCGCCGCCGTTGGTGATGGCGACGTCTGAGCCGACCGCGGCGCGCATGGCGTCGGCGATGAGATTGCCGATGGAGGCTTCCGTCGAGCGCACCGTGGCTCGGCGGCTGTCCAGCTCGGTCTCCGTCGTGCCGATCTCGATGTTGAGCGCGGCGTCGAGGTGGTCGATGTAGACCTTGACCGCGGCGGCCGCGTCCGGATTCGGGTCGACGTCGATGGTGGAAACAAACCGCACCTCCGGCACCCAATCGACGGCGGTGGTGCCGTCATCCTGCGGCGTCAGCGTGACCGCTAGGTCCAGGATCGCAACATGCTCGCCCTGGGAGGTCGACTCGAGCATGCCGTTGATGCCGTCGTAGAAGGCCTGGATCTGGTGGTTGTGGCCGCTGAGGATGAAGGTCAGGTCACTAGAGGCCTGCAGCGCGGCCAACTCCTCGTCCAGGTCGACATGGCTCAGCCCGATGACGACATGGGCACCCTGTTCCTTCAGCGATGCGGCGGCGGCGGCGGCGGTCTCGACCGGGTCGAGAAACTCCATGTCCGGTCCAGGGCTGGCGATGTCCACCGTGTCCGGCGTCGTCAGCCCGAACATGCCGATCCGCAGGTCACCCATTTCGACGATGGCTGTATCCACGGTGCCGGGCAGCGGCTCGCCGTTCAGCCGCACATTGGTCGCAAGGATGGTGAACTCGGCCTCGGCGATCCGCTCCAGCAGCACGTCCGGGCCGAAATCGAACTCATGATTGCCGAGCGCCGCATATTGGACGCCGATCCTATTGAACAGATCGACCATATGCGCGCCCTTGTCGAAACTCGACATCAGGGAGGGCGAGATCATGTCGCCGCCGAACGTGAACAGCACAGGGTCGCCGAACTCCGCCTCGGCCATCGCATGCACCGCCGCGATCTTGGCGATGCCGCCTGCACCGTCCCCGTCCGCATCCATCCGGTCGACGTCGTTGACGTGGACGAAGCGCACCGTGATCTGAGTCGGGTCCTGTGCCAGGCTGGAGCCGGCGGCCAAGCCAACGGCCAGTGCGCCGGCACCAACCGTGACGAACAGCGTCCGCAGTGCAGTCATCGTCAACCCCCCTTACCCACCTTCTGCCCGCTCCGACTATACCCAGGTCGGTGGCGATGAGAAGCCGACGCGTTACCCGGGGAACGAAATTGCGCGCGCACCGTTACCGATCAGCCAGCATTGCGGGCTTCCATCCTGCCTTCCAGGCCGTCGCCGGGACCACCTCGGGCAGTTCGCCGTTGTCGTGGAACCAGCTGTCTACCGCGTAGCGGACCGAGCGGTCGAGTCCCGTCGACGGGCCGGCGATTTCCGCGATCACTGCGGTGGCGTGTGGCCATGACCATCCCGGCATGATCCCGTGCTGGATCGGAGTCGACAGCCGGTGGTAGTGCAGCAGCCCGTCGTTCTGCAGCATCGCGATGAAGTTGCTGGTGTTGATCGCTTCGTCATAGCAGTCGAGCTGGCCGGAGCGAAACCAGCCCCCGCTGGTGCCGCCGAGGTCGCGGTCGGTGCCGGCCTGGGCGCCGGCGAGGCGCTCCAGCAGCGCGACCGCGGCGGCGATCTGCGTGCGCTCGGCGGCCGGATCAGGCGCCCGCTCGGCGAACAGGGTGCGCACCTCTCCCCACTGGGCATCGGACAGGCTGACCATGACCGAATCGCCGCAGCCATGGCCGTAGCAGTAGGTGAACCCGGCCGGATCGGCCTTGGCATCGATGTGCCGGATGACGCCCTGGGGTGCATGAATCCCGCAGGCCAACAGCGCCGGCATCAGCGTGCCGACAACGAGGATCATGGCGGTCTTCATCGGTGCGACTCAGCCTCTCCGTGCCGTTGACGCACAAGGTAACAGTGTCACCTCTCCGTCGTCATCGTGCACAGGGCCTTATGCATGCACCGGGCCAGGCGGCGCCCGCTGATCGGCGCTGAAGGTTAGAACGCGGTACAGGTGTTGCCGCGTGTGACGGTGGCCGTGGTCTGCCGGCCGCCGTCGAGCGTGGTCAGGGTCGCCGTCTGGGTGGTCGGCTGGACGGCGAGCCGGCTGCATATGGTGGCGCCTACGCCGCGGCGCTCGCACAACGCCCCGTCGCTGGCGGTCCAGGCGCCGGCCTCCGGCGACGAACCGCGCAGAATTGTCGTCATCGTCCCGTCCGCGCCATAGTAGGTGCAGTAGTCGTCGCCGGCCGGATTTGTCCCGCGCAGGCTTGTGTTTGCCACCAGATCGCGGAGCTGCTGGTCGGCCGGCGAGGCAGGGGGGGTGACAACCGCGGCGGGCGCCGGTGGCGGCGCGGGAGCCGCAATCAGGGGAGCCGGACTCACCGGCGCTGGCGGCGGCGTTGCGGCGCCGGACGGCCCGGGCGCGGGTGCGCAGCCGGCGGCCAGCAGGCCGAGTGCGGTTGCGATGGCCAGCGCCAGCGGCCGGCGCCGGGTGGTGACTGCCGGATTCGCGATCATGCCCTTGGTCCCTCGAATTTGCGCAGGTACGCCACTCAGGTAGATTGGATCGCATGTTTGGCCACCGCCTCGATCCGGCCCGTCCGGCAACGGCGCAGCAACCTATTCGAGGGTAGGCAGCCGGCACGGATGCTGCTATAGATTCGGTGGCGCCGGCTGTTCGGCGCGCGACATTCAGTGTGAATTGACAGGTGGGCGCCTCGGAAACGGGCCGGGCGCTGCGCCTGCATCGTTCTTTCGGAGGTTGACCAAAGGTGCAGGTTCAGGTTCGTGAAAACAACGTCGATCAGGCGCTGCGCGCGCTGAAGAAGAAGCTGCAGCGCGAAGGTGTGTTCCGGGAAATGAAGTTGCGCCGCCACTACGAGAAGCCTTCCGAGCGCCGTGCACGCGAAAAGGCGGAAGCTGTGCGCCGGGCCCGCAAGCTCGCCCGCAAACGGATGGAGCGCGAAGGCTTCTAGCTTCGACCCTCGGTCCAGGCTTTCGGAACGGCGCCCTGCTCGGGCGCCGTTTGCGTATGCGGCGCCCCACCTTCTATCCAGGCGTTTACGCTCGCTTAATGCGGCTCTGTCACCCTCGGGCACACTGTCCATAGTGGGACCAGCCCGATGTTCAATGCCTTGATGGGCACAAACGTCACGTTCGCCAACCTGAACCAGAGCCTGCTGATGAATGCGCAGGCGCGGTCGCTGGTCGGCGCCCAGTCGGCTGCGAGCCGCCTCGTCTCGCCGGAGGACAAGCGCGACGAGATCGCGGCAACCACCAAGGCTGCATCGCTGCGGGCGCGCGCCGAAGACATGATCATGCGCAAGGCCAACATCGAAGTCGCCGCCGGCGCGATCGAGAGCACGGTCGAGGATCTGGAGGGGGTCTATCTGGCCTATGGACGGCTCAAGGAACTGGCCAAGAGCGCGAAGAGCGCGAACCCCGATGCCCGCCCCGGTATCGCCGCCGAGTTCGACAAGCAGCTCAAGGGCCTGAACAAGCTGGTGGACAAGGCGGGAGCCTCAGGCCGCAACCTGGTAGGCGATGTGTTCCGCACCAGTTGGTTGACCGACACCATTTCCTACGCCAACAGCAACTCGCTCGGCTCCCGGAGGGTGGTCAGCGGCACCTATCTTGGTGCCGACTACTTCATCGATCCCGGCGACGGCCGCAAACTGGTGCCGGACCTCGGGGGCGCATATCTGACCGACTACTCCAACTATCCCGACAGCATCACCCGGGACGTCGGCATGGGCGACGTAAAGGTCGACAGCCTGGACCGTGAGACCGGCGCGATCTCGATCACCATGGGCGGCGAGCAGATAAGCGGCACGCTCAAGCGGGGCGGGACACAGGTTCTGCAGAGCTGGCTGTACAACAACTTCACCGACACGGCGTCCATCGACGCGGCGATGGAAGATCTGGACAAGGCGCTGAACAAGGTGGACTATACCCGGCTCAGCCTGAAGTCCGATATGGCCATCGCCAAGGCGAGGACCAATCAGTTCGACCGGTCGATCGACACCATGTTCGCTGACGCCAACATGATAGAACTGGAGGCGGTCGAGAAGTCCCTGAAGCTCGAGCAGGCGGCATCGGTGCGCAACCAGATCGCCAACTATCAGTTCAACTCCCTGGTTGGCGGCGGCACCTACAACGCGATCTCGGCCCTGTTCGGGTTCTAACCCCGACGCGATCCTGACGCCGCATCCCGCATCCCGCATCCCGCGATGCCGCATCGATGCCGCATCGCGTTTCCGCACGACAAAGCGATTGCCGCGGCCGTCCCCGCATGGCAGATTGGGATCACATTCATCTAGATAACTGGACCAATCATGACTTCGCCGACGGCTGCCCGCCGGAGCTGGATGGGCGTTCTCGCCAGGGCCGACCCCGCCGAGCTCGCGCAGGCGTGGGACCAGTTGGGCCTTGACGTCGCCCATGACTGGCTGCGCGCGCCGGAGGTGGGCATGGCCATGGTACGCGGGCGGGCCGGCGGCGATGGCACGGCGTTCAACCTCGGCGAAATGACGATGACCCGCTGCACGGTCCGGGTCGACGGCGGCCGGACCGGCTTCGGCTATGTCGCCGGCCGCGACAAGCGCCATGCGGCGCTGGCCGCGCTCTGCGACGCCCTGCTGCAGGACCCGGCCCGACACCACCGCGTGATGGACGCTGTGGTGGTGCCGCTGGCGGCGGCGCATGCGTCCCGCCGCGCCGACCGTGCGCGCCGCGCGGCGGCGACCAGGGTCGACTTCTTCACCATGGTGCGCGGGGACGACCCGACGTGAGTGACCACCTCGCCGGCGGCTTTCCCGACCCGGTCTTCGACGCGCAGCGGACGTTCCGCGCCGTGCTCGACGCGCTCGCCCGGCCGGGACTCGCGCAGCAGGCGGGCGCGGGGCTGGCACCGCCAGCCGGCCTCGACGCCGCGACCTATGCGATCGCGCTGGCGCTGTTCGACGCCGAAACTTTCGTCTGGCTGTCGCCGGCCCTGCGCGTCGAGCCGGCGATCGAGAGCCTGCGCTTCCACTGCGGCTGCCCGCTGATCGGCGAGCAGGGCGCGGCCGGTTTCGCGCTGGTGGCGGCGGAGGACAAGCCCGTGCTGTCCGGCTTTGCCGCCGGTGAGGACCGGTACCCTGATCGGTCGGCGACCGTCGTCTGGCAGCTGCCGGCGCTGGCCGGCGGGGAGCCGGTTGGCTTGGCGGGACCGGGCGTCGACGGCGAGGTCACGATCGCCCCGCGCGGGCTGCCGGCGGGTTTCTGGGCGCAATGGGCGGCCAACCACGCGCTCTACCCGCTGGGCGTCGACCTGCTGCTGGTGACCGGCGAGAATATGATCGGCCTGCCGCGCAGCGTAGCCGTCAAACTGGAGAGCTGAGCGATGTATGTTGCGGTCAAGGGCGGCGAGCAGGCAATCGAGAACGCCGAGCGGCTGGTCGCCGAGGACCGCCGCGGCGACCCGGCCGTCGCCGCGCTCTCCGTTGTCCAGGTCCGCGAACAGCTCGGGCTTGCCGTCGACCGGGTGATGACGGAGGGATCGCTCTACGACCCGGATCTCGCGGCGCTGGCGATCAAGCAGGCGCAGGGCGACCTGGTCGAGGCGATTTTCCTGCTGCGCGCCTATCGCACTACCCTGCCGCGCTTCGCGTCCACGACGCCGATCGATACCGCAAGGATGGCGATCGAGCGCCGGATCTCCTCCACCTTCAAGGACCTGCCCGGCGGGCAGGTGCTGGGCCCGACCTACGACTACACCCACCGGCTGCTCGACTTCGCGCTGGCCGCAGAGGCGCAGGCCGCCGAGCCCGCGCCGCGGGCCGAGGCACCGGTCGATGCGGCTATGCCGCGGGTGGCCGACATCCTGGGCCGGGAGGGGCTGATCGAAGGCGCCGGCGCGCGGGACGCGGCAGAGGCCCCCTTCGATCTCACCCGGCAGCCGCCGGAATTTCCGGCCGGCCGCGACCAGTGGCTGCAGACTCTCGCACGTGGCGACGAGGGCTTCCTGCTTGCGCTCGGCTATTCCACCCAGCGCGGCTATGGCGGCAACCATCCCTTCGCCGGTGAAATCCGGATGGGCGCGGTGGCGGTGGAGATCGTGCCGGAAGAGCTGGGGTTCGCGGTCGAGATCGGCGAGATCACCGTCACCGAGTGCCAGATGGTCAACCAGTTCCAGGGCTCCGCCGAGGCGCCGCCGGCCTTCACCCGCGGCTACGGGCTCGCATTCGGGCGTGCCGAGCGGAAGGCGATGGCGATGGCCCTGGTCGACCGGGCGCTCAGGAGCGAGGAACTGGGCGAGGAGGCGAAGCATCCGGCGCAGGACCAGGAGTTCGTGCTCTACCACAGCGACAACGTCGAGGCGTCCGGCTTCGTCCAGCACCTGAAGCTGCCGCACTATGTCGATTTTCAGGCCGAGCTGGAGCTGGTCCGCCGGCTCAGGCGGGAGTGGGAGGACCGGCAGTGCCGGGAGGCCGCCGAATGACCCTGCAGCCAGGCCACGACCCGCAGTACAATTTCGGCTACCTCGACGAGCAGACCAAGCGCACGATCCGGCGCGCGATCCTGAAGGCGGTTGCGGTGCCCGGCTACCAGGTGCCGTTCGGCGGGCGGGAGATGCCGGTCCCCTATGGCTGGGGTACCGGCGGCATGCAGGTGACGGCGAGCATCATCGGGCCGCACGACACGCTGAAGGTGATCGACCAGGGTGCCGACGACACCACCAACGCCGTCAACATCCGCCGCTTCTTCGCCCGCGTCGCCGGGGTCGCCACCACCGAGGCGACGGCGGAGGCCACGATCATCCAGACCCGCCACCGGATCCCCGAGGTGCCGCTGCGCGCGGACCAGGTGATCGTCTACCAGGTACCACAGCCCGAGCCGCTGCGCCGGCTCGAGCCGCGCGAGGCCGAGACCCGGATGATGCATGCGTGGCAGGAATACGGCCTGATGCACGTCAAACTGTACGAAGACATCGCCCGCTTCGGCCACATCGCAACCGCCTACGACTATCCGGTGCTGGTCAACGGACGCCACGTCACCGCGCCGTCGCCGACACCGAAGTTCGACAATCCGAAGATGGACCTGATGCCGGCGCTGCAGCTGTTCGGCGCCGGCCGCGAGAAGCGGATCTACGCGATCCCGCCCTACACCCGGGTGCAAAGCCTCGACTTCGAAGACCACCCCTTCACGGTCCAGACATGGGAGGATTGCTGCGGCCTGTGCGGCGCCGGCGACGCCTATCTCGACGAGGTTGTCCTCGACGACCGCGGCGGGCGGATGTTCGTCTGCTCCGACAGCCACCACTGCCGCACCCGCCGCGACGCCGGCCACCGCGGACCGTTCGCCGGGCACGCTCTCGCGCGCGCCGAAGGGGAGGGTGGAGCATGAGTGCGGCCGCTGCCCAGGCGGTCGCCGACGACCGGCCGCTGCTCCAGGCCTGTGGGCTCGGCAAATCCTATGGCACGATCGTCGGCTGCCGCGACGTCAGCTTCAATATCTATCCAGGCGAGGTCCTCGGCATCGTCGGCGAGTCCGGATCGGGCAAGACCACGGTGCTCGACTGCGTCTCCGGTCGGCTGCCGGCGAGCCTGGGCCAGGTGCTCTATGCGCCCGACAGCGCCGCACCGACCGATATCCTGGCGTGGCCCGAGCCTGCCCGCCGGCGCCTGCTGCGCACCGAATGGGGCTTTGTCCACCAGAATCCGCGTGACGGGCTGCGGATGGATGTTTCCGGCGGGGCCAATGTGGGCGAGCGGCTGATGGCGATCGGCTGGCGCAGCTACGGCCGCATCCGGGAGACCGCGCTGGACTGGCTGCGTCGGGTCGAGATCGACGAGGGCCGGATCGACGACCGCCCAACCACCTATTCCGGCGGCATGCAGCAGCGGCTGCAGATCGCCCGCAACCTGGTGACCGGCCCGAAGCTGGTGTTCATGGACGAGCCGACCGGGGGGCTCGATGTCTCGGTCCAGGCGCGGCTGCTCGACCTGCTGCGCGTCCTGGTCCGGGCGCAAGGCGTCGCCGTGGTCATCGTCACCCACGACCTGGCGGTGGCGCGCCTGCTCGCCGACCGGCTGCTGGTTATGCGCGGCGGCACCGTGGTGGAGAGCGGGCTCACCGACCGGGTGCTGGACGATCCGCAGCATCCCTATACGCAGCTGCTGGTCAGCTCGGTGCTGCAGGCGTGAGGGCGATGCAGTGACTGCGATGCTGAGGATCGAGGGCCTTGCCAAGGCGTTCACCTTGCACAACCAGGGCGGCGTGCACCTGCCGGTGCTCGCCGGTGTCGACCTGGAGGTCCGGGCCGGCGAGTGCGTGGTGCTGACCGGCGCGTCGGGCGCGGGCAAGTCGAGCCTGATGCGGGCGATCTACGCCAACTACGCCGCGACCGCCGGCCGGGTGCTGGTGCGCCATCGCGGATGCTGGGTCGACATGGCGTCGGCGTCGCCCCGGCAGGTCATCGCGGTGCGCCGGACCACGCTCGGCTATGTCAGCCAGTTTCTCCGCGTCATCCCGCGGGTGCCGGCGCTCGACGTGGTCGCCGAGCCGCTGGTCGCCGATGGGATCGAGGCCGGCACGGCGCGGAAGCGGGCGGCGGCGATGCTGGCGCGGCTCAACCTGCCGGAGCGGCTGTGGTCGCTGCCGCCGGCCACCTTCTCCGGCGGCGAGCAACAGCGGGTCAACATCGCCCACGGCCTCATCCGCGACTACCCGGTCCTGCTGCTCGACGAACCGACGGCGTCGCTCGACGCCGAGAACCGACGCGTGGTCGTTGACCTGATCCACGAGGCGCGGGCCCGGGGCGCAGCGCTGGTCGGCATCTTCCACGATGCCGACCTGTGCGACCGGATCGCCGCCCGCCGGGTCGACGTGGAGGCGTTCCGTCCGGCGGCGTGAGGGACCGTACGCGGGCCGGCTTTGAGCGTTACCGCATCACCGCGAGGGCCTTTGCGAAGAAATCCTCGCCGCCGAAATTGCCCGACTTCAGGGCCAGCGCCAGCGGCGGTTCGCCGATGCTGACCGTGGCCGGCACCCCAGGGTCGATCGCCGGGCCGATGCGCAGGGCGGTCACGCCCAGGGCGCCGACCACCGCGCCCGAGGTCTCGCCCCCGGCGACGACCAGCCGGCGGATGCCGGCAGCGACCAGCCCCTTGCCGATCTCGGCCATGGTGCGCTCGACCAGCGCGCCCGCCTCGCTGCGGCCCAGCTGCTGCTGCACCGCGCTCACCGTCTCCGGCGGGGCGCTGGCAAAGATCAGCACCGGAGCGCCGGCGATTCGGGGACGGGCCCACTCGAGCGCCTGCGCAGCGACATCTGCGCCGCCGGCGATGGCGAGCGGGTCGATGGCGAAGCTGTCGTGGTCCTGCCGGAAGCGGGCCACCTGGGCCAGGGTCGCCTGCGAACAGCTGCCCGACAGCACGACGCCGGGCCCACCGATGGCGGGCAGCACGTCGGCTCGGGTGCTTTCCGCCAGCAGGCCCTGGCGGCGGAAGTTCGCCGGCAGTCCCATGGCCACGCCGGAGCCGCCTGTGATCAGCTCCAGGTCGGCGCAGGCGGTGCCGATGGTGACGAGGTCGCCGTCGCTGATCGCATCGACGACGGCGTGCCGCGCGCCCGCATCGGCCAGGGCCTGCAACCGCGCCCGCACCGCCTCCGCCCCCTGGTGTACGGTGCGGTAGTCGATCAGGCCCACCGGGCGCGGCGTCTGCCGGCCGAGCACGCGGACCAGGTCCGGGTCGGTCATCGGGTTCAGCGGATGGTTCTGCATGCCCGATTCCGACAGCAGCCGGTCGCTGACGAACAGGTGGCCGAAGAACACGGTGCGGCCGTTCAGCGGAAAGGCCGGGTTGGCGATGGTGATCGCGGCACCCAGGTCGTCCATCAGCGCGTCGGCCACCGGCCCGATGTTGCCGTCGTCGGTGGAATCGAAGGTCGAGCAGTATTTGAAGAAGACCTGCCGCGCGCCGGCCCTGCGCAGCCAGGCCAGCGCCGCCCGCGACTGGGCTACCGCCTCGGAGGCCGGGATCGAGCGCGACTTCAGCGCGATCACGATCGCGTCGGCGTCGGCCGGCGCCGGCATCCCGTCCGCCGGCAGGCCGAGCAGCTGCACCGTGCGCATGCCGCCCTGGACCAGCGTCGACGCCAGGTCGGTGGCGCCGGTGAAATCGTCGGCAATGCAGCCCAGAAGCAGCGCCATCGGCAAGCGTTCCCCCGTCGGTTATCCGCGGTCTTCGGTCCGGGCCACCGTGTTGCAACGGCCCGGGCATCGGTGTACACGGCGCGCTCAGACTTGTTGAGAGGAAACGCCATGAAGATCGTCATCACCGGTGCGGCCGGCTTCCTGGGCAAGCGCCTGGCCAAGACGCTGCTCGAGAAGGGCACGCTGGTCGGGCGCGACGGCAAGGAACAGCCGATCAGCCAGCTGGTGCTGTTCGATACGGTCGACTATACGGGCCCGGAAACCGAGGATCCCCGCGTCTCGGTCGTCTCCGGCGACATCACCGACAAGACGAGCGTCGAACGGGTGATTCCGCACGACGTCGACGGCGTATTCCATCTCGCTGCCGTGGTCAGCGCGGCGGCCGAGGCCGATTTCGACCTGGGCATGGCGGTCAACCTGTACGGGGTGATGCACCTGCTGGAACGGCTGCGCGCCACCGGGCGGAAGCCGAAGCTGATGTTCACCAGTTCGATCGCGACCTATGGCGGCGCCATGCCGTCCGAGATCCGCGACGATACCCCGCAGACGCCGCAGAATTCCTACGGGATCCAGAAGGCGGCGAGCGAGTTGCTTGTTTCCGACTACAGCCGCAAGGGCTTCATCGACGGCCGTTCGCTCCGGCTGCCGACCATCGTCGTCCGCCCCGGCCGGCCGAACAAGGCGGCCTCGACCTTCGCCAGCTCGATCATTCGCGAACCGCTGACGGGCCGCGAGGCGGTGTGCCCGGTCTCGCCCGACACGGTGATGCCGATCATGTCGCCGCGCCTGGTTATCGAGGCGTTCCTCAAGGCGTTCGAGATCGACGCCGGTCGGCTCGGCTCCTGGCGGTCGATCCTGCTGCCCGGACTGTCGGTGACGGTGGAGGAGATGGCGGCCTCGCTGGCACGCGTCGCCGGCAGCCAGGCCGTCGACCTGATCCGCTGGGCGCCCGACCCGGATATCCAGAAGATCGTCGCCGGCTGGCCGACCCGGCTCGCACCCGAGCGCGCGCTGAAGCTGGGCATCGAGACCGACAGCTCGATGGACGCGGTGATCCAGGCCTTCATCGAGGACGACCTGGAGGCGCAGAAGGCGGGGATGGCCTGAGCGGGGTCCTTGCTCGAATTCAAAGCGATTTCTCGCCCGCTTAACCCCGGATAAGGACCCGAGGCGACATCATCGGCCCCGAATCATCCGGGTCGCCGCGTGGCCGGCCCGTGCGCAAGGGGCGAGCCGCATGAAGAAGGTCCTGATCGGGGTTGTGTTCGGTGTCGGCATCGTCTGGACGGTGTGGGTCTACCTCCGCTCGGAGATGACGGACGAATGCTATCAGGCCGGCGAACGGGGACAGTACGAGGCGCAGGTCGCCGCCTGCACCGATTTCATCGACACCGCTTCGATCGTCGGGATGGATGCCGCCAAGCTCTACAACAACCGGGGCCGGGCCTATGCGGCGCTGGGCCGGGTGCGGGAGGCGCTGCAGGATTACAACAGCGCCATCGAGCAGGATCCGTCCTACGTCATCGCCTATCTCAACCGCAGCGCTACCTATGGGCGCCTCGGCGACTTCGCCCGGGCGGAGCACGACCTGTCGATGGCGATCGGCCTGCAGCCGGGGGTCGCCGTGCTGCACCTGAGCCGGGGCCATGTCCGGCTGGCCGCCGAGGACTTCGATGGCGCAGTCAACGATCTTACCGAGGTGCTGAGGCTCGATCCGACGATGAGCGAGGCGCTGCTCGCGCGCGCCGGCGTGCATCTGCGTCAAGACAGGCTGGAACAGGCGGCGGCCGATCTGGAACAGGCGCTCGCGCGCAACGACGACGAGTCGCGGGCCCACGCCCAGCTTGGCGAAGTGCGGATCCGCCAGGGCAATCCGGCCCGCGCGCTGCCGCACCTCGAGCGCGCGGTTGCCCTGCAGCCCGACCGGGCAGCCTATCATGCCGGACTCGGGCAGGCGAACATGGCACTCGGGCGCTTCGTCGACGCCGAGGGTGCGTTCACGCGCGCGATCGCGCTTGCGCCCGACACCGCCCGCCACTTCGTCCAGCGCGCCGAGGCCCGGATGGCGGACGGGCGGCAGATCGAGGCGGAAACCGACCTGGAGACTGCGCTCACCATCGACCCGGACAATCCGGGCGCGCTGCGCGCCCTGGCGCGGCTGGCTGGCGAGGACGGGGAAAGCGAAACCGCCGTCGACGCCCTGAGCCGGCTGCTGGCGGCCCGTCCCAACGATTCCGACGCCCACCTGGCGATCGCGCAGGCCTATGTGGTGCAGGAGGAATGGGCGGCCGTGTTGCGGCACGCCGAACTCGCCGAAACGCTCGATCCCGCACTCGCCGCGGAAGCCGGCCGGCTGCGCAATGCCGCCACCATCGCGCTGGCGGAGACCGACAGCTGACGGTGGCTTTTCCCCGCTTTCCGGTGGGGCGTGCCGCGGATTATTGCGGCGGCGCGCTGAGGCTCGACAGCCGCGGGCGGTAGAGGGCGCGGTGGTAGATCGGCCCGGTCGGGTCGATGTCCTCGAAGAAATAGGCCTCGTAGTCATACCAGGCCTCGGCGATGATCACGGTCTCGCCCTCGAGCACTACCATCCCGCCGGGCAGTTGGGCGATGCTGCCCGGCCCGCCGACTTGGCTGTCGACATCGAGCGTCCCCAAGCCGTCGACCTGCCAGGAGACCACGGGGTTCTGCTGGTTTTGCGCGCGGGTCACGGCGGTGAGGATCACCCGACCGCTGGCCTGGAGGTCGTAGGGCGATGTGATGTGCGGAATGATGCCGAACAGCGTGTTGATCTCGTCCAGGGTAACCGTGTCGGGCGACTGCGAGACAAGGTCGGCAAGCGAGGCTGCGGCCCGCTCCAGCTTCTGGTGAGCGATCAGGTACCGCCCGACCTCGACCGAGCCGAGCAGCATCAGGATCAGGATCGGCATCACGAAGGCCGTCTCGACCAGGATGCCGCCGTCCTCTTCGCGCAGCAGGCGGTGTAACCGGCCGGCGCGCCGGCGCGCTGGCGTCGTCGGCACGCTCATGATCCTACCTCCCAGGGCTCGTTGCGCACGACCACGCTCGCGGAAATGGTGAACAGACCGGAATCGCCGAGCAGGCCGGCGACGAACGAGGTGAAGATCGTCCAGTTGGCGGTGACCTGGTACAGCACGATGTCCCCTGACTGGCCGGCACCGGGGATGCCGGGATCGCCGTCATAGGTTCCGTTGCCGTTGGTGTCGGTGAACGGTTCGCCTGGGTCGTACTGGCCGTTGAGATTCGCGTCGACATAGGGCTCGGCGTCCCGGATGTCGTCGAAGCTCTCATAGACCTTGACCGAGACGTTATCCTCGGTGATCTCCATGAAGCCCAGCGTCCGCCTGTTCACGATTTCGACGATGTACTGTTCGCGGGTGAATCCGGGCGGCTCGCTGCCGGTGAGGCCGAAGCGCGCGGACTCCCGCACGCCGCTCTCCACCATCAGGCTGAGGAAGATCACGAACGCCACTTCGATGATCACCATCAGGGTGGTGATCAGAATCGGGCCGGCGAAGGCAAACTCGACGAGGGCCGCACCCCGCTCTTCCCGGAGGAACGCCCGGACCCCGCGCTCGCCCGGCACCGGCGGGATCGAAGCGCACCGCGGCTTCCGGAGCGGCCGGCGGGCGGCATTCGTCGCCCGTAGCAGCGCGAACATCATTCTAACCCCCGTTTACCATAGTGAAAGGCTTTGCTGCGTAGATCGTTAACCAAGAGTTCGGCGAGAGGTGTCGTGCAATGGTTGGCGGATATCTGAGAATGAGACTGGCCGGCGGGGTCGCGCTCGTCATGAGCCTGAGCGCGTGCGCAGGCCTTGGGTCCGGCGGCAGCATGAGCGAGGCGGCGGCCCAGATGGTGCGCATGGGCGACTACGCCTACGCGCAGGGCGACCGGGTGACGGCGGCGTCGCTCTACGAGCAGGCGCTGAGCGTCGATCCGGACGCCTCCGAAGCGCTCGTCCGGCTTGGCCGGATCCAGGAATCGCTCGGCGCCTCGGTTTCGGCGATCGACACCTACCAGCGCGCCGTCGACCGTTCGCCCAACGATCCGGAGGCGCTGCGCAGGCTCGGCAATGCGCTGATCGCGCAGACCTATCCCGAGCGGGCAATGGCCATTCTGCAGCGGTCGCTGGAGATCGACGACTCGCCCAAAGCTCGCAACAGCCTCGGTGTCGCGCTCGACCTGGTCGGGCAGCATCGGCTTGCCCAGGAGCAGTACCGCGCCGGCATGGGACGTGCGCCCGCCGATCTCGACCTGCGCAACAACCTGGCGCTCTCGCTGGCGCTCGACGGCGACTACCCTGGCGCTATCGCGCTGGGCAACGAAGTGACGCGGGACGGGTCGGCGAACTCGCGTCACCGCCAGACCTTCGCGCTGGTGCTGGGGCTGGCCGGCCGGATGGACGAGGCCCAGGCGGTCGCCGGCATGGACCTGTCCCCGTCGCTGGTGGCGGCCAATCTCGACTACTACGATCTGTTGCGCAGCATCGAGCCCTCGGCGGCCCGTGCGCTGGCGATCACCGGCGGCATGGGCGCGCCCTCCGCCGCGGCCGCTCAGGTCGGATTCGCCTTCCAGGATCCACGCAGCGACGATCCCGACGCCGTCATGATCGCGGCCGTCCCCCGCTGAGTGCGGCAAGGCCGGCGCGGTCCACCGCGCCGGCTGCCCGCCCGGTCCGGCGCCCAGTCCGGGGGCCGGGCCCTGGACCCACCACCCCCTCACTTGAACGTCTCCTTCGCCGTGTCGATCGCCTGCAGCACCGCCGGCGACAGCAGCACGATGAACAGCGGCGGCAGGATGAAGATGATCATCGGCACGGTCAGGATGGCCGGCAGCCGGGCCGCCTTCTCCTCCGCCCGCATCAGCCGCTCGTGGCGCAGCTCGGCCGAGAGCACGCGCAGCGACTGGGCGAGCGGCGTGCCGTACTTCTCCGTCTGCACCAGGGTGTTGACCAGCCCGCGTACCGCGGGCAGGTTCGTCCGCATTGCCAGGTTGTCGAGCGCCATCTTGCGGTCGGGAAGGAAGCTGAGCTCGACTGCCGCCAGGGCCAGTTCGTCGGCGAGGTCGACGCTGCGCTGGGCCATTTCCTCGGCCACGCGGTTGAGCGCGGAGTCCAGGTGCAGACCGGCCTCGGCGCAAATCACCAGCAGGTCGAGCCCGTCGGGCAGCGCCTTGGTCAGTTCCTTGCGGCGCTTGGTCGACTTGTTCACCAGATAGAGGTCGGGCCCGAAGAAGCCAAGCGCGCCTGCCGCGATCGTCGCCATCATCTTGGTGCTGGACGTGAGCTGGTAGAGCTCGGCGACATAGAGCACGAACACGGCGAAGCCCAGGAAGGCCACCGGCAGCGCCATCTTGTAGAACAGGTATTTGACCTGGGCGTCGGGGCTGCGGATGCCGGCCCGCTGCAGGCGCACGCTGAGGTTCGAGGACGTCAGCCGGCGCGCCAGCTTCATCCTGGAAACCACCGAGCGCATCATCGACAACGTCTTCTCGCTGCCGACACGCTTCTTCGGACGGATCGCGTCCTGGCGCAGCGCCTCGCGGTGGGCCATCAGCCGGCGGGCTCGGTCGGCCAGCGGGTTGTCCGGCACGAACGCGGCCCACAGCACAAACACGGCCAGCACCGCCGACATGGCGGCGGCCAGGATGATGATGTCTTCGGTTTCCAGTCCGAGTGTTTCGAGCATCAGATTTCGAACCTCACCATCTTGGCCATGGTCGCGACGCCGACCGACAGCCAGATCAGGGCACCGGCGAGCATCACCTGGCCGCGAGGATCGGTGAGCAGCGGGTCGGTGTATCCGGCCTTCACCATGTTCAGCAGGAAGAACATGATGAACGGCAGCGCGCCGATGATGATCGCGCTCGCCTTGGCTTCCGATGACAGTGCCTTGATCTTCAGCTTGGCCTGCTGGCGCTTGCGCAGGATCTCGCTCAGGTTGCCGAGGGTCTCGGCAAGGTTGCCGCCCGTCTCGCGCTGGATCGACAGGCTGATGACGAAGAACTTGAACTCCGGCAGGTTGATGCGGGCCGCGGTCATCCACAGCGCCTCATCCATCGACTTGCCGATGCGGACCAGGTCGGTGACGCGGCGGAACTCGATGCCGACCGGATCCTGGATCTCGGTGCCGACGTTGACCATGGACTCGCTGACCGGCATGCCGGATTTCAGCCCGCGGACGATGAGGTCGATCCCCTCGGGGAACAGCTTGAGGAACTTGTTCTTGCGCCGGCCGATCAGGAAGCCGACCACGAGGTGCGGCACCAGCAGGGCACAGAAGAAGCCGAACAGGATCGACGGCGCTGTCGGCAGGCCGATGAACATCCGGATCAGCAGCCCGAACACGCCGACGAGGACGAAGCCGATCAGCGCATACTGGCCGATCGAGGTCTTCAGTCCCGCCCGCTCGAGCCTGCGGCGCAGCAGTTCCGGCCGCGGCACGAAGCGGGTGAACGCCTTGTCCACCCCGCTGTTGTTGGAGCGCATCCGCACCATGGGCTCCGCCGTCGCCTTGCGCCGCTTGATGCTGGTTCCGCCGTTGAGTCGGCGCAGGATCGCCCCGGCCTGCTTGTTGCGCTGGGTGCGCGCGTTGCTGCCGGCCGAATAGGCGAGGCCCAGCAGCACGACCAGCAGCATGCCGCCGAAGCCCATGAGGACCGCCGGCATCGGCACGCCTGCGATCTGTTGATTGAGTATCGCGTCCATTGCCGGGCCCTCGTTCTAAAGTACTTCCAACAGTGCCTGGCCGAGGCCGAAATATTCGGCCTTGGGCAGGAAGTAGGGGCGCATGCCCGAGCTCTTGAAGTGCCCCTTCAACTCGCCCTTGTCGTTCTCGCCGTCGACCTCGTACTTGAACAGCTCCTGGGTGACGATGACGTCGCCCTCCATCCCGATGACTTCCGTGATGTTGGTGATGCGGCGCTTGCCGTCGCGCATCCGGCTCGCTTGTACGATGAGGTCGACCGCCCCGGCGATCTGATGGCGGATCGCCTTCGACGGCAGGTTGGCGGACCCCATGTTGATCATGTTCTCCATGCGGGTCAGCGCGTCGCGCGGCGAGTTGGCGTGCAGCGTGCACATCGACCCGTCATGGCCGGTGTTCATCGCCTGCAGCATGTCGATCGCTTCCGGTCCGCGCACCTCGCCGAGGATGATGCGGTCGGGGCGCATACGCAGGGAGTTCTTCAGCAGGTCGCGCATGGTGATCTCGCCGCTGCCTTCCAGGCTGGCGGGGCGGGTCTCCAGGCGGATCACGTGCGGCTGCTGCAGCTGCAGTTCGGCCGCGTCCTCGATGGTGACGATGCGCTCGCCGTGGTCGATCAGCTCGGACAGCGCATTGAGCAGCGTGGTCTTGCCGGAACCGGTACCGCCGGAGACGATGATGTTGAGCCTGGACCGGGACGCGATCTTGAGCGTGGTGCACATCGCCGGCGACATGCTGCCGCCGCCAGACATCGAGTCCAGCGAGAGCTTCTTCTGGGAGAATTTACGAATCGAGATCGAGCAGCCATCGATGGCCAGCGGCGGGGCGATGACGTTCACGCGGCTGCCGTCGGCGAGCCGCGCGTCGCAGATCGGGTTGCTCTCGTCGACTCGCCGGCCGATCCGGGTCACGATCCGGGTGGCGACGTTCATCACATGGGCGTTGTCGATGAACTTGACGTCGGTCAGCACCAGCTTGCCGCCGCGCTCGACATAGACCTGGTGCGGGCCGTTGACCATGATATCGGCGATCGATTCGTCGGCCAGCAGTGGCTCCAGCGGCCCCAGCCCGACCATGTCGTCGACCATCGCGCGCACCAGGTCGCGATGCTCGTTCGCATTCAGGTGCAGGCGGATCTCGTCGCGGATCTCGGCGACGACGCCGTCCAGTTCGCGGACCAGGATGTCCGGTTCCAGGGCGGAGGCGGTCTCGATGTCGATCCGTTCCATCAGGATCGGTTTGATCTGCCGCATCGCCGCCGCGATCGTCGCCTGCGGCGTCGAGATCAGGCGGGCCGATCCGCCCGCGGCCGGCTTGGACCGCGGCTTCGGCGTCTCGGCGGTGAGGGCAGCGATGTGCGGGTTGACCCGCTGCCGGGGCTCCGACGTCCGCGCCGGCGGCTCGTCGCGCGCGGGCGCGCTGAGCGCGTCCATGCTGGCCTGGGCGGACTCGGTCTCCGAGAGGGTGTCGGTGGTCGAAGTCAGCAGGTCGGTCGCGACCAGGTTGATGAGTTCGCGCAGGCCGATCAGGTCGATCGGCTCGGGCTCCCGGTCCAGAACCGGCATGATCACGTCGGTGATGCGGCCGGCGAGGTCCTTGCGCGTCAGCCGGCGGGCGATCGACGGCTTGATGTGGTCGAAGACCAGGGGCTTCAGGTCGCGGCGCAGCGCGGCCAGCCGTTGCTCATGCCGGGCTCCGTTCAGCGACGGTCCGTCGGCGTGGCCATTGCGATGAGCCTCTGGTGTAAAATCGTCGAGCATACCTGCGTCCTTCCCCAAGCGGCCGACATCCGGCCGCGCACCGGGACCGTCACTTCTTCGCGTGCTTGGTCATGAAGCCGCCGAACAGACTGAATTTCGCCTTCACCTTGCCCGAGGTGCCGCGAAGGCCCATCGCGACCGCGTGCAACGCGGTGCTCGCCTTGCCCCCCTTGCTCGCCTCGGCGATAGGCTTGCCGCCGGCGGCGTTGGCAGCCGCCTTCGGATCCTCGGGCACCACGAAGGAGACCTTGTCCTCGAGGTTGCGCTCGAAGTCCGCCTCGGTCATCTCGGCCTTCTTGTGCAGCCCGGCGCGATTGACGATGAATTGCAGCTTGGCCTCGGGCGCCGCCTTGCGCACGATGGCGCGGATGCGCACCGCATCGCGCAGTCCGGCGAGCGACAGGTCGGTCACCACTGCGATCGTGTGGGCGATCGACAACAGGCTCGGATCGCCGCTCAGGACGTTGCGCGGCAGGTCCACGATGATCATCTCGAAGCTCTGCTGCAGCTCGGCCATCAGGAAGGAGATGGCGTCGGAGCGCAGCGGCACGTGCTCGTCGATCGGCTCCTCGCCGCTGAGCACGAACAGGTTGTCGCTGTCGTGGACCAGGGCGCTGGCTACGAACAGGCCGTCGATCCGGTCGGGGTTGCAGAGCGCGTCGCGCAGCCCATGCCCGGGCTCGAGGTCGAGCGCCAAGGCGGCAGTGCCGAAATGCAGGTCGAGATCGACCAGCGCCGTGCGGATTTCGAGGTCGTTCGCGCAGATCCAGGCGACGTTGACGGCGACGGTGCTGGCGCCGACTCCCCCGCGGGTGCCGACGACGATCGCCACCCGGCCGCGGGGCGCGGAATCGACCTGGGTTTCCGGCTTGCTGTCGTTGCTGGCGGTGAGCAGCGCGCGACGCAGATCGGTGCTGGTTACCGGCTTGACCAGATAGTCGTTGACCCCGGCGCCGGTCAGGGCCCGGTACAGGGTCACGTCGTTCTGCTCGCCGATGGCGATGATCGTGGTCGACCGGTTGATGATCCCTCGTACCGCCTTGATGTCCTCGACCGGCGAGGACGCCTCCGAGATATCCAGGATCAGCAGGTCGGGCGACTGGTCGCCGTTGAGCACGCGGAGCGCGGTTTCGATGCCGCCCTCGCAGACCTCGACGCCGCGCCGTCCGCCCGGCACCACGCGGCTGACCGCCTCCAGCGTCGCCTCGTCGCAGATGTAGGCGAGCACCGGCGAGCGCAGCGGCTTGCGCGTCGAAGGGTCCATGATCTGTTCTGCGAGGCTCATGTCGGCGTCAGTCCCTGGAGGTGTCGTAGACTTGCAGCGGCGTGATCGCGCCGGTGCGGTAGCGCTGGATGGCGGCGGCGGCCGGCATCGTCTCGACTGAGTCCGAGCCCAGGTTGTTGATCAGCTCGTCGGGGTTGACGACCATGCGCTGCAAGTTCAGCGCATTGGCGCAGCCGAACGGCATGGTGGTGCCACCACCACGGATCTCCTGGCCCTCGCCCAGGCAGGCGCTTGCCGTATAGACGACCCGACGGATGGTGACCGTGACGTCGCCCTCGGGAGAGTAGGGATCGATCTGCGGCGTGATCCGGTGCCCGCGCAGCGCGAAGGACTGGACGACCGCGTTCGCCCGCTGCTGGCCCATCGGCCCGCCGACGGTCGCGATGACCTCGTCGTTGGACTGGACGCCGACCTGGTCGATGAACTGGTTCAGGCGGACCGCCTCGACCGGATCGACCATCGCCGCGCCCGGCGCGAAGCGCACAAGGTGGCTCAGGTCGGTCTGGTGCCAGCCGAATGCGTTGCTCGACGCTTCCGGGGGCGAGATCTGGGCCACGTGCGCGCCGTATGTCAGCTCGCGATCCCACTGGCATGCGGCCAGCGACAGCGGGGCCAGCAGGACGGCCAGCAGCGTGGCGCAGCGCATGCCGGGACGATGACGGGTGGGGAAATTCATTGCCGATGTCCTCACTGCAGGATGAAGCCGCCACCGCCATTCAGACCGCCGGCGGGCGCGAGTGACGGTGCCTGGGCGGTCGGACCGCCGATGCCAGGCACCGCGGCCATCGGGTCGGTCGGCGAGACCACCTGCTGGGTGACCGGGGGCTGGACCAGATAGGGGGTGATGACGATCACCAGTTCGGACTCGTTGCGCTGGTAATCCTCCGAGCGGAACAGCGCGCCGATGATCGGCAGGTCGCGCATGATCGGCAGCCCGCCGACGTCGTTGCTGGTGCGGCTCTGGAACAGACCGGCAATGGCGAAGGGCTGGCCGCTGGTCATCTCGACCGTCGTCTCCGCGCGGCGCGTGATCAGTGCCGGGATGCTGAAGCCGTCGAGTTCCACCGCGCCGGTGTCGGAAAGCTCGCTCACCTCGGGCCGTACGCGCATGCTGATCCGGTTGTCGGCCAGCAGCGTGGCGGTGAAGTTGAGCGACACGCCGAACTGGCGGAACTCGACATAGAAGTCGCCGTCCGAGCCGCGCAGCGGGATCGGGAACTCGCCGCCGGCGAGGAAGCTCGCGGTCTCGCCGGAGACGGCGGTGAGGTTGGGCTCGGCAAGGATGCTGACCAGGCCTTCGCTCTCCATCGCGTCGATCATGACGTTGATGTCGCGCGAGCCGCGGTTGTAGCCGCCGGCGACCTCGAAGCCCCCGGTGGTGCGCTCCCAGGTGCGGGTCCCGTCGTCCTCATCGATGAGCCAGTCGACGCCGCTGCCCAGACCGAAGATCAGGCCCTGGGAGGACAGGATGCTCTCCCAGTTGATGCCGAACCGGCTCACATCGGAACGTCGGGCCTCGATGAAGCGGACCCGGACGTTGATCTGGTTGGGGCCGTGAACGCGGGCGCGATTGATGACCTGACCGTCCTCGCCGATGAACTGGCTCGCCAGCACGTTCAGGTCGGCCGCTTCGACGGCGGAGTTGACCGCACCGGTGATGATCAGGCTGTCCTGGACCGCGGTGACCGAGACGGTGCTGTCGGGCGCGATCTGGTTGATCGCCTGGTCCAGGCGGGTGATGTTCGGCACCACATGGATCGTCATGTTGGCGATCACCTGGTCGTTGGCGCCGACCGCATAGAGGTTGGTGTCGCCCGCGCGGATTCCGTAGATGTAGATCAGCGTGGCCGACATCACCTGCACGTCGGCGATGTCGGGATCGGCGATGAACACGGTGGCGGCGGGGGAACTGAGCTTGTAGAGCTCGCCCTTGCTGATCTCGATGGCGATGCTGGTGGTCTGCGAAACCACGCGCTCGACCGCATGGGCGGATGGCGCCGGGATCGTCGCCCAGGTCAGGGCGGCGCAGGCCAGTGCGGCGATCGGGCGCAGGAAATGGCGCGTGATGCGGGTCATGGGTGAGGGCTCCGTCAATTCAGTTGAGGCGCAGGTTGGCTTCGGGAGACGGAGCCTCCCCGATCTCGGCGTCACCAGGCGGTGTGACGGCGGGTGGGGTAGCGCTCGGTGGCGCGGCCTGCTGCATGATGGTCGACTGGCCGCCGCGAACGATCGTTACCTGCGGTGCCGGTTCGGGGGGAGGAGGCCCTGCCTCGGCCTCTGGTGCGGGACGCTCGATCAGGCTCGAGACGTCCGTGTCCATGGTGACGGTATGGGTGTTGTCGGGGCTCGCCGGCGAACTGGCTTCCGCAAGACTGCGCAGGCTCAGCGACAGCCGACCGATCTGCATCATCACCGAGACTTTCTCGGCCTGCTGCGGCGAGACCTCGAGGGTCGCGGTGTCGGCGACCGCGCCGGTCGGGCCCTGCAGCGATACGTTCTGGTCGATGGCGAGCACGCGGACGTTTGTCAGCACGGTCTCGCTGACCTGGCGGGTCTGGATGCCGACCGCCGAGGCCTGCTGGACCGCGTGGGTCAGGATCACGTCAACGTGATCGCCCGGATAGATCAGACCGGCGATGCCTGAGGTTTCGTTCACCGGGACCGAGACGGCCCGCATGCCGGGAAGCAGCACAGCAGCAAGGAAGCCGCGGTCGCCCGGGCGGACCAGCCGGTTCTCGGTGACCGGCTCGCCGCTGCCGATCATGGTGCGGACGACGGTGCCGGACAGATCGTCCATCGCCTCGTCGCTTTCCAGGATGTAGGTGGGGACGACGCTGTCCTTGGGCCAGGGCTGCCAGCGCAGATCGTCCGGTTTGACGAAATGACCGGGCGACATGTCGACTGTCGCCACCAGCACCTGTGTCGTGGGAATCGGCGCCGGCTGTCCCTGCGCCGTACTCGCGCGTTCGGTGGCCAGCCACTCCTTCGCAAAGAAGATGGTGGCGCCGCCGACCATCAGTGCCAACAGTCCCAGGATCGCTACCCGCATGATCCAACGTCTCCTTGCGCTTCGAGAGCGAGCGCCGCGCCGTCTTCAAGTTCGCGGGGCTATGCTGCACCGGACGTCGTTAACAACCGGTAAGCCACGACGACTGCGCCGGCACCAATCGCAATTCCGTAGGGAATTGGCCGTTCGAACCGGGAGTTGGCCGGCCCGCGTCGCGCCGGCAGCGGCGACTCGCCCGCCGGGCGGCGCGCAAACAGACGCCCGGCCACGCCGGTGATCATCAGGTGCAAGGCGGTGAACTGGAGAGTCCAGCCGTCGATGATCCGCTTGCCGAGAATGACGGCCAGCGACAGGATGCCGCCCGCGATGGCGGTGACCAGCACCAGGTCGAGGATGTGCGCCGGGCCGGCCCAGAGCGCGACCGCAGCCAGCAGCTTGGCGTCGCCGGCGCCGAAGGCGCGCAGGCTGAACAGGATGAAGCCGACCACGAGCGCCGCCATCCCGACACCGACATGGGCGGCGATCGCCAGCCACGGGTCGGCGGCGGGCCAGGCTGCAAGCAGCCACGCCGGATAAAGCAGCACCAGTGCCGCGCAGGCGATGTTGGGGATGCGGTAGCTGAGGACGTCGTTGATCACCGCCCAGGCTACGATGCCGGCGAAGGCCGCTATCACAAGCCAGGCGAGGTGAAGCTCGGGCATTTTCTTTCCGCTTTCCAGCAGGTGCCAGTGGGTCGGAAAAGCCTTAACCAAGAGATGCTAAAAAGTAGTGACCGCCGCCCGCAGGCGCTCCCCCTTGGAGGAGCGCCGCGGAGCGGCGGCCACGGGACCGGGGTCGGGCTAGGCCCGGGCGATCACTCGCCTCCGCCTTCGCCGCCGACGCCGTCGACCGCGGTGTCGAGCTCGGTGGAAACCGTGCCGAACAGGGACTCGAGGGAGTCGCCCATCGCGCCGAGCGCGGTGATGGCGGCGACGGAAACCAGGGCGGCGATCAGGCCGTATTCGATGGCGGTGGCGCCGTCTTCCTGGGAAATGAACTTCTTGAACAGGGTCGTCATTGCAGCCTCTCCTTGGCACAGGGATGTTCGTCAGACACCCCGATCATGAGGGTAGGCCCTTAACGACCAGTTAAAAACGAAATCTGCATTGTCTACATGTTTCGAATTCGAAGTAATCGTTCTTGAACATGGTGTAACCAACAATAGAACAGCAATTGCATAAAATTCGATACATCGGCGCGGCCGGGCCCATCAGCACGCCGGGCGTCGCGCTGCGTCGCGGCAGCGTCGCGCCCCGCCGGCTTGCAATCCCCGGCGGGGCCGCGTATAAGCCCGCGCTCCAGAGGAGTCCCGGCCATAGAGGGCATGCCGCGGACGCCCGGAGTCATTGCAGGTTGCGCACATCCGCAGCCTCCCGAGATCAGGAGTGTGAGAATGCCCAAGATGAAGACGAAGAGCGGCGCCAAGAAGCGTTTCCGCTTCACCGCGACCGGTCTGATCAAGCATGCGCCGGCCTTCAAGCGCCACAACCTGCGCAAGCGCTCGCAGAAGATGAAGCGCCAGGCGCGCGGCACCGAGGTGATGGCTGCGGTCGACGCCCAGTTCGTCACCCGCTTCCTGCCTTATGGCCGGTAGGCGCGGGCTGCCGACGCATGCAATATCTGACCTGAAGGAGCGCGGGACATGGCGCGGGTAAAGCGGGGCGTCACATCGCACGCCAGGCACAAGAAGGTCCTCAAGCTGGCCAAGGGCTCGCGGGGCCGTGCCAAGAATACGATCAGGGTTGCCAAGCAGCGGGTCGAGAAGGATATGCAATATGCATATCGCGACCGGCGCGTGCGCAAGCGGCAGTTCCGCGGTTTGTGGATCCAGCGGATCAACGCAGGTGCGCGCCTGCACGGGCTGACCTATTCCCAGTTGATGAACGGCCTGAAGAAGGCCGGCGTCGACCTGGACCGCAAGGTGCTGTCCGATCTGGCGATCGGCGAACCCCAGGCCTTCGAGAAGCTGATCGATCAGGCCCGGTCGTTTATCGGCGCCCAGTAGGCGCCCCCGGTTCTGCCGGGTCTTTGAATTGGGGGCCGTTCAGACCGAACGGCCCCTTTTTTGTTCACGGGCATTATGGATGAGACGATGAACCAGATGACGGCATCGGCCGGCGACGGGCTTGAGGCCCTGCGCGCCGAGGCGCTGGCCGCCTGCGCCGCCGCCCACGACCTGGAGGCGCTGGAGGCGCTGCGGGTCGCCCAGCTGGGCAAGAAGGGCGCGATCAGCCTGGCGATGAAAGCACTGGGATCGATGGCGCCGGAACAGCGCAAAGCCGCCGGTCAGGCGCTGAACGCACTGAAAGACGAGGTTGGGGCCGCGCTGGAGGCCCGGCGCGCGGTGCTCGAGGATGCGGCACTTGCCGCCGCGCTGGAGACCGACCGGCTCGACCTGACCCTGCCGGTGCGCCACGACGGCAGGGGCGCCATCCACCCGATCAGCCAGACCATCGACGAGATTGTCGAGATCTTCGGCCAGATGGGCTTCTCGGTCGCCGAAGGGCCGGATATCGAAGGTGACTTCAACAACTTCACCGCCCTGAACATCCCGCCCGAACATCCTGCCCGCCAGATGCACGACACCTTCTATCTGGAGGAACACGACGAGGCCGGCGCGCCGATGCTGCTGCGCACCCACACCTCGCCGGTCCAGATCCGCGCGCTGATGGCGCGTGGCGCGCCGCTGCGTGTGATCGCGCCGGGCCGCACCTACCGCTGCGACAGCGACATGACCCACACCCCGATGTTCCACCAGGTCGAGGGGCTGGTGGTCGACAGGACCAGCCATATGGGACACCTGAAGGGCTGCCTGGTCGATTTCGTCCGCACCTATTTCGGCGTCGACGACCTGCCGGTCCGCTTCCGGCCGTCCTTCTTCCCCTTCACCGAGCCCTCGGCCGAGGTCGACATCGGCTGCTCGCGCAAGGGCGGCGAACTCAAGCTCGGCAACTTCGGCGACTGGCTGGAGATCCTCGGCTGCGGCATGGTGCATCCGCGGGTGCTGGCCAATTGCGGCGTCGATCCCGACCAGTACCAGGGCTTCGCCTTCGGCATGGGTATCGAGCGGATCGCGATGCTGAAATACGGCATCCCCGACCTGCGCACCTTCTTCGAGGCCGACCTGCGCTGGCTCCGCCACTACGGCTTCCAGGCGCTAGGGCTGCCCAGCCTCGTCCGCGGCCAGTAGGGAGCACCCCGCAATGAAGATCACCCTCCGCTGGCTGCACGACCACCTCGACACGTCGGCGAGCCTGGATGCGATCACCGGGCGGCTGACCGCGCTGGGGCTCGAGGTCGACGGCGTCGACAACCCGGCGGCGAAATATGCGCCCTTCGTCGTCGCCCATGTGGTCTCGGCCGAACAGCATCCGAATGCCGACCGCCTGCGGGTCTGCATCGTCGACACCGGGACGGAGACGGTCCAGGTGGTCTGCGGCGCGCCGAACGCGCGCACCGGCATGAAGGGCGTGTTCGCGCCCGCCGGCAGCTACATCCCCGGCACCGGCGTCGAGCTGAAGAAGGGCAATATCCGCGGGCAGGACTCCAACGGCATGCTGGTTTCCGAGCGCGAGATGGGGCTCAGCGACGAGCATGAGGGCATCATCGAGCTGCCGGCCGATGCCCCGGTCGGCACCGCATTCGCAGCCTATGTCGGCCTCGACGACCCGGTGATCGACATCGCGCTCACGCCGGATCGCGGCGACTGCGCCGGCGTCCGCGGCATCGCGCGCGACCTGGCCGCAGCCGGCGTCGGCACGCTGAAGCCGGCACCGAGGATGGAGCCGGTCGCCGGCAGCTTCG
>JBHJOG010000045.1:0-15213 GCA_050329975.1 Alphaproteobacteria bacterium | reverse complement strand
TGGAGGTCGAACGGCCTGGTGATCGTGCGCCCCTCGGCGGGCCAGGGCGGGTTGTCGCGGAAGTCCGGATCGAACATGGCGAAGTTGATGGCATCCAGCCGGAACCCGTCCACGCCCCGCTGCAGCCAGAAGCGGGCCGCCGCCAGCAGCGCGTCCTGCACCTGCGGATTGTGCACGTTGAGCTGCGGCTGGCTCGAAAGGAAATTGTGCATGAAATATTGCTGGCGCCGCGCATCCCAGGTCCAGGCGGCGCCGCCGAAAACGGATTGCCAGTTGTTGGGCGGGGTGCCGTCCGGCTTCGGGTCCTTCCAGACGTACCAGTCTGCACACGGACCTTCCCGAGACTCCCGGCTCTGCACGAACCAGTCATGCGCGTCGGATGTATGGGCATAGACCTGATCGATGATGACCTTCAGGCCGCGCCGGTGGGCCTCGGCGAGCAGCGCGTCGAAATCTGCCAGCGTGCCGAAGATCGGATCGACATCGCAATAATCCGATACATCATAGCCGAAATCACGCATCGGCGACTTGAAGAAGGGCGAGATCCAGAGCGCATCCACGCCGAGGCCGGCGATGTAGTCGAGCTTGATCTCGATTCCGGCCAGGTCGCCGATGCCGTCGTCGTTGCTGTCGCAGAACGAGCGCGGATAGACCTGATAGATCACCGCGCTGCGGTGCCAGGGCAGGGGCTCGGACATGGGCGGCTCCGGATCGGACTGGCGCAGGGGCCGAGCGAGAGGTACCCGTTTTCGCTGCCGCCGGCAACGCCCCGCCGGGTCTGCATACGATAGTAGGCAGGCAGTTTCCGTCGTTGACAGACCGCCGATTTCCGCCAACTGTTAGGCAACATGCGGCAACACGGCTTGTCGCCAATAAAACCGTTCTTTGTTTGGGAGGACTACATGGTGCACGCCAAAACGTTTTGTGCCGCACTGCTCGTCGGCGTCTCCTCGCTGGCGCTGGCCACGCATGCGTCCGCCGCCGAGGTCTCGATCGTTTCCGGCGCCGTCGGCAACGATCTCGAGATCCTGAGGAACATGCTGGACATCTGGGAGGAGCGGTCGGGGCACACCGCCAACATCGTCTCGATGCCGCCGTCGACCACCGACCAGTTCGGCCAGTACCGGCTGTGGCTGGCGTCTGGCAATGCCGACATCGACGTCTATCGGGTGGACGTGATCTGGGCGCCGCAGCTGTCCGAGCACTTCATGGACCTGAGCGAGGCCGCGGCCGACGTGGTCGGCGACCATTTCCCCTCGATCATCGAATCCCAGACGGTCGACGGCAAGCTGGTTGCGCTGCCTTTCTTCACCGACGCCCCGGCGCTCTACTACCGCACCGACCTGCTGGAGAAGCACGGCGCCGAGGTGCCGACGACCTGGGCCGAGCTGACCGAGACCGCGCAGACCATCATGGATGCGGAGCGCGCCGAGGGGAACAGCCAGATGTTCGGCTTCGTGTTCCAGGGCGCGCCCTATGAGGGGCTGACCTGCGACGCCCTGGAATGGGTGAAGAGCCACGGCGGCGGCCAGGTGGTCGAGCCGGACGGCGAGATTTCGATCAACAACCCGAACGCGGTGGCCGCGTTGGAGATGGCGGCGTCCTGGATCGGGACCATCGCGCCCGAGGGCGTGCTCTCCTACAAGGAAGAGGATGCCCGCGGCGTCTGGCAGACCGGCAACGCGGTGTTCATGCGCAACTGGCCCTACGCCTATTCGCTCGGCAACGGCGACGATTCGGCGGTGAAGGGCCTGTTCGGCGTCGCCCCGCTGCCGGTGGGCGAGGGCGGGGACACCTCGGCGGCGACGCTCGGCGGTTGGAACCTGGCGGTCTCCAACTATTCGCGCAACCCGGAGGCGGCGATCGACCTGGCGCTGTTCCTGGCTAGCGAGGAGGCGCAGAAGCAGCACGCGATCGACGCCTCGCGCCTGCCGACGATCATCTCGCTCTACGAGGATCCGGAGATCGCCGAGGCGCAGCCGATCATCCCGCAGTGGAAGGATATCTTCCTGGCGGCGGTGCCGCGGCCGTCGGCGCCGACCAAGACCAGCTACAACGAGGTCAGCCAGGAGTTCTGGACCGCGGTCCACTCCACCCTCTCGGGCAACGGCTCCGCCGCCGACAACCTGGCGACGCTCGAGCGCAACCTGCGGCGCCTGCGCGGCGCGGGCTGGTAGAGGATCGGACCCGGGGCCCCGCCCGCCCACGCGGCGCGGGGCCCCGGTCCGGCGCAGACGAACGCCCCCAGCTGTCCAGCAGGATTGGCGCCCCACCATGGCCTCCCACGGCTCCCAGCTCACCCGCAGCCGCGTCAGGGACGCCTGGCTCTATCTGACGCCGATGCTGATCGTGCTGGCGGCGGTGGCTGGCTACCCGCTGTTCATGACGATCCTCTACGGCTTCACCGACGCGCGTCTCAGCACCGCGTTCACCTGGAACTTCAACTGGGTCGGCCTCGACAACTACCTGGAATATGTCGACTACGGCGACGGCACCGGCGACTATTTCGGGCTGCTGAACGATCCGACCTGGATCAATGCGGTCTGGAACACGATCAAGTTCACCGTCATCTCGGTCAGTCTGGAGACGGTGCTCGGCATGGCGGTGGCGCTGACGCTGCACGCGCATTTCCGCGGCCGCGGGCTGCTGCGCACCGCGATCCTGATCCCCTGGGCGATCCCGACCATCGTCTCGGCGAAGATGTGGGCCTGGATGCTCCACGACCAGTTCGGGATCATCAACGACCTGCTGATGGGGCTGGGGGTCATCGCGAGCCCGATCGCCTGGACCGCCTCGCCCGACACGGCGATGGCGGCGGTGATTATCGTCGACGTGTGGAAGACGACGCCGTTCATGGCGCTCCTGATCCTTGCCGGCCTGCAGATGCTGCCCGGCGACATCTACGAGGCGGCGAAGGTGGACGGCGTCCATCCGGTAAAGGTGTTCTTCCGGGTCACGCTGCCGCTGGTCCGCCCGGCGCTGATGGTGGCGATCATCTTCCGCGCGCTCGACTCCTTGCGCATCTTCGACCTGATCTACGTGCTGACCCCGAACAACAGCCAGACCCGAAGCATGTCGGTGTTCGCGCAGGAGAATCTGTTCCAGTTCGACAAGTTTCACTACGGCTCTGCGGCGTCGACTTTCCTGTTCCTGGTGATCGCGATGCTGGTCATCTCGTTCATCAAATTCGGGCGGATGCGTCTTGGCAACTGATACCGCCACATACGAGGCCGCGCCCCTGGGCGGCCCGCTGAACCCGGCGCGCTGGCTGCTGGCCGCGGTCTGGATCGTGCTGACGGCGGTCGTCGTCTACATCGCGATGCTGCTGGTGCCCCAGTTCTCCGCCCTGCTGGAGACCACGACGCGCTCGATCAGCCCCAACCTGATCGGGCTGCTGATCCGGCTGGTGCTGCTGCCGGTCTTCCTGGCCTTGATCGTTGCCCCGATCGCGATCGCGGGCTTCGTCGCCTATCTCACCCTGTCGCGCTATTCGCCGGAGGCGTGGTGGCTGCTGTTCGTGCTGTTCGTCGCCGGCGCGATAGCCTTCGGCTATGCCTGGGCCAACGCCGTGCCCGGCGCCTGGCCGCTGCTGACCATCGCCTCGGCGGTGCTCGCGATCGTGACCTTCCCGATCGAGGCGCTGCGCAAGAAGATCGCGTTCTACACGCTGATCGTCGCGATCATCCTGTTCTCGGTGTTTCCGTTCTATTACGCGATCATCACCTCGTTCAAGACCGGTACCGGACTGTTCAGCATCGACTACTGGCCGACGCAGGTCAGCACCGCAAACTATACCGGCGTGTTCGAGACCGGGAACTTCGGCCGCAACATCCTCAACTCGGTGTTCGTCTCGTCGATGGTGGTGGCGATCTCGCTGTTCCTGGCCATCACCGCCGCCTATGCGCTGGGCCGCATCCGCTTCCGCGGCCGGCCGACGCTGCTGCTGACCATCCTCAGCGTCTCGATGTTCCCGCAGGTGGCGGTGCTCGCCGGGCTGTTCCAGGTGTTCCGCGAGTTCGGCCTGTCCAACTCGCTGTGGTCGCTGATCTTCTCCTACATGATCTTCACCCTGCCGTTCACGGTCTGGGTGCTGACCACGTTCATGCGCGACCTGCCGATGGAGCTGGAAGAGGCGGCGCTGACCGACGGCGCCAGCAGCTGGACCATCATCTGGCGGGTGTTCCTGCCGCTGATGTGGCCGGCGATGGTCACCACCGGCCTGCTCGCCTTCATCGCGGCGTGGAACGAGTTCCTGTTCGCGCTGACCTTCATTTCCAACGACGAGCAGCGCACGGTGCCGCTGGCGATCGCCTTCCTCTCGGGCGCCTCCGACCAGGAGATCCCGTGGGGCCGGATCATGGCGGCCTCGGTGATCGTGACCGTGCCGCTGATCGTCCTGGTGCTGATCTTCCAACGCAAGATCGTCTCCGGCCTCACCGCCGGCGCGGTCAAGGGCTAGGCTTTCGAGAGGGCGAGATACTATGGCGGACGTCCAGCTCAGGGGGGTGGTCAAGCGTTTCGGCGCCGCTACGGTGATCCACGGCGTCGACCTCGATATCAAGGACCGCGAGTTCTGCGTCTTCGTCGGCCCGTCGGGCTGCGGCAAGTCGACCCTGCTGCGGCTGGTCGCCGGGCTGGAGGACATAACCGACGGCGACATGATGATCGACGGCAAGCGAGTCAACGACCTGCCGCCGGCCAAACGCGGCATCGCCATGGTGTTCCAGTCCTACGCGCTCTATCCGCACATGACGACGCGCCAGAACATGGAATTCGGGCTGCAGCTGGCCAAGACCGACAGGGGCACCATCCGCGAGCTTGTCGACAAGGCCGCGGCCATCCTGCAGATCGAGCCGCTGCTCGACCGCAAGCCGAAGGACATGTCGGGCGGCCAGCGCCAGCGGGTGGCGATCGGGCGGGCGATCGTGCGCAACCCGAAGGTGTTCCTGTTCGACGAGCCGCTGTCCAACCTCGACGCCAAGCTGCGGGTGCAGATGCGGCTTGAGCTCGCCAAACTGCACAACGACCTCAACGCCACCATGATCTACGTCACCCACGACCAGGTCGAAGCGATGACCATGGCCGACAAGATCGTGGTGCTGCGCGCCGGTTTCGTCGAACAGGTCGGCTCGCCGCTGGAGCTTTACCACAAGCCGCAGAACCTGTTCGTTGCCGGTTTCATAGGCTCGCCGTCGATGAACTTCGTCAATTCCTCGGTGATCGAGATCGAAGGCGAGACGGCGACCGTCGCCCTGCTCGGTGGCGCGCACATGACGGTCCGCGTGGTCAAGCCGGTGAAGAAGGGCGACCGGGTCACCCTCGGCATCCGGCCGGAGCATCTCAGCCTCACCTCGGGCCAGGGCGCGCAGATCGGCGGCCGGGTGATCGTCACCGAGCGCCTGGGCGGCGCCACCTACCACTACATCCAGTGCGGGGTGGAGATGCTGATGGTGCTCAGCGAAGGCGGCAGCCCGATCCGCGAGGGCGACGACGTCACCGTCCACGTCGACCCGGACCTGGTCCACATCTTCAACGAGGACGAACAGGCGATCGGGCTGGGCACCCACTACGACGCGTAGGGGCCTGTGGGGCTGCCATAGCGGCAGGGCCGCGGCGCGGGCCGCCAGCAGGTCGTGCTTTCAGGCGTAGCCCGCCGAGCGGATTTCGTGTGGCATCCTTGGCGGGGCCATCGGTGGCCCCACATCGAACAGCCAGCGATGCGCCTCGCTCAAGCGGTCGTAGAGCGCCTGGGTGAGATAATCCTGCTGCGGGAGCTGCTGCGGCAGGTCGCGCCGGGTGTAGGTCATGTGCAGCATGCGGCGCCGGGCGTCCGTCTTCTTCAGCGTGCCGCCGTGCCAGCAACTGGAGTTGAACACCGCGACCGAACCTGCCGGCATCGTCACCAGCACCTCGCCCGGGTACGGTGCGTAGAGATCCTCCGGAAAGCGATCGAAGGCCAGAATGTCCGGATCCTCTGGTGGTGTCCGCTCACCATTGACACAGGGCACGTTAAGCTCCGGCCAGAGGTGCGAGCCCGGTACGATGCGCGTCGGCCCATTGTCCAGAGTCATGTCATCGAACATGATCAGCGAGTTGATCAACCACCAGTCGTCCCTGGTGCGTTTCGGCACATCAGAATGAAGAGACTGGTGACCCGCGCCTTTGTGAGGTTCACGAATATTGGCGCCGTGCAGCTTTATCTCACCCATCAGGTCTGCCGCGGCCGCGAGCAGCGGAGCGATGGCGAGGCAGCGATCGAACTTGTCGGACTTGTTGAAGATGTTGGAAATGCGCGTCGAACCTTGCCTGACGCCCTGGCTGCGGACCTGATCCGGCGAATAGAACTCACCATCTGCGCCTTCCAGCACGACCTCGATGCCCGCGTCCTGCCCGTCGAGCGCGCACAGCCGGTCGAACTCCGCGCCCATCACCGCGCACTCCTGCGGTGTCAGGATGCCTTCGACGATGAAATAACCGTCTCGGTTGAAGGTCTCGCGCTGCTCATCGGTGAGCGGCTCGACGCCCAACGCGCGAAGGGCGCTTTGTGTGTCCATCGTTCGCTACCTTGCCGGCTCTCGTCTGCTGCCGCGCCGCAGTTTCCCAACGCGCTGTATCGTAGCGTAGGGAGGGTAGGCGGGGCGAGCCGAAATCGGCGTCCCGGCGGCCTTCCGCTATCCCCCCACGTCATGGCCGGGCTCGTCCCGACCATCTCATGGCACGGGGGTCCCCTCCTGCGGGAGATGCCCGGCGCTGCGGCCGGGCATGACGGAAAAGTCATGATACGCCCGGCGGCGCGGCCGCCAGCGGCTGGCGGGCCACCCTGCGTTCCCGATAGAACGTGTACAGCCCCGAGGCGATGATGATGGCGGAGCCGGAGAGCATCCAGGCGTCCGGCACCTCGGCGAAGACCAGCCAGCCGAGCAGGATGGCGCAGGGCAGGTTGGTGTAGCGGAACGGCGCCACCGCCGAGATGTCGCCCTCGCGCATCGCCAGGATGATGAGCTGGTAGCTGGTCAGCAGCAGCACGGCGGCGCCGACCAGCATGCCGGCGCTCAGCGCCGAGACCGGCCGCCAGTCCCCCGTCGCCGCGACCAGGATGCCGCCGGTCGCGCAGACCGAGGCCGCCGTCACCGCCGAGATGAACAGCGCGGGGATCTCGCCGGGCACGCGCCGGGTGGTGAGGTCCCTGAGCGCCGCGAAGGCGACGCAGGCGAGCATCAGCAGCGCCTCGACCGTGAAGCCCCCGGCGCCCGGCCGCACGACCACCAGGACTCCGGCGAAGCCGACCGCGATCGCGGTCCAGCGCCGCCAGCCGACCGGCTCGCCGAGGAAAAGCGCCGCTCCCAGAGTCACCGCCAGCGGCAGCGCCTGCAGGATCGCCGAAACGTCGGCGAGCGGGATGCGCGAGAGCGCGATCAGGAAGGTGACGGTCGCGCCGACCTCGCCGAGGGAGCGCAGCACGATCATCGGATGCGCGGCGGCGCTGAGCGGCCGCAGCGCCCTGCGTTGGTGCGCGAGCAGGAGGATCAGCAGCGTCGCGGCGATGCCCCGCAGGAACATGATCTGTGCCATGCCCATGTGCTCGGCGATCGCCTTGACCATGGCGTCGCTGACGGCGCCGCCGGCCATCGACAGCGTCATGAACAGCGCACCGCGCATGTTGGCTGAGAGAGCGGTCACGATCGACTCCGCGGACGCGGCGACTCGGGCCCGTCCCGGCGGCACTATCGAGGCTCCCGAGGACCCCGCGCAACCGAGCCGCAGGCGTGCTAGCATCGGCCGGTCGCCCGACAGCCCAGCGAGCCCGAAATGTCCGAGCCCGATCCGTCAGACCCCGGCTTCCGCATGCCCTCCCGCCCGTCCTGGGGACCGCGGCTGGACGAGGCGCGCCGCGAGGTCGACGTTGCCTATCGCCTCGACGAGGCGCAGGCGGTGGACGGCCTGCTCGCCCGGCTCAGGCTTTCCGCCGGCGACCGCGCCGCCATCGCCGACCGGGCCCGGCGGCTGGTGGCGACGGTGCGCGAGCGGCGGGTGAAGCCGGGCGGGATCGACGCCTTCCTGCAGGAATACGGCCTCGACACCCGCGAGGGGGTGGTCCTGATGTGCCTGGCCGAGGCGCTGCTGCGGGTGCCGGACGCCGGCACGGTCGACGAGCTGATCCGCGACAAGATCGCCGACGGCAACTGGGCCGACCATGTCGGCCAGAGCGGCTCGGTGCTGGTCAACGCCTCCTCCTGGGGCCTGATGCTCAGCGGCCGGATCCTGCGCGACGAGGCGCCGGATTCCGGCGACCTCAACCGGGCGCTGCGCCGGCTGGTCCAGCGCAGCGGCGAGCCGGTGATCCGCCAGGCGATGACCCAGGCGATGCGGATCATGGGCCGGCAGTTCGTGCTCGCCGAGACCATCGACGCGGCCCTGAAGGAGTCGCGCGCCGCCGAGCGGGCCGGCTACCGCTATTCCTACGACATGCTGGGCGAGGCGGCGATGACCGCCGCCGACGCCGCCCGCTACCACGACGCCTATGCGACGGCGATCGAGCGGGTCGGCCGGCACGCCACCGGCCGCGGGCCGATCGAGGGCCCCGGCGTCTCGATCAAGCTGTCGGCGCTGCATCCGCGCTACGAGGTCGCCCAGGCGGACCGGGTGATGGCCGAACTGGCGCCGCGGATTGTCGGCCTCTGCGAACTCGCCAGGCAGCATGACATCGGCATCTGCATCGACGCCGAGGAGGCGGACCGGCTGGACCTGTCCCTCGACCTGATCGCCGCCACCGCCGCCGAGCCGGCGCTGGCCGGCTGGGAGGGGCTGGGGCTGGCGCTGCAGGCCTACCAGAAGCGGGCGGTCCACGTCGTCGGCTGGCTGGCCGGCCTGGCGGAAACCGCGAAACGCCGGCTGATGGTCCGCCTGGTCAAGGGCGCCTATTGGGACACCGAGATCAAGCAGGCCCAGGTCGACGGGCTGGCCGGCTATCCCGTGTTCACCCGCAAGCGCTCGACCGACGTCTCCTGGCTCGCCTGCGCCCAGGCCCTGCTGGCGGACCCCAAGGCGTTCTATCCCCAGTTCGCCACCCACAACGCCCATTCGCTGGCCGCGGCCATGGTCATGGCCAACGCCGCCGGCACCCGCGCCTACGAGTTCCAGCGCCTGCACGGCATGGGCGAGCCGCTCTACGAAGCGGTGGTCGAGAAGGCGACCCCGGACGCGCGTGCGGCCTGCCGGATCTACGCCCCGGTCGGCGGCCATCGCGAGCTGCTCGCCTACCTGGTGCGCCGGCTGCTGGAGAACGGCGCCAACACCTCCTTCGTCAACCGGCTGGCCGACGACGAGCTGCCGGTCGACGAGGTGATCGCCGATCCGGTGCTGCGCACGATGCGCACCGATCCGATCGCCAACCCGGCGATTCCGCTGCCGGTCGACCTCTACCGGCCGGTGCGCCCGAATTCCCTGGGCGAGGACCTGTCAGACCGGCCGCGCCTGGCCGAGCTGGCCGCGGCGATGGAAGCGCCGGCGCCAACGGCCGGCAAGGGCACGGCGGTGCGGAACCCGGCGCATCGGTCGATGGTGGTCGGCAGCGTGGTCGAAGCCGGCGCCGCCGACGTGGAGCGGGCGCTGGCCACGGGCAAGGCGGCGCAGCGGGGCTGGGACAGCCGCCCGGTCGACGAGCGGGCGGTCTGCCTGGAACGGGCTGCCGATCTCTACGTCGCCCACCGGGCCGAGCTGATGGCGCTGTGCGTGCGCGAGGCCGGCAAGACCCTCGACGATGCGGTCGCCGAGGTCCGCGAGGCGGAGGATTTCCTGCGCTACTACGCCGCCGAGGCGCGCGGCCTGTTCGGACCTCCGCGCGAGCTGCCGGGCCCCACCGGCGAGCGCAACAGCTATGCGCTGCGCGGCCGCGGCGTCTTCGCCTGCATCAGCCCGTGGAATTTTCCGCTGGCGATCTTCACCGGCCAGGTTGCGGCGGCCCTGGTCGCCGGCAACGCGGTGCTGGCCAAGCCGGCCGAGCAGACACCCCTGATCGCGGCGCGCGCGGTGGCGCTGCTGCACGAAGCCGGCGTGCCTGAGGACGTGCTGCACGTCCTCCCCGGCCCCGGCGAAACCGTCGGGGCCGCCCTCACCGCGCATCCCCGGATCGACGGCGTCGCCTTCACCGGCTCGGTCGAGACCGCGCGCCTGATCAACCGCGCGCTGGCCGCCCGCGACGGTGCGATCGTGCCACTGATCGCCGAGACCGGCGGCCTCAACTGCATGATCGTCGATTCCACCGCGCTGCCCGAGCAGGTGGTCGCCGACGTCGTCACCTCCGCCTTCCGCAGCGCCGGCCAACGCTGCTCGGCGCTGCGCGCGCTGTTCGTGCAGCAGGAGGTGGCCGACAAGCTGATCGCCATGCTCGCCGGCGCCATGGCCGAGCTGCGGATCGGCGACCCCGCCGACCTGGCCACCGACGTCGGACCGGTGATCGACGGCGACGCGCACGCGATGCTGGCGGCCCATGCCGAGCGGATGGACCGGGAGGCGAAACTGATCCACGCCTGCGCCGCACCCGACCTCGACGGCTGGTTCTTCCCGCCGCGCGCCTATGAGGTGGACGGGCTCGCCCGCATCGGCGGCGAGGTGTTTGGGCCGATCCTGCACGTGATCCGCTTCGACCCGCGCAAGCTCGACCAGTTGCTGGCCGAGATCGAGGAAACCGGTTTCGGGCTCACTTTCGGGCTGCACAGCCGGATCGACGACCGCGCCGAGGCGCTCGCCGCCCGGCTGCCGGTCGGCAACATCTACGTCAACCGCTCGATGATCGGCGCGGTCGTCGGCGTCCAGCCGTTCGGCGGCGAGGGCCTGTCCGGCACCGGCCCGAAAGCCGGCGGCCCGCTCTACCTGACCCGCTTCGCCATCGAGCGCGCGCTCAGCGTCAACACCACCGCCGCCGGCGGCAACGCCAGCCTGCTGGCGCAGGGCGGCGGCTGACGGGTAGCCGTCATCCGACCAGGAAATCGAGCCGCCTGTCCGTCCGCGCCGGCGAGATCTCGAGGATTTCGGCCGCAACGACATCCTCGGCGACGAACGGGTCCTCACTGACCCGGCTCTGCAGCTCGGGCAGCGAGGTGTTGTGGGCGACAATGCTGCCGCCCAGGCTCGGCTGAAGCGTCCCCGCCAGCAGGAACACGTCCTCGTCGAAGCCGCGCCGGATCCAGGCATTGTGCCCGTCCATGAGCTGCCTGGCCCGGTCCTTGTTGGCGGAGAAGCGGAGCAGAACGACGAACATCGGTGGGTTTCCTCTCTTCGCTGGCGGTGGGTTCGTTGCTCAGGCCCTCGGCGCCGGCGCTCCGGCGTCCTGGGCGAGTGTGCGCAGCCAGTCGTACATCAGCTGTACCTCTCGCTGGATGAACCCGTCGTCGCCGAAGGCGGTGGCCAGCGTGGCCACGCCCTGGCTGCGCGCGAGCAGGTGCATCGTCAGGTCGTCCGCATCCCTCTTGCAGCCGAGCAACACGAACTGCCTGCACAGCCAGTTCCGGAACAGGGCGAACAGCTTGCCGGCCTCGGCTTTCGACAGGTGGTTCAGCTTGGCCAGCTCGGTCGAGAGCGTCCCGACCGGGCAGCCGTAGCGCTCGATGAGCGTCCGGTTGGCGACCAGGATGTGGATGAAGCAGCCGATCCGCTCCTCGGGCGTCTCGCCGTCCCGCTCCCAGCGTTCGAGCGTCTTCCGGGTATCGGCGAGGCGGGCGTCGATGACGGCGCCGAGGATCTCGTCCTTGCTCTTGAAGTGGTAGTAGAAGTTGCCGCGCGAAATCTGCACCGCGGCGGCGATGTCCGAGAACGAGGTGTGTTCGTAACCCTGCCGATAGAACAACCGGTCGGCCGCCGCGACGATCTGGTCCCTGGTCGTCCGGGCGATCGGGGCTGTGCCGGGAGCCGGCTCGGGTTCTGGAACGGTCGTCCTGCTCATCGCGATGAATTAGGACGACCGTCCTAGAGAGTCAAGTGCGTCACTTCGACAACGCCTGCCTGCTCCCCCAGGCGGCGGCTGACGCCCGGGGCGCTACCGTCCAGAGGCCGCGGGCTGTGGCTGGTCGTGTGCGCTCAACGCGGCCACCCAGTCCTGCTCGCGCGCCCAGTCGGCGACGCTCTGCCACGGGATCTCCGGGAATTCGCGGGCGAGGACGGCGCGGTCGACGGAGTAACCGTCGCGCTCGAACCACTCGAACATGGCGGCCAGGTCTTCATCGTAGGCGCGGAGCGCTGCCGCCGGGAAGGGTGCGTAGCGGATGTCCCGGCCGCTGGCGAGCGACAGCGTCGCCGCCGTTTGCGGGCCGGTCAACTCGTCGCCGGCGATCTCGATCCGCCGGCCGAACACCCCTTGGCGGCGCTCGACCAGGCTGGCGACGAAGCGGCCGATGTCGGTGACCGACACATATTGCAGCGGCCGGGTCGCGGACAGCGCCATGCGCAGCTCGCCCTGGCGCAGGCCGTCGACGAGCGCCGGGTTGAGGAAATCCATGAAGGCGGCCGGCGCGCTGATCGTGGCGTCGATGCCGGTGCCCGCGATGTGGCGCTCGATCCGGCTCTTGCTGTCGAAATGCGGAATGCCGGTGGCCGTATCGGCGCCGGCGACGGAGCCGTAGATCAGGTGGCCGATCCGGGCCTGTCTGGCAGCGTCGACGGCGGCGATTCCCTGGGTGACCTCCTCCTCGACGCTCGAGCCGTAGGGCGTGCCCATCAGGTAAAGGGTATCTACCTCGCGCAGCGCAGGCAGCAGCGACTCTGCGTGCCGGAAGTCGCCCTGCGTCAGCCGCGCTCCGGCGGCGACCAGCACCGCGGCCGACGGATGCTTCGGGTTTCGCGTCAACGCGACGACGTCGTGCCCGGCGGCGAGCAGCGCGCGGGCGACTGCGCCGCCCTGCTTGCCGGTAGCGCCGGTGACGAGAACTGTCCTGCGGGTCATCTGCCCATCCTTCATTCGGTTCAAGAAAGCGATGGGCTCAAGGTGGTGGGCCGATAACCGTTGTGCTAGTCAGGATAGTCAAGAAGGACTGTTCCATTAGGAGCAACAGATGACTGATCTCAACCATATCGTCCTGTTCGCCCGGGTGGTCGAGGCCGGCAGCTTCTCTGCGGCGGCGCGGGCGCTCGGGGTGCCGAAGGCGACGGTCAGCCGTAACGTCGCGCAGCTGGAGGAAAGCCTCGGCGCTCGGTTGCTGCAGCGCACGACGCGCCGGGTCGAGTTGACCGCGCTGGGCCGGGCTTACTACGAGGAGGCGGCCCGGGGTCTCTCATCCCTGGAGTCCGCGCGCGAGCGGATCGCCGCGGCGCAGATCGAACCGAGCGGCACACTGCGCGTCACCGCGCCGGTCGCTGTCGGCTCCCGCAAGCTGATCGTCTGGATCGCCGAGTTCCTGGAGCTGCATAGGAAAGTCCGGATCGAGCTCAAGCTCACCGACGCGCCGGTCGACCCGATCGAGGAGCGCGCCGACGTGTCGATCCGCACCGGCCAGCTGCCCAACTCGAGCCTGATCGTCCGCAAGCTCGGCAGCTCGCCGCGCATCCTGCTGGCCAGTGCCGGTTACCTCGAGAAGCGGGGCGTGCCGGGGCGGATCGAAGATCTGCCGCGACACGACTGCATCGTGTTCGGACCCTCCCTCGACTCGGAGGTGTGGCGGCTGCGCGGACCGAACGGCTGGCGCGACGTACCTGTCACCGGCCGGATTGCCGTCTACGGCTCGCATGCCGAGGTACAAGCCGCGCTCGCCGGCCTCGGCATCGCGCTGCTGCCGACGGCACTGGTCTCCGACTATCTGCGCTCGGGGCGCCTCCAGCAGGTGCTGCCCAACTATGGCGGCGATGTCGGCACCATCCACGCCGTGTACCCGAGCCATCGCCACATGCCGATGGCGTTGCGTGCCTTCCTGGACTTCGTAACGGCGAAGGTCGCAGACCAGGCGGGCAAACACGACTAGTCTCAGCGGCGCGCAAACCGGCGCGCGCCGGCGACGCAGCCGGCGACCCCCGCCGCCACCGCCAGCACCGGCCAGTCCAGCGTCTCGCCCAGCAGCATCGCTGCGAGCGCCATGCCGCAGAACGGCTGCAGCAGCTGGATCTGGGAGACGGCGGCGATGCCGCCCTGGGCCAAGCCGCGGTACCAGAACACGAAGCCGACGAACATGCTGAACAGCGAGACGTATGCGAGGCCGAGCCAGCCGGGCGTGCCGATGCCGGCGACGCTGTCGGGCCGCAGCAGAATCGCCAGCGGCAGCATCGCCGGCAGCGCGAGCAGCAGCGCCCAGGAGATTACCTGCACCCCGCCGAGCCGGCGCGACAACACCGCGCCCTCGGCATAGCCGACGCCGCAGACCAGCACCGCGGCGAGCAGCAGCAGGTCGCCCTGCAGCCCGCCGTCGCCGCCGCCGCTGGCGAGCGCGAATCCGCCGACCAGTACGGCGCCCAGGCTGGAGAACAGCCAGTAGGCGGGCCGCGGCCGTTCGCCGCCGTGCAGCATGCCGGCGAGTGCTGTGGCGAGCGGCAGCAGCCCGATGAACACCATGCCCCGCATCGCCGTCACCTGCTGCAGCGCCAGCGCGGTCAGCAGCGGGAAGCCGACCACCACGCCCAGCGCGACTACCACCAGCCGGCCGAGGTCGCCGCGCGCCGGGCGCGGCGCGCGCACATAGCCGATCCACAGCGCTGCGCACAGCGCGGCGATGCTGGCGCGGGCCATCGTCAGGAACAGCGGGTCGAACTCGAGCACCGCCAGCCGCGTCGCCGGCAGCGACGCGCTGAAGATCAGCATGCCGGCAAAGCCGTTGATCAGTCCCAGCTGGGCAGGCGGCATCAGGGCTCCTCCGGATATCCTAGCCCGCGCATGCGCGTGGGGCGGGGACGGACCCTCGCTGAAATCCCTCGCCGCCGCCAGGGACGCTCCGTTATGATTGTGCTGGACTGTACTGGTACGTCGGAGGGTACGGATGACCGAGCAACGCGCGCTGCAGCCAGCGCTGACCCGGATCGAGCAGGTGATGCGGTCGGTGCGGGACCGGATAGCCGCGCGCGCCTGGGCGCCGGGCGCCCGGCTGCCGTCGATCCGGCGAATGGCGGCCGACGCCCAGGTTTCGAAGTCCACCGTCGTCGAGGCCTATGACCGGCTGGCCGCCGAGGGCGCCATCCAGTCGCGGCCGGGCTCGGGCTTCTACGTCGCCGGGCCGAGCCTGCCGGCTGCGCCGTTTC
>JBHJOG010000044.1:0-4862 GCA_050329975.1 Alphaproteobacteria bacterium | reverse complement strand
CTTGATTTTTCTCAAGTACCTACTAAAAAGTCAGTACACACTTTTTGGTAAGATTCGGGGAGTCGATGAAGGAACAGCCCTACAGTTGCGGCCTCGGCCCCGCCTTCGAAGTTATCGGCGGCAAGTGGAAGGCCCTGATTCTCTGGGAGATCAGCGAGCAGCCGCGCCGGTTCGGCGAGTTGAAGCGCCTGGTGCCGGGTATCAGCGAGAAAATGCTGATCCAGCAGCTGCGGGAAATGGAGGCGCATAAAATCGTGCGTCGCGAATCCTTCCACGAGGTGCCGCCGCGGGTCGAGTATTCGATAACCGCGAAAGGCGCGGCGCTCAATGCAGCGCTCGGACCCCTGGCGGACTGGGGTGAGCAGCACGCGCTGGAAGCGAGCGCGCCGCCGGCTATGCGGCTGCCCGCCTGAGGAGCGTCGGCGGCAGTCTCAGCCGCAGCTGTTGCCGGCTGCGATCTGCACCGACTGCGCCGGCGCGCTGGAGCCCGTGGCCGGGGTCATGTTGGCGCCGCCGAGCGGCAGGAAGTCGAGCGTGTAGCAGCTGGCGGTGCCGGCGCCGACAGTCTCGCAGACGAAGCGGCCGTCCACGGCCCAGGTCCCGCTCTGCACCGCGCCGCCGGCCCGGCGGACCAGCGCGCCATCCGCGCCAAAATAGCTGCAGGACGCCTGCCCGCTGGCGCTCGACCCGGCGAGGATCTCCCGCAGCCGGTCGCCCACCGGCTCGCCCGGCACGGCCGGCGCCGAGGTGGTCGGGCTGCCGCCGGACGGCGTCGCGGTCGCGGTCGTGGCGCTTCCGCCGCTTCCCGACTGGCAGGCAGCCAGCCCGATTCCGAGGCCGACGATCGCGACAGCCGTACCGATGCGCTTCATGTCCATGCTCCTCCGAGGTGTTGGGGCACCCGCCCCTGGCAACGATCAGAGCACCTGTCGGTCCGGCGAGGCAACGGGTTCCTGGGAGGAGCTTCCTCAGGCGAGGCCGCGGGGCTTCTTCTTTTCCGGGTCGTAGAACGGAAAACGGACGACGGTCGCCGGGATGCGCTTCTGGTGACCGTCGAGCTTGCCGACCTCGACCTCGGTGCCGAGGGCGGCGTGCTGCACCGCCATCCGGCACAGCGCGATGGTCTTGCCGAGGATCGGCGAGCGGCAGCCGGAGGTGACGACGCCGACCTGGGCGCGGCCGATGTGGACGCAGTCGCCGTGGACCGCCGGCTCGTCGCCCGCGACCTCCAGCCCGACCAGCACGCGCTGCGGGTGCGCCTTGCGCTCCTCCAGCGCCGCCTTGCCGATGAAATCCTCCTCGCTCTTCAGCCCGACGGTGAAGCCGATGCCGGCCTCGAATGGATCGACCTGGTCGGTGAACTCGTAGCCGTAGAAGATCAGGCCGGCCTCGATGCGGACCACGTCCAGAGCCTCCAGCCCCATCGGCGCGATCCGGTGCGGCTCGCCGGCCTTGAACACCGCGTCCCAGACGGCGGGCGCGTCGGACGGATGGCACCACACCTCGTAGCCGCGCTCGCCGGTGTAGCCGGTGCGGCTGACCATGACCGGCACGCCGTGATAGCCGCCGATGCGCCCGATGCAGAAGCGGAACCACTCGATCTCCTCGACCGAGGCTTGCGCCGGCGGGGTCCAGATGATCTCGCGCAGGACGTCCAGGCTCTTCGGGCCCTGGACGGCGATGTTGTGCAACTGGTCGGTGGCGCTCTTCACGTTGACCCGCCAGCCGTTGGCCCGCGCCTGGTCGCGCAGCCAGGTGCCGCTGTACTCGTCGCCACAGATCCAGCGGAAGTTGTCCGGGCCCATCCGGAACAGCGTCCCGTCGTCGAGCATGCCACCGGTTTCGTTGCACATCGCGGTGTAGGCGATGGCGCCGGGCGCGATCCGCTTCACGTTGCGGGTCAGCGCGTGCTGCATCAGAGCCTCGGCATCCGGACCCATGACGTCGAACTTCCTCAGCGGCGACAGGTCCATCGCCACCACCCCCTCGCGGCAGGCCCAGTATTCCGCCTCCAGCCCGTGGTTGTTGAACTTGGTCGGCAGCCAGTAGCCACGGTACTCGGCGAAATTGCGGGTCAGCGCCGAGGTGCGCGGGTGAAAGCCGGTTTCCTTGGTCAGCTGCGCTTCTGAATCCGGGGTCATGCGATACGCCACCGCTTTTCTGAACTGGTTATCGGCCGGGTATACCCGGACGTGGATCTCGCTGAGGTTCCAGCCGTTGGCCGGGTCGATGTCGTCGGGACAGGCCGAGGAGGCGCAAACGAGGTCGGCAAGCGCGCGGACCAGCACATAGTCCCCGGGGCGCGACCAGGATTCGCCGCCGTGATAGGCGTTGGTGTCGTCGACCGCCGTGTTGAAGAACAGGTTCAGCGCCGGCCAGCCCTTGCGCGGCGCGACGCCGTACTCGGCCAGGGCGGCATTGAAGTTGTCGGTGCAGTTGCGGTGGCCGAAATAGCCCATGTCCTCGTAGTAGCGGCTGGTGCAGGCCAGCCCGAAGCTGTCGTGGCGGCCGCAGGTGTCCTGCACCACCTCGATCAGCGGATTCATGTCGCGGTCGAACATCTTCGAATGCAGCCCGGGCGCCGGGTAGCTGAGCCCGAGCAGGGTCCTGGTGGTGGTGGCGTCGAGTTCGCGCTCGATCCCCCGCTCCAGCGCCCGGCGGTCGAAGGCCTGGAAATCCGAGCACTGCCGGCCGTCGACGTCGATGATCTGGATGTACTGGCCCTCCTCGACGGTGTAGCCGATGGCGCTGGCGATCGGCACCCGCGCCTCCCACAGCGGCTCGGCGAGCGGCGGCGGCAGCGGGCGGGGCCCGGCGGCGTTGGGGATCGCGGCACGGGCGACGACGGCCAGGATGTCGGTTGCAGGACCGAGGTCGTGCGGGCTGAGCGGCCCGCCGGCCGCGGCGACGACGACGATGGTCGCCCGCTCGGCGGTGAAGCTGGCGGTCTCCCCCGCCGGCGACAGCGGATCGTCGAACAGGACGTGCGCCGCGGCATCCGTTCCGTTCAGCAGCGTCGCGACCGGGGCGGCGGTCGCCTCGCCGCGGGCTATCATCCCGGCCAGGCCGGTCGCCCGTCCTTGGGGCGCGGCGCCGAGAGCGCCCGCATCGAGCCCGCCCGCGGGCGCGAAGGCCAGGACCTCGCAGCGCTGGCCGCCTTCCAGGTCGATCAGGCTGAGCCGGTCCCCGGGGCCGAGGGCGACGGTCAGGCAGCCACCGCCGCGCGCCCGATACCGCTCGACGCCGGGTATGTGGGGGATGATTCCGGGCTCGCGGACGCGATGCGCCGTGGCCATCTCGGTCATGCTCGCCCTCCAGGTGATGGATGCCGCAGACTATGATGCAACGGCAGAGGACCGCAAGCGGTCCGCTATTGGGCTAGAATCGGACCAGGGATTGGACCAGCGATTGGACCAGGTTTCGCACCCGGCCGGAACTCACTACAGTGCCGGCCGCGACACCAGGGATGCGACCGGATGCCACTCGATCAGCGCGAACTGCGGAATGCCCTCGGCGGATTCTGCACCGGGGTCACGGTGGTGACGACACGGACGCCAGAGGGAGCCCCGGTGGGCGTGACGATAAGCTCGTTCAACGCGGTCTCGCTCGACCCGCCGTTGGTGCTGTTCAGCCTGGATCGTCGCGCCCATGCGCTGGCGCAGTTCGAGCAGGCGGGGCGGTTCGCGGTCAACGTGCTCGCGCAGGGCCAGGCCAGGCTGTGCGCGCGCTTTGCGCAGCCGGTGGGCGACGACTGGTCCGGCATCGACTCCCTCGACTGGGTCACCGGGGCGCCGATCCTGACCGGTTGCGTCAGCAACTTCGACTGCCGCACCTACCGGGTCCACGACGGCGGCGACCACCGGATCTTCCTCGGCGAGGTGGTCCGAATGCGGACAGCGGCCGACCTGCCGCCCATGGTCTACTACCGTGGCGGCTTCCACCGGCTGCACGCCGATGCCTGACGGCCCAGCATGGAGCGACCTGCCCGGGTTCGGCATGCGCACGCTTGTGATGGGGATCCTCAACGCGACCCCCGACTCGTTTTCGGGCGACGGGGTCATCACCTCGGGCACGGGGCATGTCGAGCGGGCGGTCGCACTGGCGGTCACCATGGTCGGCGAGGGCGCCGACATCATCGACGTTGGGGCCGAGAGCACCCGGCCCGGCGCCGATCCAGTGCCCGACCCAGGCGAGCGCGCCCGCCTGATCCCGGTGATCCAGGCGCTCGCCCGCACGATCGACCGGCCGATCTCCGTCGACACCCGCAATGCGGCGACGGCCGCGGCCGCGCTCGATGCCGGGGCCTCCATCATCAATGATGTCAGCGGACTGACGCACGATCCGCAGATGCCGGCCCTGGTCGCGCGCCGGCAGGCCCAGGTGGTGATCATGCACAACGCGGCCCGCGGGTCGGTGCAGCGGACGGCGCTGGGCAGCCGATTCATCGATGCGGTCTATGCCGACGTCATGTCGGAGGTGCGCGAGGATCTGCGCGCCCTGGCCGACCGCGCGGTCGGCGCCGGCATCGCCTGCGAGCGGATCTGCATCGATCCCGGGATCGGGTTCGGCAAGACCCGCGAGCAGAACCTGATGCTGCTCGACCGATTGGACGCGTTCGCCGACCTGGGCTTTCCGATCCTGGTCGGTGCCTCGCGCAAGAGTTTCATCGGCTACACCCTCGACCTGCCGGTCGACGACCGGGTGGAGGGCACCGCCGCCACGGTGGCAATCGCCATCGACCGGGGCGCTTCGATTGTCCGGGTGCATGACGTGAAGGCGATGGCGCGGGTCGCCCGGATGACGGACGCCATCGTCCGCCGCGGAGCCCTGCCGGGAACCGCACCGCCCTGAAGGCCTAGCCC
>JBHJOG010000043.1:0-20258 GCA_050329975.1 Alphaproteobacteria bacterium | reverse complement strand
AGACCCTTTGCGACAGGAGGGCCCGCGGCGCACCATCCTCAGCCGCCGAGGAAGGAGTCGGCGACCTCGCGGTTGGCCAGCAGGTTTGCGCCGGTGTCGGTGAACCGGTTCTGGCCGGTGGCCAGCACATAGCCGCGCTGGGCGATGGCGAGCGACTGGCGGGCATTCTGCTCGACCATCAGCACGCCGACCCCGGCGCTGTTGATGGCGATGATACGCTCGAAGATCTCGTCCATCACCTTCGGGCTGAGGCCGGCGGTCGGCTCGTCGAGCATCAGCAGCTTCGGCTCGACCATCAGGGCACGCGCGATCGCCACCATCTGGCGCTGGCCGCCGGACAGCTCGCCCGCCGGCTGGCGGCGTTTCTCGGCCAGCGCCGGGAACAGGGTGTAGACCCGCTGCAGCGAGGCCTGGATCGGGTCGCGTCGGACGAAGGCGCCCATCTCCAGGTTCTCATGCACGCTGAGGTTGGGAAATACGTTCCGCTCCTGGGGCACGAAGGCCATGCCGCGGCGGACCAGGTTCTGCGGCGGCAGGTTTGTGATGTCCTCGCCGAGGAAAGTCACCTGTCCTTCCCTCAGGGCCAGCAGGCCGAACATCGCCTTCATGGCCGTGGACTTGCCCGCGCCGTTGGCCCCGATGATCACCGTGATCTCGCCTGGCAGGACCTCCAGGTCGACCCCGTGCAGGATGTCCATGCCGCCATAGCCGCCGACCAGTCCGCGCGCGGTCAGGATCGGGACCGGCACCGGATCGACCTCAGGGGCGGCGGCACTCATACCGGCACCCATGCCCCGGCCGGGCCGCCGTCGCGCACGGCCGCCCCGTCCGGTGGCCCATCGGACCCGGGCGCCGGCGGGCTGCCGCCTAGATAGGCCTCGATCACGCGCCGGTCCGCCCGGATCTGCTGCATCGTGCCTTCGGCGAGCACCGTGCCTTCGGCCATGACGATGACCGGGTCGCAGAGCCGGGCGATCATGTCCATGTCGTGCTCGATGACGCAGAACGTGTAGCCACGGTCCCGATTGAGGCGCTCGATCAGGCCGGCGAGCTCGGCCAGCAGCACGCGGTTGACGCCGGCGCCGATCTCGTCGAGCAGCACCACCCGACAGTCCGACATCATCACCCGGCCGAGCTCGAGCAGCTTTTTCTGGCCGCCGGAAAGGCTGCCGGCCGGCTCGTGGGCCAGGTGGTCGAGCTTCAGGAAGGCCAGCACCTCCTGCGCGCGCATTTTCAGCGCCTGCTCCTGCTCCCGGATCGCGCGCCAGCGGGTGAACGCCCACCACAGCCGCTCGCCGATCTGCCCCGGCGGAGGCACCATCAGGTTCTCCAGCACGGTCAGGCTGGTGAATTCCCGGGCGATCTGGAAGGTGCGCGCCAGCCCGAGGTGGTAGATCTCATGGGGCCGGCGGCCAGCGATGGAGCGGCCCTCGAGCAGGATTTCGCCGCCGTCTGGCGCGTAGAGGCCCGCGATGATGTTGAACAGGGTCGATTTGCCGGCACCATTGGGTCCGATCAGGCCGGTGACCGAGCCGCGACGGACACGGATCGAGCAATTGCGCACCGCCCGAATTCCGCCGAAGGACTTGACCACCGACCGCAGGACGATGGCGTCGTCGGCGGCCGGCCGATCGATGGCGCCGACGACCAATCGGGGCCCCTAATGCGCCAGCAGGCGTAGGTCGGAGACGTAGTAGGTGCCGGTGATCTCGACGGTGAAATTGTAGACCGTGAACGATCCTCTGCGCATGAAGCAGGTCTCGATCGTGTGCTGGCCGCCGCCATGGGCGACCACGGTGCTGCCGACCGAGGTCTCCACCACGCGCTTCCAGCCGTTGGTGGTGAGGAAGGGGTGATCGCGCGTCACGCGGATGGTCTGGCCGCCGATCCCCATCTCGTAGATCACGTTCTCCACCCGGCTGTTGACGCCCCGGACCCGCTGGTTCACGACCCGCTGGGTGTCGATGTCGAAGGAGACAACCACGTCGCCGTCCCGGATGTCCTCGATGTTCCTCAGCCCGGAATCGGTCAGCACCTTCGTGCCGGCGGCGAAGGAATTCTCGTACTGACCCTCCGGCGGCGCCTCGTAGGGCGGCACCACCGGCATTTCCGCCTTGGCGGCAGCCATGCCCAAGGACAACGCGGCCGCTGCCGCGACCAGACCTGTGATCACCTTCATCCGGCTATCCCCACTCGTTCGGCCCGTGCCCTGGCAACGCCCTGCCGGCGCCGGTCCATCCGCACCAATCGCGCTGCGCCGGCACTGCCGGGGCGCGTTCCTCCTGGCAAGGTATACGCGTGGGGTGGACGCGTCATCCCGCCAATTGTCGCAAAAGGACAAATTGGCGGGATGACCGGAGCAGTTCGACGGAGTCGGTATCAGCGGGGGTAGCGTGCGTCCAGGGCAGCGGCGACGGCGCTGTCGCTCGGGGTCTCACCGCCGGCCGCGGACAGGTCGGCGAGGCGGTCCACGATCCGCCGGCTGAGGACATCCCGGGTCCCCAGTTCCTGCTGCGCCGTCAGTCGTGCGGCGCCAAGCACCTGCTCGACCTCTTCAGCTGTCGCCTGGTCGAGCTCGCCGTCGCCCAGATCGTTCACCAGCCGCAATGTCGCCAGCTGTTCCTGCAGCCGTGCCCCTTCGGTGAGGTCCTCGCGGTCCAGCTCCTGCCAGACGTCGTAGGCACGCTGTACGTGCAGCGCCGCATCGGCGTAGAGACCCAGCGCGACATAGGCGTCGGCGATCAGTATGTGGGCGTCGACCATCTCCACCGAGCTGGCCGAGCGATCCATGTAGGCGGCGCCCAGGAGGGCCAGGCGCTGGTCTACCACCGAGCGTGGGCTGCCACCGGTGTGAGCCGCGTGCAGCCGCGTGTACCAGTCGCCGAAGCTCCCGTCGTCGCTCTGTACGTCGGCCAGGGACTCCACCGGATCGCGCGTGCCCAGGTCATCGACCATCCGCTGAAGCACGACGTCGACGGTCACTTCGTCCGGCGCCTGCGGGGTCTCTATCGTGGCCGCGGGCGCCTCGGGCACCGGGGCCGGCTCCGTCACGGTGGCGGCACGCTGCAGCTCCGCAGCCTGGACCGCGGTCAGGTAGCCGGTCTGCGACTCACCCATCTCGGCCTGGTAGGCGCGGATGGCATTGCGGGTACCCGGGCCGAACAGCGCGTCGATGCCGCCGGAATAGTGGCCGCGGTTGGCCAGGCCCTGCTGGATCCGGCGCATCTCCTGCTCCGACAGCGCCGGCTCGTTGGAGGCGACGAGCTGCTGGTAATCGTCCGCCAGCTGCGCCGCGCGGGAGCGCACGCCGCGCAGTGTGTCGATCTCGCGGGTCAGCGCGGCGAGGCTCGTGTCATAGGCGTCCCCGCAGCGGCTGGCGATCGGCTGTGCCTCGCCGTAGAACGCCAGGATCTGCTCCAGGTAGCTGTCGACGTCCGCCACCAGTTCGCCGGCCGCGCCGGAGCTGAAGCCGGTGGTGCGCGACCGGCGCAGGGCAGTTCGCAGGTCGTCGCTGCGCGAGCTTGCATCCTGGCGGAAGTCCTGGGTGCGCTGCACTGCGACATTCACCTGGTTGGTATTGTCGGCGCAGACCTGCTGCGTCTGGGCGTCTGCCGGGGTCGGGGTCGGGGCCGGGGCCTGGGGCGCGCCGTCCGCAGACGGTGCGGGCGGCAGGCCGGTGACGCCGGGCACCTCCTCAGGTGCCGGTGCGGGTGCCGCAAGCAGCTGCTGCAACTGATCCGAGGTCAGGTAGCCGGTCGCGGGCATGCCGCTGGCCGCCTGCCAGGCGCGGATCGAGGCCCGGGTGCCGGCTCCGAAGCGGCCGTCGATCACGCTGCCGTAATATCCCTGGCCGGTCAGCGCGCGCTGCACGGTCTCCATCTGGGCCTGGGTCACCATCGGCTCGCCGGAATCCAGCAGCGCCTGGTGCCCGGACAGCAACTGGTCGGCGCGCTGCTGCTGGGCCTGGAACCCGGCGATCAGGCCGTCCAGGGTGCGGACGTCGTTGGCGAAGGCGGGTCCGCAGGCGTCGCCGATCGAGCCGATCTGGGTCCTGAAGGCGGACAAGGCAGAGATAAAATTCTCGACGCTGGCACGGGCCGCGACAATCGGCGCCGTGTCCAGGGCCGCTTCCCGCGGCGAGATCAGCGCCTGGTCAAAGGTCTGGAGCGTGGTTTCCGTCCGGTCCAGCGCGGTCTGGGAATCGACGATCGCCTGGGTCAGCTGCGCCTGGCTTTCGTCGCAACTTTGGGCGTGGGCGCTACTGGCCGAGAAGGCGCCGAGAAGGGCACCGGCCATCAGCAGGAACAAGGCCTGCAGGAGACGCTGCGTTCGGACTGGCGCGCAGGGGGTAAGGGCGGCAGGGAGTCCTGAGGACATGATTCCCTCCTTGTTCTTTGATTGCCAAACGGCGGAAGCGCCGCGGGCGGCTTGCAGCACAGTAACACGTCAGTATGCTTCGGGTTCCCGCCCGGGTTCATTCAGCCGCCGCCGTAACGGACCTGGGTGGCCTCGATCACCTCGCTGCCCTGCGGGCTCCGCTCGGCGGCGACATGGAGGTCGGCGAGCCGCCACAGGATGACACGCCGCAGCGACGCGGCGTCGGCGGACTCCGCGTCAGCGAGCGCCTCGGTCAGCATCTCCCGCAACTCGTCGAAAACACCCGCGCCGACCCGCCCGTTGGCGACCGCCTGGGCAAGTCGGGCCGCTGCGAGCCGTTCCAGCAGCAGCGCCCGCTCCCCCGCAGCGTCGCGCCCGAGGTTTGACCAGAGCTCGTATGCACGCTGGAAATGGAACGCGGCGTCGCCGAACAGGCCGAGGCGGGCGAAGCCGTCGCCCACGATCAGGTGGGCGTCGACCATCGACGCCGACTCCGCCCCGCGGTCGAGATAGGCGGCGCCGAACAGGGCGAGCCGCTGATCGGCGGTCTCCTGGGGCCGCCCTTCCGCCAGATTGTCGTGGGCGCGCCACCACTGGTCGCCGAACCGGCCGTCGCCGGGTCCGACCTGGCTGATCGGATCGGGCGGCTCGCGGGTGGCGAGATCCTGGCCAAGCTGGCTTCGCGCGTCGCTCGCCCGGGTCGACACGGCGTCGACGGTCGGGATCGACGCGGCGTCGGGAATCGGCGGCTCCGGAACAGGCGGGGTCGGGACCGCCGGGGTCGGGACCTCGACCTCCGGCACTGCGGGCGGCGGCGGCGCCGCTGCCGCCCGCTGCAGGGCAGCGACCTGATCACCGGTCAGGAACCCGGTCTCCGGCGCGCCGACCGAGCCCTGATAGGCCCGGATCGCGCTGCGGGTCCCCGGCCCATAGACCGCGTCGATCGCGCCGGTGTAGTGGCCCAGCGCTGTCAGGCCCGACTGGACCTGCTGCATCGTCTGTTCCGACATCGCCGGCTCGCCCGAGTCCGCCAGGGCGCGGTAGTCCTCGTTGAGCTGCGCGAGGCGCTCGTTGATGGTGCGCAGCGCATCGAGTTGGCCGGCCAGGGTCTGGTAGCTGTCGTCGAAGGCGGAGTCGCAATGGCCGACGACGGCGCCCGCCTGGTCGAAGAACGCCTGCAGCGCGTTCAGGTAGGCGGTTACGTCCGCAATCGTCCGGTTGCCGGCCTCGGCGTCGATCGCAGGCACCCGCGGGCCGCGGATCGCGGCGCGGAATTCGCCGATCCGGGGCGACACCTCCTGCCGGAAGTTGCGCGTGCGCTCGATGGCGTTGTTCACCTCCGTCGTGTTCTGGACGCAGATCTGGCTCGCCTGCGGGTCGAGCGCGGATGCCGTCTGGCTGCCAGGCGCAGGCGGCAGGCCGGTGCCCGGTGGCGCCGCTGGCCCCGAGTCCACAGGAGGCGTCGGCCCCGCCGGGCTGGCGGCCGTCTGCGGCTGCATCAGCTGTGCCCGCTGGTCACCGGCCAGATAGCCGGTGACCGGCAGGCCCCTGGCTTGCTGGAAGCGGCGGATGGCGTCGCGGGTGCCGGGACCGAACCGGCCGTCGGCGCCGCCCTGGTAGAAACCCTGCTCCGCGAGCGACCGCTGCACGGCCTCCATCTCCGCCTGGGACATCGGCGGCTCGCCCGAGTCGACCAGCGCCTGGTGGTCTGCAATCAGCGTGTCGGCGCGGGTACGCTCGGCTTCGAACCGGGCGACCACGTCGGCGAGAGTCTGGGCGTCGGTCGCAAATTCGGGGCCGCAAGCCTGGCCGATCTGACGGACCTGGCTGCTGAACTCCGACAACGCGCTGATGAAGGCGTCGAGGTTGGAGCGTGCCGACACCACCGTGCCGGCGTCGATCGGACCGGTGCGCGGGCCGATCAGTTCGCGGCCGAACCCGTCGAGGCTGGCGGAGACGCGCTGAAGCGCCGACTGGGAATCCCCGATCGCCTGGGTGAGCTGTGCCTGGTTGGAAGAACAGACCTGGGCGATCGCGCCGGTCGAGGCCAGGGCGGCCAGTCCGGCGAGCCCGAGGGCCGCCACCCACCGTCCGATCCGGCGCGCCGGACTTCTCATCGGATCCGGCCGCCAGAGCGGAGGGCTTCGGTCTCGGTCATTGATGAATTCTGCGCCCTCATTAACACTTCGTTTACCGATCAATGATTGGTTAACTAAGGCAGGACGTGTCCGGGCATCCGCTCGATCAGGTTCCCGCACCGGCTCTGCATGGAGCGGAGAGGTTCCATTGCCACCGATGACGCAAGTTTCTGCCCGAAATAAGGCAGTGCGCCAATCGAATTTGTACTGCGACGCGCCGGAACATCGAGGTTTCGGCCACAAATTTTCCTCGTTTTCGAAAGCGGGCCGCCGGTTTCATGCTTGGCATCCTTCCATCACCGCGAGGCTTCGTTCAGTCGACAGGGCTCTGCTGTGTCCTCCTGCTGGGCAGCCTCGGGACGGCCGCTGCCCAGAGCGACTTCATCGTGCTGTCGCCGGACCGGGAAGGGACGCGACAGACGGCATCGCAGACCGACCTGCGGTCGCCCGAGGTGCACCGCCTGCTGGATTGCATCTTCCGCGAGATGGGGCTCGGCTACCAACTGGCCCCGATGCCGAGCCGCCGCGCCGAGATGATGTTCGACGACGGGTTGGCCAGCGCGATACTGGATGCGTTCCAGGGTCCCCTGCCCGATCTTCCCAGCTACGCCCAGGCGGTGATGCCGCAGCAATGGGCCTGGTTTTTCGTCGCCGGCTCCGCCTGGCAGCCGGACGACCTGACGTTCCAGGACCGGGCAAACATCGCGGTTCCCGGCCAATACGGCCTGCAGCAGCACATGCAGGAACTTGGCTTCAGATCCGTCGCCGAGGCATCGAACCTGCCCCAGTTGGTGCAGTTGCTGCAATACCGGCGCGTCGACGCCGTGCTGGCGCCCAGTGCCGCCTTCCTCCAGACGGCGCGAGCCCTGGGCCACGACGATTCGCTGTTCCGCAGCGAGGCGCAGACGACCTGGCACCTGGTCGTCCGGTTCCGCGACGACTACGCGATCGCCAATCCGGACGTCCTCAGCGGGTTTGCCGTTGCCCGCGCGACGTGTAGCGCCCGCTAGGCGCGGCAGGAGGCCGTTGATGATGAGGCTCAACAAGTTGAGACGCGGTTCCAGCGCCCCCGACCGCCGCATTCCCCTGCGCAGCAGGATCGCTGTAAGGCAAGCCGGCTGCGTGGTGGCAGCCGTCTGCATCGTCGGCTTGTTTCTTTCGCTGGTTCAGATCGTGGAGGACTTTTTCGACCATCGGGCGGAGATCGACCGATCGGCTCACCAGTTGCTGGCCACCGTGCAGCAGCCCGCGGCCCAGGCGGCCTTCATGGTGGACAAGCCGCTGGCGCGTGAAGTCGCGGCCGGGCTGTTTGCCCATGACGCCGTGGTCGAGGTGACCATCACCACCGATTTCGGCGAGAAGCTCGCCTCCATTCAGCGGCCCACGCAGCAATCCTCCTGGCTCGCCGAAATGCTGTTCAGCGACCGGCGCGAATTCACCCTGCCGTTGTCCGTCAGCCAGCAGGCACCGACCGAAGTCGGCATGGTGACGATCGCCATGGACCCCCTGGTGGTCGGGGAGGCGTTCCTGGTCCGCGCCGAACGGACGCTGATCTACGGCCTGCTGCGCGCGGTGGTGCTGTCGTTCCTGATGGCCCTCCTGTTCTATCACACGCTCACCAAGCCGCTGCTGACCCTGATCCGGTCGCTGGGCGCGGTCAATCCGCGGCGTCCGGATGCCGTGACCATCGAGGTGCCGAAGGGGCATGAGCACGACGAGATCGGCCAGCTGGTCGAGGCGGCCAATGCCCTGCTCGCGAACCTGGAAAAGAACCGCCAGCGGCTGCAGACCTCGCGCAGCGAGGCCGAGAAGATGCGTCGGCGTGCAGAGGCCGCCAGCCAGGCAAAGACCCGGTTCCTGGCGACGATGAGCCACGAACTGCGCACGCCCCTGAACGCGATCCTCGGCTTCTCCGAGATGATCCGCGACGAGATCCTGGGCAAGGTCGGCACGCCTCAGTACCGCGACTATGCGCGCGACATCCATTCCAGCGGCCGGCACCTGCTGCACCTGATCAGCGAGATCCTGGACATCTCGAAGATCGAGGCCGGAAAGATGGAGCTGTCGCCCGAAGACATCTCCCTGCGGGAGCTGCTGGCGGCAACGGTGCGCGTCGTCGAGTTGCGGGCGCACGAAAACCACCTGCGGCTGAAGATCGACCTGCCGGACGACCTCCCCACGATCCATGCCGACGAGCAGGCGATGAAACAGGTGGTGCTGAACCTGCTGTCGAACGCGGTCAAGTTCACGCCCGCCGGCGGCACGATCACGCTGACCGCACGAGTCGACGCATCGGTCGCCACCATCGAGGTCGCAGATACCGGCATCGGCATGTCGGAGAGCGAGCTAAGCAGGGCGTTCCAGCCGTTCGAGCAGGCCGACAACCGCTATCATCTGGCAAAGGACGCCAACGGCGGTACCGGGCTGGGCCTGGCGCTGGTCCAACGGCTGGTCGCGATGCACGAGGGCGAGGTCAGCATCGCCAGCGCACCGCAGCAAGGCACGACCGTCACGATCAGGCTTCCGCTGCCGGAACGGAATCGCTCGGCCGGCACCCCAGCCGTCGCGGGTCCGAAGAGCCGCAAGCGTTCAGCGGAACCCGACACCTCGCAGCACGCAGCCGAGCGTCAGGCGGCCTGACGGCCCCTCCCGGCTGTCGCTGCCCGCGCTACTGAACCTGGGAGCAGCGGTAGACCCAATCGATGCTGCCGGTACAGCCGTCGACGTTCCACAGGCAGCTGGTCTGGGTCGACTGGCCCTGCTGCAGCACGGCCTGTTCGACGACCTGGCCCGGCGTCCATCCCCAACTCACCAGCATCGGATAGCTGCATTCGTTGGTCAGCACCCAGCTCAGCTGGGTGGCGTAGCCCTGGTCGGTTTGCGCCGGTCCCATCGGGAGCTGCTGCAGGGAGACGCAACGGCCACCGTCCGGTTTGGTCAGCCGGCAAAGCTGAGGCGAGCTCTGGGGTGGCACGGCTGCCTGGCCGCCGGTCGGAGCCGGACTGGAGGGCGCTGCGCAGGTGGCGAGAACCGGCAGTGCGCAGACGAGGACGGCGGCGCTGGAAAGTCGGATCAGTCGGGACATGCATTGCTCTCCCTGGAAGGTTCGTGGGCGGCGCTATCGCGCCGGTACGTCAATCGCCGCGCGCCGCTCCTTCACGGCGCGGATCGGCTCCCCCGAGCAGTCCGTCCGGCGTCACCTGGATGGCGTGCAGGCCACTGTTCAGATCGCGGACCATGACCTCGTGGCCCATCGCCTGCAGCGGCTCGGCGAGCGATGCCGCCACCGTGTTCTGCTCCAACTCCGTCGCCCCGTTGCGGTTGAGCACATGGGGCAGCGACACCGCCGTCTGCGGATCGAGGCCCCAGTCCAGCACCGCAACGATCGACTGGACGACGAAGCCGATGATCCGGCTGCCGCCGGGCGAGCCGATCACCAGGACCACCTGGTTGTCGGCATCGAAGACGATGATCGGCGCCATCGAGCTGCGCGGACGCTTGCCCGGCTCGACGCGATTGGCGATCGGCGCGCCATCCGCGTCGGGCTGGAAGGAGAAGTCGGTGAGCTGGTTGTTCAGCAATATCCCGTGCACCATCAGGCGCGACCCGAACCCGCTCTCGATCGACGTCGTCATCGACACTGCATTGCCCTCGGCATCCACGATCGATATATGGCTTGTCGACGGGAGTTCCAGAGACACGCCCGGCCCGTAGAGCCAACCCTGCTGCTGCTCCGGCCGTCCGGCTTCCGCCGTACCCATCGCCGCCTTCGGATCGATGAGGGCCGATCGCTCGGTCAGGTACGCCCGGTTGAGCAGTCCGGCGACCGGAACCGGCACGAAGTCGGCGTCGGCGATGTACAGGTCACGATCGGCATAGGCCAGCCGCCCCGCCTCGGCCAGGAGATGGGCCGCCTCGGCCGACTGCGGCTCCAGGGCGCTCATGTCGAACCGCTCGAGGAAGGCAAGCATCTGCAGCACCGTGATGCCGCCGGACGTGGGTGGCGGCATGCCGCAAACGGTGTAGACGCGGTAAGGGATGCACAGCGGCTCCCTCCGGACCGCGGTGTAACCGGCCATGTCATCGAGGTTGAGCAGGCCCGGATTGTCGGGCGTGTTGCGCACCGCGGTGACGATGTCGAATGCGATCGACCCGGTGTAGAAGGCGTCGACCCCGTTGGTGGCGATGGTGCGCAGCAGGGTGGCGTAGCGCGGGTTGCGCAGCACGTGCCCCACCGGCAACGGCTCGCCGCGGTCGTTGTAGAAATAGGTGCGGGCAGTCTCGAACCGGCCGAGGTGCGGATCCTCCGTGATCAGGGTGTTGAGCCGCTGCGGGACCGCGAAGCCTGCTTCGGCGAGCTCGATCGCCGGCTGGAACAGGTCGGCCCACGGCAGGCGCCCGTGGTCCTGCCACGCACGCTCCATCATCCGCAAGACGCCGGGGGTCCCGACCGACCGGCCGCCGACGACCGCGGACCAGAACTCCATCGGCTGGCCCTCGGCATCGAGGAACAGCGTCTCCGTGACTTCGGCGGGGGCGGTTTCCCGGCCGTCATAGGCGTCGAGCTTCTCCGCCTCGGCATCCCAGGCCAACATGAAGGCCCCGCCCCCGAGCCCCGAGGACTGCGGCTCCACCAGGTTGAGCACGAGCTGGACGGCGATCGCCGCGTCGACCGCGCTGCCGCCATCGCGCAGGATGTCCAGCCCGGTCTCGGTGGCATAGGCATTGGCCGACGCGACCATGAACGACTCGGCCCGGGCAACCCTGGTTTCGCTGAGGCCGGTCGAGCCTTCCGGCAACGGCTCGTCGGCCCGCATCGGGATCGAGATCAGCAGAGCCGCCGCGGCGGCAACAGTCGCGACGAGTCGCATTGGGCTGCTTCCTTACGTTTGGCCACCACTGTACAGCGATCATGGGCTGTGACCAACGGATAGCGAGATTCCGCATCTCCCGCCCATCCGGAACAAGATTTCGACGCATTGGGAATGCTATGGTCCGGCCGGACTCAAGAATATGGGCGGAGGTTCCGATGTCTGTCGTGCGTGCTTGCTCGATCGCGCTGCTGCTGCTGTGCGGCGTCCTGGTTTCAGGCGCCGCGCAAGCCTTCGAATCGCCCCGCCACTCTGCCCAGGCGTCGGACTATCGCGAGCGGCTGCTTGCCCACATCGAGGAGCAGGGATCGGAGCAGTACGGGGATGCCGCAACGTGGCTGCCCAGGGGCCAGCAGCAGCTGGCCACCAACCAGCTGGGCGAGGCGATCGACAGCCTGGAGATCGCGGCCGGGCTCGGCGAGGACAGCCACGCGCTGTGGAGCGCCCTTGCGAGCGCCTGGCGTCAGTACAACTACCGCTCCCCCCAGGCGCTCTCGGCCCAGGTCAATGCGCTGCGCACGGCCGGAACGGATTCGGAGCGCCGCGGGGACCTGGTCCTGGTCGGCGAACTGCTGGAATCGGCCGAGGAATTCAACCTGGCGATCGCCGCCTATCAGGCGGCGGAGGCGATCGCCTCCGATCCCGACCTTGCTGAGCGAGTCGCGTTCCTGCAGCAGGAACACGGCTTCCGCGCCCTGTGGGTCGACGTCTACGCCGACCGCGACGAGCCGCGGGCCTGCATCCAGTTCAGCGATCCGCTGCCCGCCGGCCGCGGAACCGACTTGTCGTCCTATGTACGCCTTGAGCCGGCGGTCCCCTATGAACTCACCGTCGAGGGCTTCAGCCTTTGCCTCAACGGCCTGCGCCATGGCGAGAGCTACAACGTCACTGTGCGCGCCGGCATGCCTGCGACCGACGGCGACCAGCGGACCTACGATGATTTCACCTACGCGCTGGCGGTCGAGAACCGGCAGCCGGGCGTGTCCTTCCGCGGCTCCGCCTACGTGCTGCCGACCGGCGGCGCAGGGACGGTGCCGATCTCGACCGTCAACGTCGACATGGTCGACGTCGAGGTGCTGCGCATCAACGACCGCAATCTCGTCAACCAGGTGATCCGAGACCGGGTCGGCAGCGGTCTTGCCGGCTGGGACATCGACGAGATCCGCTCGGACATCGGCGAGACGATCTGGAGCGGCCAGATGCCCGTCGAGCGGATGCAGAACCGCGAAGTAACAACGGGGCTCCCGATCGACGAGGTGCTGGTTGCGCCGCTGCCCGGCGTCTACCTGGTGGTGGCAACCGTCCACGACGACCAGGCCGACGACTATAACTACTACGAGGATCGGGCGACCCAATGGGTCATCATGTCCGACATCGGGCTGACCGGTTTCATGGGTGCCGATGGCCTGCACGTGGCCGTGCGGTCGCTGCTGACGGGCGCCGCCATGGCGGACGTCGAGGTCGAGCTGATCGCCCGCAACAACGATGTCCTCGGCCGGGCCGATTCCGATGCGCAGGGCATGGCGCACTTCCCGGCCGGGCTGACCATGGGCCAGGGCGGCCTGCGCCCCGGCGTGGTCCAGGCCCGCGTGGGCAACGAGGACTTTGCCTTCCTGTCCCTGGTCGGCGCCGCCTTCGACCTGTCGGACCGCGGCGTCGACGGTCGCGCTGCACCGGGCCCGATCGACGGCTATTTCTATACCGAGCGCGGCGTCTACCGGCCGGGCGAGGAGGTCTATGTCACCGGCCTGCTCCGCGATGCGGACGCGCGCGCCATGACCAGCCTGCCGCTGACCGTCAGCCTGCTGCGCCCCGACGGGATCGAGATCGAGCGCCGGACGCTCAGCGACCAGGGGCTGGGCGGCTACAGCTACGACTACATGCTTTCCGCCTCGGCGCCATCAGGCACATGGACCCTGCAGGCGTTCGTCGATCCCGACGGCGCGCCAGTCGGCGAGGTGAGCTTCCAGGTCGAGGACTTCGTGCCGGTGCGGATCCGGCTCGGGCTCACCCCGGACCATGACGCGGTCCGTCCGGGCGAGACCACGACGATCGACCTCTCGGCCCAGTATCTCTACGGCGCCGCCGCCGCCGGCCTGCCCGGCGAGGCGACGGTGCTGCTGCGCCCGGCGGCCGACCCGTGGCCGCGCTATCCCGGCTACCGCTTCGGCATGGAGCAGGAGAGCTTCGAGCCGGTGCGCGAGCCGCTGCCGTTCACCGACACGGACGACGACGGCCGCAGCCGGATCTATTTGGCGATGGCCGACCTGCCGGACACGACCCTGCAGCTGGAAGCAGTGGTCCGCGTTTCGGTGTTCGATGTCGGCGGCCGCCCGGTCAACGACAGCGTGACCCTGCCCGTGCGCAGCGACCGGCCGTCGATCGGCATCCGGCCGCAGTTCGACGGGGCGGTCGAGTATGACAGCCCTGCCGGTTTCGACATCATCATGATCGACGGCGATGGCGCGCGGATCTCCGGCACCGACCTGCGCTACGAACTGGTGAAGGAGGAATATCGCTACTACTGGTGGTGGCGCGGCTCGTGGGACTACGAGTTCAGCGTCTACGACGTGCCCCAGAGCGACGGCGTATTGTCCGTCAGCGCCGATGCACCCTCGACCCTGACCCTGCCGACCGAGTGGGGCCGCTATCGCCTGGACGTGTTCGACCCGGTCAGCGGTGCTGCCAGCAGCATGCGCTTCATCGCCGGCTGGTGGGTGGCCGAGACGCTCAGCGACACGCCCGACCAGCTCGACATCGCGTTCGACCGGTCGCGCTACGCCATCGGCGACGTCGCCCGGATTGCGGTCGACGCGCCGTTCGCCGGCGAGATGCTGTTGGTGATCGCCAATGACGGCATCATCGAATCCCGCAACGTCACCGTTCCCGACGGCGGCACGGTGGTCGAGTTCGCCGTGACCGAGGACTGGGGCGTCGGCGCCTATGCGCTGGCCACCCTCTATCGGGCCGGAGAGGACGCGAACCCCGAGCGCGGCGTGTTCGGGCCCGGGCGGGCGGTTGGCGTCTCCTGGATGGCAGTCGATATGAGCGAGCGCACGCTCGACATCACCATGGCGACCCCCGAGGTGCTGCGTCCGCGCGAGATTTTCCATCTCGACGTCGCGGTAGACGGGATCGAGCCCGGCGAGCAGGCGTTCATGACGGTCGCCGCCGTCGACGAGGGCATCCTGTTGCTGACGCGCTTCCAGTCGCCCGACGCGGTCGACTATTTCTACGGCCAGCGCCGGCTCGGGGTCGAGATGCGCGATCTCTATGGCCGGCTCATCGTCAGCGAGGGCCGCCGCGGCCAGCTGCGCTTCGGCGGCGATGGCATGGACGAGGCCCGCCTCGACGATCAGTCGACGACTCCGCCGGTCCGCACCGTGCGCACGGTGGCGCTGTTCACCGGCATCGTCCCGGTCGGCCCGAACGGGCGGGCCACGATTCCGCTCGAGATCCCCGACTACAACGGCGAGCTGCGGCTGATGGCCGTCGCCTGGACCGCCGACGCGGTAGGGTCCGCCAGCCAGCCGCTGACGGTCCGCGACCCGGTGGTCAGCGAGGTCGCGCTGCCGCGGGTGCTCGCGCCCAGCGACAGGGCCGAGATCACGCTGAGCCTGCACAATGTCGACGGGCCGGCAGGCACCTATCGTGCCGACCTGCGCGCCTACGGGCCGGTGGCGGTGGACGGCACCGGCAGCTTCCAGGTTGCCCTGGGCACGGACGACCGGTTCACCGCCACGGTCGCGCTCGCAGCCGACACGGTGGGCATCGGCGACATCACCCTGGAACTCTCGGGGCCCGCCGGCTTCTCGGTCACCCGCTCCTGGCAGATCGCCGTGCGGCCGTCACAGCCCTATGTGACCGATCGCATCGCCGGCCTGCTCGAGCCGGGCCAGACCCTGCTGATCGACGATGCGCTCTACGCCGAGTACCTGCCAGACACGGCGGAGCTCGCGGCCAGCTTCAGCACGCGGCCCAACTTCGACGTGCCCGGGCTGGTGCGCGAACTGGACCAGTATCCCTATGGCTGCATCGAACAGGTCACCAGCCGCGCGATGCCGCTGCTCTACCTGTCGGAGGTGGCCGAGGCCTGGGGCGACGACGACGAGCGGCCGGTCAATGTCGACGAGCGGATCCGGCGGTCGATCGCCCAGCTGATGTCGAACCAGTCCTGGTCCGGCGCCTTCTCGCGCTGGAACCCCTATGGCAGCGAGGACGCCTGGCTGACCGCCTATGCGATGGACTTCCTCACCCGCGCCCGCGAAGAGGGGCACCGGGTGCCGGAGCGGGCCTATCAGCGCGGGCTGGACTGGCTGAGCGAATACGTCACCTGGTACGACACCCGCCAGCAGTGCCGCCCCGCCGCCGCCTATGCGCTCTATACGCTGTCGCGCGCCGGCCAGGCCGACATCGGTGACCTGCGCTACTACGCCGACACCTGCATGGAGTCGTTCCAGACCTCGCTGGCCCGCGGTCAGCTCGGGGTTGCGCTCGCCGATTATGGCGACAGGGCGCGCTCGGACTATGCCTTCGGGCTCGCCGGGCAGCCGCGGGTGACCGGTGTGTCGCTGCGCGACTACGGCTCCGAGCTCCGCGACGATGCGGCCCTGGTGGCGCTGATGGCCGAGGCCGGCATCCGCGACCAGCGCTGGTTCGACATGGCGGAATCGGCGGCCCTCGGCTTCAGCCGCGCCCGCTATACCAGCACCCAGGAGAATGCGTGGCTGCTGCTGGCGGCGCATGCGCTGCTCGAGGACCAGGAGTCGATGACGCTTGCGGTCGACGGGGTCACCCTCCCCGCAACCACCTCCCCGGTGGACCTGATCCCCAGCGCCGCCGACCTGGCGGAGGGGATGCGCATCGGCAATGCGGGCGAGAGCCTGGTCCAGCGGACGGTCACCATCCGCGGCGTGCCGGACGGGCCACGGCCGGCGGAGGCCAACGGCATGACCATCGTCCGGACCTTCTCCCGGGCCGACGGCACGCCGTTCGACCCCGCGACCGAGACCCTGACGCAGAACGACCTGGTGGTCGTCGTGATCGAGGTGCTGCCGGAGGGCGACTTCAGCTACGACATGCTGATCGTCGACCTGATCCCGGCCGGTCTCGAAATCGAGAATCCGCGCATCGGGGAAAGCCGCGGGCTGGAGGAGCTGGCCGAGGGGCTCAACCTCTCCTATCCGGAGCATGTGGAGATGCGCGACGACCGCTTCGTCGCCGCCATCGAGTCGTCCGGGATGGTGCGGGTGGCCTATCTGGCCCGTGCCGTCACCCCGGGGGACTTCGTGCTGCCGCCGTCCTTCGTCGAGGACATGTACACGCCCGAGCTCAATGCCCGCACCGGGATGGGCCGGATGGTGATCGAGGCGCGCTGACCGATGCGATGGCGCCGATGGCTTCGCCGCCTCGGCCTCGGCGCCGCCGGCCTCGCTCTGCTGGCGGTCGGGGCCGGGGCGGTGCTCGACCGCCTCTACCCGCCGGCGCTCGAGCGGTACAATGACCGCTCGGCGGTAGTGCTCGACGCCCAAGGCCAGGTCCTGCGCGCGTTCACCACCACCGACGGCATGTGGCGCCTGCCGGCGACGGTCGACGACGTGACTCCGTTCTACCTGGAGATGTTGGTCGTCTATGAGGACCGGCGGTTCTGGTGGCATCCCGGCGTCGACCCACTGGCGCTTGCCCGCGCCGTCGGCCAGATGGCGACCCATGGCGAGGCCGTTTCCGGGGGCTCCACGCTGACCATGCAGGTGGTGCGCCTGCTGGAGCCAAGGCCGCGCACGCTGGAATCGAAGCTGATCGAGATCGCGCGCGCGATCCAGCTCGAGCTGCGCTACAGCAAGGAGGACATCCTTGCGATGTACCTCACGCTTGCCCCTTATGGCGGCAATTTGGAAGGCATCCAGGCCGCCGCCTACGCCTATTTCGGCAAGCCGGCCGACACGCTCAGTCCCGGCGAGGCGGCGATGCTGGTGGTCCTGCCGCAGTCCCCCACCCGCTGGCGGCCCGACCGGGACATGGCGGCCGCGCTGGCAGCCCGGGAAAAGGTCCTGCGCCGAGCCCACGAGTTCGGCGTCATCACAGCCCGCCAGCTCGCCGAGGCCCTGGAGGAACCGCTGCCGACGACAAGGCTGGCGATGCCGTTCGTCGCCCCGCACCTGAGCCAGCGTCTGGTGGCCGAGAGCCGGGCGGCGGGGGTGACGGCGCCGGTGATCGAGACCACGATCGACGGCCGGCTGCAGCGCACGATGCAAACCCTGGCGCTCCGCGCGCTGGACGGGCTCGATCCCCAGGCCAACCTCGCGATCATCGCCATCGACAACGACAGCGGCGACGTCCTCGCCTATGTCGGCTCCGGCGATTTCTTCGCCGAAGCGCGCGAGGGCCAGGTCGACCTGATCCAGGCGATCCGCTCGCCGGGCTCGACCCTCAAGCCGTTCATCTACGGCATGGCGTTCGAGGACCTGCTGCTCCACCCCCAGACCTACATCGACGACACGCCGACGCGCTACGGCGACTATGCGCCCACCAATTTCGACGGCGGCTACCAGGGTCGGCTCACCGTGCGCGAGGCGCTGCAGCGCTCGCTCAACATGCCTGCCGTCGCGGTGCTCGACCGGCTGGGACCGGTGAGGCTGGCCACGCGCCTGCGCCAGAGCGGTGTCGCTCTCCACTTTCCCGGCCTCGACCCGGTGGCGCCGTTGCCGCTGGCCCTCGGCGGGGTCGGCACCACGCTCTGGGACCTGGCCGGCGCCTACGCGGCGGTCGCCAACGGCGGCACGATCAGCCCGCTGCGGGTGGTGGCCGGCAGCCCGGGCGACGTGCCGGCACTGGAAACCCTGATGAGCCCGGCCGCCGCCTGGTACCTGACCGACATCATGGCCGACACCTCCCGCCCCGACGATACCCTGGACCCCAGCTTCCGGCTCGGCGGCTCGCGCATCGCCTACAAGACCGGAACCTCGTACGGCTATCGGGACGCCTGGGCGATCGGCTACGACGCAGAGACGACCATCGGCGTGTGGGTCGGGCGGCCGGACGGCAATTCCAGCCCGCAGCGCACCGGCCACAACACCGCCGCCCCGATCCTGTTCCAGGCGTTCGGGCTGCTGCCCGATCCCGGCCGCGGCGTGGTGGGACCGCCGCCGGAGGGCGTGATCGACCGGCTCGCCGACGGCCTGCCCGCCCGGATGCTCTCCTTCGACGCACGCCCCGGACCAGCCCAGCAGGCCGGCACGGTTCGCTTCGCCCAGGATTTACGCATTGACTTTCCGATCGACGGCAGCATCGTGGAGATGCCCGCCGAGACCGGCGGTCCGACCCCCCTGCCCCTGGTCGCCGCCGGGGGCGCGCGTCCGTTCCTGTGGATGGTGAACGGAGCCCCGATCGAAACCTCGACGATCAGCCGACAGACTGCGTGGGTGCCGAACGGGCCCGGCCAGGCGCGGATCACGGTGATCGATGCCAATGGTGACAGCGTCAGTGCGGAAATCTGGATTCGCTAGCCTGCTCCTGTTCTCGGCCGCCCTGGGCGGCCATCCCGCAATCGCCGCCGAATACCTGACCATGCCGGTCGCCTGTGCGCTGGGCACCGACTGCGCGATCGCGGTCTATTTCGACGCCGATCCGACCGGGGAGGCCCGCGACTACCTATGCGGGGCGATGACTTATCCCGGCCATGCCGGCGTCGATTTCGCCGCCACCGACTATGCGGCGATGGACCGGGGCATCGCGGTGCTGGCAGCCGCGCCGGGTGTGGTGGTGGCGGCGCGCGACGGCGTTCCCGATGGCCGCGGGGAGATCGATGCCGAGGCGGTCCGCAACCGCGAGTGCGGCAACGGCGTCGTCATCGAGCATGCGGACGGCCTGTTCACACAGTACTGCCACCTGCGCCAGGCCTCGGTCACAGTGCTGCCCGGGGACAGCGTCGATGCCGGAACCCAGCTTGGCATGATCGGCCAGTCGGGGCGCGCCAACTTCCCCCACGTCCACTTCGAGGTGCGCCAGAACGAGGTTCCGATCGACCCGTTCAGCGGGCGGCCGGCAGACGGCTGCGGCAATCCCGGCGCGCCGCTCTGGGCTCCGGAAACGGCGGCCGCCCTGCCCTATTTCGCCGGCCTGCCCTATCACATCGGCTTCGCCGGCGAGCAGCCGGAGCCGGCACGCATCCGCGCCGGCGACTACGACGCCGCAAAGGTGACCTCCGACTCGCCATTCCTCGTGCTGTGGTCCGCGGTCTGGGGCCTGGTGGAAGGAGACCGGGTGGCGATGACCATCATCGCGCCTGACGGCACGCCCGTTGCCGACACCGTGATCGAGATCGAGCGGACCGAATCCTGGTGGTACCCCTATGTCGGGCTGCCGCGGGATGCGGCCTCCCCCTGGACGCCGGGCCAGTATGTCGGCGAGATCGCCTATACCCGCGCTGCCGACGGCCATGTCTGGACCACCACGGTGACCGTGGACGTGTCGGCCCAGTGACGGCCTAGCGCGCGGTTGCCGCGAAGTCCCAGTAGAGCGCGCGGGCGCGGCGGTAGAGCGGGCCGGGTTGCAGGTCCCGATCCTCGTAGCGGGTGCAGGGCATGACCTTGCCGTAGTTGCCGGTGTTGAAGATCTCGTCGGCGCCTCGCAGGTCCTCGGGCTCGATCGCGCGCTCGTGCACGACGACCCCGTCGGCGCGCAGCAGCGAGATCACCCGCTGGCGGGTGATGCCGTTGAGGAAGGTGCCGTTGGCGGCCGGCGTGTGCACCTCGCCTTGCTTGCCGAACATCAGGTTGGCGAAGGCGAACTCGGCGATATTGCCGAGCCCATCTGTGATCACGCCGGCGTCGTAGCCGCGGGCCTTCGCGGCCCGCATCGCCAGCCCCAGATT
>JBHJOG010000042.1:0-12726 GCA_050329975.1 Alphaproteobacteria bacterium | reverse complement strand
GGTTTCGAAGTCCACCGTCGTCGAGGCCTATGACCGGCTGGCCGCCGAGGGCGCCATCCAGTCGCGGCCGGGCTCGGGCTTCTACGTCGCCGGGCCGAGCCTGCCGGCTGCGCCGTTTCGCCCGGCGGCGAAGCGGGAGCGCGAGGTCGATCCGTTCTGGATCATGCACCAGGCGCTGGCGCCATCCGCCGGCGCGCTCCGTCCCGGCTGTGGCTGGCTGCCGCCGGACTGGCTGCCGGAGCAGGCGATCCGGCGTCATCTCCGGGCGCTGGCGCGCGACCCCGAGTGCGACCTGCTCAGCTACGGGCCGCCGCTTGGCTACGAGCCGCTGCGGGTCCAGCTCTCGCGCCGGCTCGCCGACCGCGGGGTGCTCGCCGGCCCCGATGCGATCCTGCTCACCGACTCCGCCACCGCGGCGATCGACATGATCTGCCGCTTCCTGCTCCGTCCGGGCGACGCGGTGCTGATCGACGACCCGTGCTACTACAACTTCCAGTCGATGCTGGCGACTCACCATGTCCGTGTGCACGCCGTCCCCTATACCGACACCGGGCCGGACCTGGAGGCCTTCGCCCAGGCGGCCCAGGCGCACGCGCCGCGGCTCTACATCACCAACGCGACCCTGCACAACCCGACCGGCGGCAGCCTGGCCCCGGCGACCGCGCACCGGCTGCTCAAGCTCGCCGACCGGCACGACATCGCGATCGTCGAAGACGACATCTTCGCCGACTTCCTGGAAGACGCGCCGCCGCGGCTGGCGGCGCTGGACGGGCTCTCCCGCGTCGCCTATGTCGGCAGCTTCTCGAAGACGCTGTCGGCCTCGGTCCGCTGCGGCTTCATCGCCGCGCGGCCGGATTGGATCGAGCCGCTGGTCGACCTGAAGCTCGCCACCAGCTTCGGCAATTGCGACCTCTCGGCGCGCCTGGCGCATGCGCTGCTGGTCGACGGCAGCTACCGCCGGCATGTCGAGGCCATCCGCGGCCGGCTCGCCGGCGCGATGGAGCAGGTGCTTGGCCAGCTGGCGGCGACCGGGCTGACGCCCTGGCTGCGGCCGAAGGGCGGCCTGTTCCTCTGGGCCGCGCTCCCTGACGGCGTGGACTCGGCGGCGGTGGCCCGGGCGGCTCTGGCCGAGGACGTCGTGCTGGCGCCCGGCAACGTGTTCAGCCTCGGGCAGACGGCCGGCCGCTTCCTCCGCTTCAACGTCGCCCAGTCTGCCGACCCGCGGAACTTCGCCGTGCTCGGCGACGTCCTGCGCCGGCGGCTGTCTTAGGCCGTGAAACCTGCAGGCTGCCGAAGCGGACGCAACAGCTCCAAAACGAACAAGTGTGAGCTAGATCGACAGTCTGTGTCGAACCGGCATCGCAAAGGAGAGCAGTTGTGCTGAACATTCAGAAAGCGAGGCATCACACGGTCGACGTGGATGGGGTGAGCCTTTTCTATCGCGAGGCAGGGCAGCACGACGCGCCGGGCGTGCTGCTTCTCCACGGGCAGCCTTGCTCCTCGTACGGTTTCCGCCACGTCATCAGCCCCTTGGCAGAGGTGGCGAGGGTCGTTGCGCCTGACCTGCCCGGGTTTGGCTTCACCGAGGCGCCCGACGATTACGAGTACACGTTCCAGGCGATGGCGAAGACGATCGACGCCTTGACGCGGCAGATCGGGTTGGAGCGGTTCTTCCTCTACATCCACGATTTCGGGGCGCCCGTCGCCTACGACCTGGCGATCGCCCGTCCCGACCGTGTGCTGGGGCTCATCATCCAGAACGGCAATGCCCATGAGGAGGGATTCGGTCCGGTCTGGGACGCGAGCAAGGCCTACTGGGCGGATCCGACGCCGGAGAACCGCGCCAGGCTCCCCGAGTGGCTGAACTTCGAGGGGGTGCGACACACCTATGTCGGCGACATCCCGGATCGGCTCAAGGCGGGTATGGCGCCTGAGGGCTGGCATCTCGACTGGGAGCGGATGAGCCGCCCCGGGCGCGTCGAGATCCAGTTCCGCATCTTCGAAGATTACGGCCGCTACATCACCCGTTTCCCCGACATTTCGGCATATCATCGTGACCATCAGCCGCCGGCGCTGCTGCTCTGGGGTCGGCACGATCCCTATTTCGAGATTGACGAGGTTCTCGCCTATGCCCGCGAGCTCGATCGGCTCGACATGCACATCTACGACGGGGCGCACCTCCTGCTCGAGACGCACCATCAGGAGTGCGCGGCGCTGATGCGCGAGTTCATCCTGAATGTGCAAACCGGCGTGAGCGGGTCCGCCTGAGTTCAAGTCTCGGGGGCCAATTCGCGTCAGTACCGCTGTAGCTGCGCGCTTGCGCGTCTGCGGCCTACCGCGTCCCGCGTCCATCCGGACGCGGACCAGCTGCTCTTGCGGCGCTCGCTGGCGCCACTGCCGCCTGAGTACGGCCCCTACACGACGTTCTACAACCGCTTCAATCGCTGGTCGAAGCGCGAGCGCTGGCAGGCGATCTTCAGCGCGCTAGCAACGGACGCCGCTGGTCCGCGTCCGGATGGACGCGGGTTGCTTTAGCCTGCCCTATTGACCGGGCGATACCTGCTCCGGGCCGCCGGCCGCGGTAGGATCTGTCGCCTGCAGGTCGTCGTTCTCCTCGGCTGCAGCGGCCGCGGCGGCCCGGGCCGCGATGACGGCTTCCTCCGCAGCCAGCTCCGCGAGCGCCGCCTCGAGTGGCGCCAGGTCGACCAGTGCCTCGACCTCGATCTCCCGGCCGCAGACCCCCTGGTCCTGCCACCAAAGCAGCTGCTCGGCCAGGGAGTCCGCGTCCAGCCCGCCGTCCAGGGCAATGTAGGGCAGGGCGGCGGCGACCTCGGCCACCGGTCGGCGCGCGCCGCCGGCAATCACCTGCACCAGGGCCGTTCGCTCCGCCCCGGCCAGGCCGTCAGCATCGGCGTCGACCGCCAACACCATGTCGTGATAGGCGCGCACGCCGCGGATGTAGGCGCGCAGGAAGCGCCGGGTCACATCGCCGCGCAGGCGGGTCTGCGCCGCGGTGGTCATCAGCACCGAAAGGCTCACCGGTCCCTCGGCCGCGCCTGCCCAGCCCGTGACCACGGCCGCGCCGGTCGCCTCCAGGTCGCCGGCCAGATGCGCCGGCAACAGGGCGGCGTCGATCCTGCCCTGGGACAGGGCGGCGGCGAGCGCCACATAGGAGCCTTCGGAGACGAAGGAGAGGCCGTCGGCCGCGCCCAGCCGGCGGTCGAGCAGATAGCGCGCCGTCGCGCCGGCCTCGGTGAGGCCGAACCTGGCACCACCGCGAAGCCTCCAGAGGCCATCGGAATCGCCACCGGCCACGGGGCCGTCCGGGCTGGCCCGGGTCAGGCTGGCGTTCAACAGCCAGGCGTAGCGGGGATAGGCGGGATCCAGCTGCTCGACACCGGCCACGATGCGCAGCTGGTGGCTGGCGGCCATGGCGAAGGCATCGGCCGAGAGCCCGATCAGCCCGATGTCGATGTCGCCCTCGGACAGCGCCATCACCATCGTCCGATTGGCATGGAAGTGCAGGATGGTGACGTCGAGGCCTTCCTCGGCGAACCAGCCGCGCTCATGGGCAATGATCAGGGGGGCGGCCGAGGCCTGAGGCTCCGTCGCGACCACCAGCGGCTGCGCCTGCGCCGCTCCGGCGAACATCAGCACCACCAGCATGGCGAGCAGCGGCTTGGTGGCTTGTGGCATAACTGATCCAGGCAACCGGTGAACTCCGGGCGGGATTGCTGTCGCCCGGCGTGCTCGCGGCCCGCGCATGAACAGCCGGCAGATCATCCGCCGTCCCCTTCCCCCGATATGTCGCCCTGGACCCCGATCCCGGCCGTTCTGGCGCGCGAGGCTAGCGGCAAGTGCGGTGTCCGTCAAACGCCGCCGCAGTCGGACCTTGCTTTCCCCGTCAATCCCCCGCATTTTGCGGCGCTCGGGCCCCACGGGACGTCCGTAGGGACACTGCAATTGCGGCAGCGGTGAGGGCCGCCCATGTCGCCTTCGCCGCGCACGCGCCACAGATGCCGATCACGTCCTTGTCCCTGCTGCTGATCCTGTTCATCAAGGCCGTGCTCGCCGGATTGGCGATCGCGGCGCCGGTCGGTCCTGTCGGGGTGATGTGCGTGCAGCGCACATTGCACGAAGGGCGGCTGGCCGGGCTGATCGCGGGCCTCGGCGCGGCCTGCGCCGACGCCGTGTTCGGCGTCGTCGCCGCGTTCGGCGTGGCGGCGATCACCGACTTCATGCTGGCCCACCGGACCTGGCTCGAACTGGGCGGCGGCATTCTGCTCCTGCTGCTCGCGCTGCGCATCTATACCAAGCGGGCTGTCGACCGCATCCGCCGGCCCGAGCCGCACACCCATCTCGCCGCCTTCGCGTCGACCTTCGTGCTGACCATCACCAATCCGATCACGATCCTCGCCTTCGCCGCGGTGTTTGCCTCGCTCGGGCTCGGGCTTGACTCCCTCGACCTGACCGGCGCCTCGATCCTGGTCGGAGGCGTCTTCCTCGGCTCCGCCTTGTGGTGGCTGGGGATCGCCGCCAGCGCCGGGCTGCTCCGCAACCGGATCAGCGAGGACAATATGACCTGGATGAACCGCGGCGCCGGCCTGCTGATCGGCGCTTTCGGAGTCTATGCGCTGGCCTCGGGACTGATGAGCGTCTGATCGCGGCGCGGTGCCGCTTGACGCTGTCGCTTCGCGGACGGCAATTTTCGGGGAATGCCGGGCCCGCCGGGTGCGCCGCGCGGGCTGGAGAGAACACTTAGGACCGCAAGGGGGGAAGAATGCCCAGACTGTTCGGCCGCGCGTGGACCCGCAAGGACCTGATCCGCCAGTTCGGCGATACCTCCCAGATCTTCGGCGTACGGCCGGTCACCTGCGACGACGGGCCGGAACGGGGTCTGCGCGTGCTCGAGTTCGACACCGGCTGCGGCTTCCGCTTCGATGTGCTGGTCGACCGCTGCATGGATATCGGCTCGATGAAGCTGGGCCAGGCCGCCATCGGCTGGCATTCGCCGACCGGCTTCCGCCATCCGTGGCTGCACGAGGTGGATTCGGAGGGCGGCCTCGGCTTCCTGCGCTCTTTCTCCGGCTTCATGAACACGTGCGGCCTGGACCATGTACTGGGCATGGCCGAGGAGGGCGCCGAGCACTACAACTATCCGTATCGCAGCAAGGTCAGCCACGGCATCCATGGCCGGATCAGCTACACCCCGGCCCGGCTGGTCGGCTATGGCGCGGAGTGGGACGGCGACGACTGTACGCTGTGGGCCGAGGGCGAGATCCGCCAGGTCGCCATGTTCGCCGAGAATCTGCGGCTGGTCCGGAGAATCGAGGCCAAGGTCGGCGAGGCCGCGGTCGAGATTCACGACCGGGTGGAGAATTGCGGCTTCTACCGCACGCCGCATATGATCCTGTATCACGTCAACATCGGCTGGCCGGTGCTGGACGAAGGCGCAGAACTGGTCGCCCCGATCGCCAGCACCCCGTTCACCGCTCATGACCCCGCTGCGACCGAGGTCGGCTACCGCGTCCAGACCGCGCCGCTGGACGGGTTCCGCGAGCAGGTCTACGCCCACGACGTCACGCCCGAGAGCGACGGCGTGGTCCCGGCGGCCCTGATCAACCGGGGCTTCGACTGGGGCGACGGCCGCACCGGGCTCGGCTTCCTGATGCAGTACTACAAGAGCCAACTGCCCTGCCTGCTGCAGTGGCAGAATCTGCAGGTCGGCAACTACGTGGTCGGCATCGAGCCGATGACGGTGTGGCCCGGCAGTCGCGAGCAGCAGCGCGAGCGCAGCCAAATCCGCTGGCTCGAGCACGGCGAGCATTGCGACTACACGTTGCGCTTCAGCGCCCTGGCCGGCGAGCAGGCGCTCGACGCCGTGGTGGCCCGGGTGGGCGGACAAGGCTAGCTAGTGTCTATCCATAAATGGTTGTTGGCGAAGGATTTCGACATACAGTTCCGCATCCTCGAAGACCATCAGCCGCCCGCGCTGCTGCTCTGGGGTATGGCTGTAGCTGCGCGCTTGCGGGCCTACAGCCTAGTTTCGCACCGGCAGGAACCCCGCCTCGTCGCTCTCGCCCGGCCTGGCGATGATCGAGAGGACGCGCCAGCGGCCGGCGGGCGATTCCTGCAGCAGGAAGCGGACATGACCCTCGCCGTCCACCTCGGTCTCGACCCAGGTGCGGGTCCGGCCCTCGGCGGCGAACGGCTCACCGACGCTCATGATCGTGAGCGCCGAGCCGAACAGGGAGCCGCCGCCCCGGAAGTCGATCAGATGCGCGTCGGCTTGGTCGGACTTGGACATCACGAAAATGAAGGACTGGTAGAGGTCGGGGGTGAGCATCGGCGCCTCCAGGTCGACGGCATGCTCGAGCGCCACCGGGAACGTCGGCTCCATCATGGCAGTCGCCTCCATGCTGGTGAGCCCGCTGAAGTCGAATCGCTGGATCGCCCACATGACCACCTGGTGGGCGGCCGGATCGAGGACGAAGTAGGTGGCCAGGTAGTCGGCGGCGGTGAAGGTCTCGACAAAGGTCTCGACGGCCGCCTCCGGCGTGGAAAGGTCGAACAGCGCGTCGATGCGCGACAGAGTCGGTTGTGCCTGGGCAGCGGCGATCCCGCCGGTCAGCATGAGCGTGGCAAGCAAGGGGATTCGCATGGCCGTTCTCTCCCATCCGTGATCTGGAAAAACTGCCCGACAAATTGGGCAGCAGCGTGATGTGGAGGCACTAACCCTGTGGCCGCACCCGCAGGATGGCGAAGGATTCCAGCGGCGTCTGCCCGGTATAGGAGGTCAGGGTGCCGCGGTCGGGCGAGATTCGTTCGATCCTCAGGAAGGTGACTGGCGCGGCGCTGCCCTCCAGCCCGCTCACCTGGGCGTCGACACCCCACTCGGTCTCGGTCGGCGTCACGGTCATGCGGATGGTCGCCTCGCCGGCATGGACGGTGGCGGCGCTGCCCTCGAACACGATCCGCCGCTGCGCCGCGAGCTGTTCGGCCGGCAGCAGCCCGCCCGCGGCTTCCAGCCGGGCTAGCTCGGCGTCGGCAGGGTCGGCGAACAGGAGCCAGGTGCCGTCCAGCGGCTGGGCGGCGGCCGGCGCCGAAACGGCGAGGATGGTGAGAATGGCGAGCAGGGCGCGGATCATGCCCGCAGCATGCGTGCCCGGGCCATCGAGCGCAAGTCGCCGCAGCGGTCAGATCGGCAGTATCGCGGGCAATGCGGCCAGCGCCGCGAGGATGGCGAGCGCCCAGGAGGTGAGCAGGATCGGTCGGGTCCACATCGTCGCCATCTCCCCATGCCGGTGTCCAGCCTGGGTCGCGGCGGATCGGGGAGCGGTTCAGTCGGCGCTGTGCGCGGGCGCACAGCCCGCGCGCAGACGCGTCACGCGGCGGCGAGGCGGCGCTCGGCGAGGCGGTTGGCGGCGGCTTCCGTGGCGATGCCGGCCGCGCGCGCTTCCCCGAAGATCTCCAGCAGCGTGTCGTGGATGCGCGCGACGTCGGCAAAGGCCGCGTCGCGGGAATAGGGTCGCCCGGTGTGCCACGGCTCGTGGGCGATGTTGATGATGCCGCCAGCGTTAATGACATAGTCGGGCGCGTAGAGGATGTCGCGCTCCATCAGGGCGGTTCCATGGCGGGCGGCGGCGAGCTGGTTGTTCGCCGAGCCGGCGACGACCGGCGCCTGGATCTGGCCGATCGTCTCGTCGTTGACAACCGCGCCCAGCGCGCAGGGCGCGAAGACGTCCACCGCCTGCGCATGCACGGCATCCGGCGCCACGACGGTGGCCCGGTGCATGTCCGCAGCGCGCTCCAGGGCCTGCGGGTTCAGGTCGGCGACCACCAGTTGCGCGCCGTCGGCGGCCAGGCGGTCGCAAAGGCTCCGGCCGACCTGGCCGAGCCCCTGGACCGCAACCCGGACGCCGTCCAGGCCGTTGCGGCGCAGCCGGAAGGCGACGCTCGCCCGGATGCCTTGGTAGACGCCGAAGGCGGTGGCGGGCGAGGGGTCGCCGCCCTGGTCGGGCAGCCCGGCCACATGCGCGGTCTCGCGGGCCATCGCCACCACGTCGGCGGTGCCGATGCCGACATCCTCGGCGACGATGTAGCCGCCGCCCAGGCGCTCGACGGCGCGTCCCATCGCCGCCATCAGGGCCGGCGTCTTCTGGCTGCGGGGGTCGCCGATGATGACCGACTTGCCGCCGCCGAAACTGAGCCCGGCCAGCGCCGACTTGTAGGTCATCCCGCGTGACAGCCTGAGCACGTCGGTCAGCGCCGCCGCCTCGTCCGCATAGGGCCACATCCGGCAGCCGCCCAGCGCCGGGCCCAGACGCGAATCATGGATGGCAATGATCGCCCGAAGCCCGCTTGCGGAATCGGTGCAGTGGACGACGGTCTCGTGGTCATCGAATTCGGAGTGTTCGAACAACGGCATGTCTGATCTCCGCGCGGCTCCGGATCGTCGGCGCCGACAGATAATTGGCACCGCATGCAGCCGAAATAAAGGCCAGTCAATGGTCCCACACCACAGTTAACCAATCCTGACCCGGGTGCGGCGGACCGTGCAATTGCCTGTCGAATCGCCGTCGATTCCGGTTCAATTATTGCCGTCGGTCTGGCAGTCATCCGCCGCGCCTCGGGCGAACTCATCGGCCAAGAAATCGCGTGCACCGGGCCTGCGTCGCCTGTAAGCCTCCTGCATCCGGCGGAGGTCTCCGCCGCCCTTCGAGCACCAGGGAACGGGTGACATGGCGCCACGCGACATCATCATCGATTGCGATCCAGGTCAGGACGACGCGGTGGCGCTGCTGCTGGCGCTCGCCAACCCGGACAAGCTGAACGTGCTCGGCGTCACCACTGTCGCCGGCAACGTGCCGATCACGCTGACCTACCTGAACGGCCGCAAGGTGGTGGAGCTGTCGGGGCGGACCGACGTGCCGGTGTTCCGCGGCTGCCAGCGGCCCCTGGTCGGCCACCTGATCACCGCCGAGGAGGTGCACGGCGCCACCGGGCTCGACGGCACCGACCTGCCGGACCCGACCCTGCCGGAGCAGCATCGCCACGCGGTCGACTTCATCATCGAGACGCTGCGCGCGGCCGACTACGATAGCGTCACCCTGGTGCCGGTCGGCCCGGCGACCAACCTCGCCACCGCCTTCGCGATGGCGCCGGAGATCCTGCCGAAGATCCGGGAACTGGTGGTGATGGGCGGCGCCTATTGGGAGGGCGGCAACACCTCGCCGGTGGCCGAGTTCAACGTGCTGGTCGACCCGGAGGCGGCGAAGGCGATGTTCGCCTGCGGCCGGCCGATCACCGTGATGAGCCTCGACGTCACCCACAAGGCGCTGAGCACCAAGGCACGGCGGGAGGCGATCGCCAGGGTCGGCACCCGCTCGGCCGGCCAGGTCCACGCCATGCTCAACTTCTACAACCGCTACGATTCGACCAAGTACGGCATGGACGGCGGCCCGGTGCACGACGCCTGCACCATCGCCTACCTGCTGAAGCCCGAGCTGTTCGAGGCCAAGCACGTCCATGTCGACGTCGAATGCGCCGGCACGCTCAGCCGCGGCCAGACGGTGGTCGACTGGTGGGGCGTCACCGGCAAGCCGAAGAACGCCCACTGGGTGCACAAGGTCGACGACGACGGCTTCTTCCAGCTGGTCAACGAGGCGCTGGCCAGGCTGCCGTGAGCTCGCGGCGCGGCCGCGTGGTGGCGACGGCCAACAATTTTCGATTGTGATGTCACGCCGGCGGTCGGCGTCTCGTCTTGGTGTCGTCGCAAACCCAATCGGAAAGGACGCCACCATGGCCGCCAACTCACCCGTCGACCTCAGCAAGGTGAAGACTCATCGCGCCAACTACTTCGCCGCCGCGCCCAAGGTGGTGCAGGCGATGATGCAGCTGAGCGGGTTCGTCAACGGGATCGGGCTCGAGAAGCCGCTGCAGGAGCTGGTGAAGATCCGGTCCTCGCAGATCAACGGCTGCGCCTTCTGCCTGCACATCCACAGCCGGGCCGCCCGGGCGCTCGGCGAGACCGAGGAGCGCCTGCATGTGGTGGCTGCCTGGCGGGAATCGGCCCTGTACACCGCGCGCGAGCGGGCAGCGCTGGCCTGGACCGAGTGCCTGACCCGGCTTGCCGAACAGGGCGCGCCGGACGATGTCTACCATGCCCTCGCAGCCGAGTTCACCGACGCGGAGCAGGCGGAGCTGACATTGCTGATCAACACGGTCAACGCCTGGAACCGGTTCGCCGTCGGCTTCCGCTCGGTGTACCCGAGCGAGTCGGCGGACGCCGCCGCGGCATGAGCGGGCCCGAGCCCCGCGCGCCCACCGAGGCCGCCGCCGACATGGCGGCGGCCTTCGAGCAGGCCCGACCGCGGCTGAAGCGGCTGGCCTACCGGATGCTCGGCTCGGTCGCCGAGGCGGACGACATGGTGCAGGAGGCCTATCTGCGCTGGCATCGGGCCGACCGCGAGGCGGTGCGCGACCCGGCCGCCTTCCTCGCCCGCACCGTCACCCGGCTCTGCCTCGACCAGCTCAAGTCGGCGCGGTCGCGGCGGGAGACCTATCTCGGCCCCTGGCTGCCCGAGCCGTGGATCGCGGCGGAGGGCGAGGCGGAGACCAGCCCCGACGACATCACCTATCACCTGATGTTCGTGCTCGAGCGGCTGTCGCCGCTGGAGCGCGCGGCCTTCCTGCTGCACGACGTGTTCGACATGGATTTCTCGGAGATCGCCGGCCGGCTGGACCGGAGCGAGGCGACCTGCCGCCAGCTCGCCTCGCGGGCGCGCAAGCATGTGCGCAGCGCCCGGCCGCGCTTCCCGGTGGCGCCGGAGGAAGGCCAGGCGATCGCCGACGCCTTTCTCACCGCCTCGCGCGGCGGGGAGCTGGAGCGGCTGCAGCAGCTGCTGGCCGAGGATGTGGTGCTGGTCAGCGACGGCGGCGGCAAGCGGCTGGCGGTGATCAACCCGCTGCTTGGCCGCGACCGGACGATCCGTTTCTTCATGGGCGTGGCGAGAAAACACGCGCCCGCGCAGCCGCGGGTGCTCTACCGTGGCCCGATCGACGGCCTGCCCGGGATCGTCACCCTGGAGGAGGACGGCATGCCGCAGGCGCTTGCGCTCGACATCCGCGACGGGGTGATCGCGGCGATCTACGTCATCCGCAACCCGGAGAAGCTGGCGCACCTGGCCGGCCTCATCGGCCTCGACGAGCAGAGGAGCGAACCATGAACCAGGACCGGCGCGTGACGCTGAGCAATCCGCCCGGGCTCTACGACCCGGCGCCCAACGGCTATTCCCACCTGGCGGTGATTTCCGCCGGCAGCCGGCTCATTTATGTCGCAGGCCAGGGCGGCGAGGGCGAGACCGGCGCCCTGTCGCCTGACTTCGCGACCCAGGTCCGCCAGGCGTTCGACAACCTGCTGACCGCGCTCGCCGCGGCAGGCGCGGGGCCCGCCGACGTCGCCAAACTCACCGTGCTGATCGTGGACCATCGGGAGGCGCGGCTGCCGGTGCTCGGCGCCGAGCTCCAGCGGGCCTGGGGCGATGCGCCCAAGCCGGCCTGCACCCTGATCCCGGTGCCGCGTCTCGCCCTGGACGGAATGCTGTTCGAGGTCGAGGCAGTCGCCGCCGTGCCGACCTGAACCCCCGCCTGAACCGGCCGAGTTCAGGTGCCGGCCACGCGGAACTCCATCGCGCCCAGGATGTGCCGCGCGCGGCCGTGGTCCACGCCTACCGGCAGCAGCAGCCGGGTATAGACCTTGAAATCCTCCAGCGAAGCGGCCTCGTCGCTGTTGCGGACGAGCACCGCCTGCATGCTGTCGGCGCAGAGCCTGTGCTCGTGCAGGGTGTCGATCAGCGCGTTTCCGTGCAGCAGGTCGCGCAGGGTACGTCCCTTGGGCTGGTGACGATAGCGCTCGTTCACCGACTCGCCGACGAGGCGGAAGCGGAAGTCGTCGTCCAGCACGTCGAGCAGGACGATGCTGGGCAGCAGGTCGCGCAACGCCAGCGGGTCCAGGTCCTCGCGCTCCGGCGCCGGACGCGTGCCGCGCCACCCGCGCCAGAGCTCGAGCAGGCGCATCAGCCGCGGCGTTGCTGCCAGTTCGCAAGGAGGATCGTCCGGTGCGAATGCCAGCATCCGGGCGCCTCGAGGGCCATGCTTCGCCTGCTCAGCAGCCACGGCGAATTCCTCCAGACCGGGCGTAGCGGGGATTCTCGTCCTGCACTGCGCGCCTGTCCTGACAGCAACATAGGCTGGTTTCTCGCCGCCGCCACGGCGCTTGCCGAACCTGTCAGTCCGGAGCAGTCCGGTTGCCAATGCCGCCGGATTGCGCCCGATAGCGCTCCTTGAGCACGCGGCGCATGACCTTGCCGGTGGCGGTCATCGGCAGCGCGTCGACCAGATGGACGATCCTTGGATAGGCATGGCCGGCCAGGCGGTCGCGGACGAAGCGCTGGATGTGGCCGACCATGTCCTCCTGCGTGCCCGCGATTGCGGCGGCGTCCCGGCGCAGCACGACGCAGGCGGCGACGACCTCGCCCCGGGTGGCGTCCGGCAGGCCGAACGCGGCGGCCGCGGCAACCGCCGGATGGCGCAGCAGGCAGTCCTCGACCTCGGCGGGTCCGATCCGGTAGCCGGCACTGTTGATCACGTCGTCGCTGCGGCCGACGAACCCGATGAAGCCGTCGTCGTCCATGGTGCCCATGTCGCCGGTCCGCAGCCAGCCGT
>JBHJOG010000041.1:0-12803 GCA_050329975.1 Alphaproteobacteria bacterium | reverse complement strand
GCGGCTTTCAATCGCGCCGGTTGTCCATGGCCTATGCGAGGCCCTGCTGCATTCTTGCGCCGATCGGGTCCTCGACCAGCGCCGCCAGCTTCTTGGGAGCGACCAGGCGGTAGCTGCGCTTGACCACGATGGCCACCTCGGCCCAGTCGGGTCCGTCGTCCAGCCGCATGCCGACCCAGCCCTTGTGGCCGACATAGGGCGGCACGAAGAACCGCGCGGGGTCGGCGCCGACCAGCACCTGCTGGCTGCCCGGCGCGGCCTTGCACCAGATCGACACCCGGCCGTCGCCGCGCCTCTCCAGCGCGAAGATCTTGTCGCGGATACGGAAGGTCGGTTCGCCCCAGGTCTCCTTCTCGGTCGCTTCCGGCAGCGCCAGGCAGATTTCGCGCAGGCGTTCGGTGAGGGCGGCGGTCATGGCCTATGCGGCGACATAGCCGCCGTCGATCAGGTGCACCGAGCCGGTGATCATGTCCGACGCCGGCGAGGCCAGGAACAGCACCAGGTCGGCGACCTCCACCGGCTCGACGAAGCGGCCGGCCGGCGTGCGCTCCCGCATCGGCCGGTTCTTCTCCGGGTCGCCCCAGACCTCCTTGCCGAGCTTGGTGAAGACGATGTTCGGGCAGACCGAGTTGGCCTGCACGTTGTAGGGCGACCATTCGATCGCCATCACCTTGGTGAGCTGGTCGAGCCCGCCCTTCGACGCGCAATAGGCGCCGTGCCGGTCCAGCCCGATGACCCCGGACTGACTGGAGATGTTGACGATCTTGCCGGCCTTCCGGGCGATCATCGCCGGCGCCAGCGTCTTGGCCAGCAGGAACGGCGCCCGCAGGTTCACTGCCATGGTCAGGTCCCAGTCGGCGGCGGTGGCGTCGACCAGCTTGTCGAGCCGGGCGACGCCGGCGTTGTTGACCAGGATGTCGACGGTGCCGACCAGGTCGAGCGCGTGGCTGCCCACCGCGCGCGGTGCGTCCGGCTCGGCGAGGTCGGCGGCAATGACGTGGCAGGTGCGGCCCAGGGCCTCGACCTCGGCCTTGACGGCGGCGAGCCCGGCCTCGTCGCGGGCGGTGGCGATTATGTCGGCGCCGGCGTCGGCCAGCACCCGACAGCACTCCTCGCCGATCCCCTTCGACGCGCCGGTGACCAGCGCCCACTTGCCGTCCAGCGCGAAGCGCTTCGTCCAGTCCGCCATCCTTTTCCTCCCCTACCGGCCCCGTTCAGGCCGCGCGTAAGCAGAGAGTAGAGCATTTCACGGCGCGGGGGGAACCCGGTTGTCGGCCCGGAAGTGGCGCAAATCAACGCCTTAGACTGGTGTTGCGCCACGGCCGGTCGCGCGAGGGAGGGGCGCGATCGCAACGTTTCCTGAACTCTGCTGTTCCAGACTGGGGCGGCGTCTGCATGCGGGCAGGCGCAAGCGAAGGCACTTCACCTGCCCGGGACCCAGCCATGACCGAGATCATCCCCTTCATCCGCCGCAACCGCTATCTGGCCAGGGCCAACCGCGCCGCCTGCCGCGCCGACTGCGACTGGTGCAGCGACAGTGACCGCTGCCTCTACCCGGACGCGGACGACCCCGCCGTGGCGATGGTGTTCGACAGCATCTGCGACACGCTCGCCGGCGACGAGCGGGCGGTGGCGAAGCTGGAGGCGGCCGGACTCGACCGGATCCAGGCGCGAGCGGCGATCGGCGCGCTGCTCAGGCACATGCGCGACGAAGGGTAGCGCCCCCAGCCCAGCCCGCCGACGCTCATCACGGCAGCGGCAGCAGGCACACGGCGTTGCCGTTACGCATCCGCGAGCAGAAGCTGCCCCCCGTGCCGCGAACCGTGAAGTGGACGACCTCGGTGCCTGCGGAATCGTTGACGGTGACCAGGCCGGCGCCTTCCGGGGTGGTGGTCAGGAATCCGACGGGCCAGCCGCCGCTGTTGTACACGCTGAGCGCGGGGTGACCGGTCGCCGTCCGCATCGAAATCACTTCCTGGCCGGCTTTCCACACGACGACATTGCCGCCGCCGTGGCCGTCGCCGCCGGCGGTGACGCCGCTGGTCCCGTCCGGATCGACGGTCCGCAGCTGGCCGATCCCGCTGCCGTCGATGGCGAGAATGGCCAAGGCCCTCGGTTGCTCATCGAACAGGCGGACGGCCGCCCGGCGACCCTCGACGATGCCGAGATTCGCCACCTCGTTGCCGCCGGCGTAGATGCTCGCGAGGTGCTGGCCGTTCGGCGAGGACTCGGCGACGAATCCATTGACCCCGGTGGTCGCGTAGACCCGGGCGGTCTGCCCCTCTATGCGCAGGCCGGCTTCCTGTGGGCCATCGACCACCCGCAGCGCAGGCCGGCCGTCGATGTAGCCTGCGATGATGCCGGGGCCGATCCGCAGCTCCGGCATGCCGCCGGCTCCGCGCTCGATCACTGCCAGCTCGAGGCCGGCATTGTCGACCACGCGGAACGGCGCCGGAATTGTCGCGCGCTGCTGCCACTGGTTCTCGAGGTGCTGGATGCGCGTCTGGAGCTGGCTGACCTGCTCGTAGAGCGCGGCGTCGATCGCGCTGCCCTGCGCGATCGCGGAGGCGGGCGCGGTCGTGGACCAGAGCGCGTAGCTGCCGAGCGCCACGGCTGCAGCCGCCAACGACGCCGTCAACAGGGGTGCTGTGCGTTTCATGATCGCGGCCTATTGCGGCGTCAGCTGCAGCGGCAGCGTCGGCGCCAGGCAGGTCTCGTTGCCGTTCTGCTGCATGACGCAGGCGCTGCCCACGTCGCCGTTGTGGGTGGCGCGGACGACCTCCTGGCCCGATGAATTGCTGACCGCGACGATGCCGCCCTCGGGACCTCTGGCACCGAAGAAGGCCACCGGCGTGCCTGCCGTGTTGAAGATGGCCAGCCCGCCGCTGCCCGTCCGCGTGCTCATCGAAGCCGCTTCCCTGTCGTTCATCAGGATGTTCACGAAGCCGCCGTCGCCGCCGTCCCCGCCGATGTTCACCGCGGTGGTATTGTCCGGGTTCAGCATGATCAATTGGCCGGCGCCCTGGGCCCCGATGCCGAGCCCGGCCAGCATGCGCGGACCGTCCAGCAGGCGCACGGCGGCCCTGCGGCCCTGCATCACGCCGAGGTTCGCAACCTCGCTGCCGCGCGAGAAGATGCTCGCGATCTGCAAGCCCGTCGCTGCCGACGATTCGGCAAAGAAGCCGTTCCCGGGGCTGGCGGTGGCGTAGACAGCGGCTTTTTGTGCGACCAGGGCTATGCCCGCCCTTTGCCCATCGGTCGAGACCTGGACGTATGGCTTGCCACTCTCGTAACCGAGAGTAACACCAGGGCCGCCGACCGTCATCTCCGGGAGACCGCCGGTCCCGCGCCCGATCCAGGCCAGCTCCGCGCCGGAATCGTCGACCACGCGGAATGGCCCAATCACGGTCGAGCGCTGCTGCCACTGGTTCTCCAGCAGCAGCGCACGCGTCTGCAGCTGGCTGACCTGCTCGTAGAGAACTGTGTCGATCGGGCAGTTCTGCTGCGCGCTCGCCGGCGCCGGCGCGGTGGCCACGCCGACACCGTATGCACTCAGGGTCAACGCCGCCAACGAACCCGCCACGAGGAACGACCGCGCTCGTGCCACCTTCATGCTTCCCTCCACCGTCAAGAATTCGATTCGCGAGCAGACCGCTGTGGTCAGCCGCCACAGCCGATGTCGTCGATGTGGACGTCCGTCAGCAGCATCGCGTAGAAGGCGCCGTCCGGCGTCATGACCTTCAATTCGTAGTTCCCCCCGCTCTCCGGACGGCGGGGCCATAGCGAGGCGATCCGCCCGTCCGCCAGGACGCAGGGCCCGCTGTCGCCGTCGAATGTCGGTGACACCGGCTCCGGTGACCCGCCCTCCGCCAGCCGCCACAGGCTGTAGCCCCACTGCGATTCGAAGACGATGCTGCCATCGGGCGCGTAGGCGGCGTTGTGATGGGCGCCCCCGGGCTCGACGCCGCCCGGCGCATCCTGCGGCGTGATCACGACCCGGAACCCCGACCCATCGGTCCCGATCTCGCAGATCGCGGTCCCCCCCAGGCCTATGGGCGCGTCGCCGCAATCGAACACCAGCCGCTCGCCCGTGGGATCGATCGCCGGTGTCTCGTTGTAGGTGAAGGGCGACGCCCCGGTGATCAGCAGCGGGTCGCTCCACGCATCCCCGGCCCGCGTCACCGCCCAGAGGTCCGTGTCATGCGGCCCCCCGGTCCCCGGGAACACGATCAGTCCGCCGCCGCTGGCGACGGCGCCGCGGCCCGTCGGATGTACCGGATCGAGCCCCGAGCGGATGACCTCGACCGCCGACAGGTCGGCCGGCGCCACCGCCAGGCACGGCCAGCCCGAGCAGGTCGGGTCGAACCGCTGGGTGCCGAGCAGCAGCCAGCCGCCGTCCGGCGAGAGGGTGATCCAGTTGTCCTGTCCCGCTCCGATGACATCGAGCGCCGCGCTCACATCCTCCGGCGTCTCGCCGGCGCGGGCCGGGATGCGATACAGGCGGGTGGCGAGCTCCTCGACGTCGAACGCCTCGAACACGATCTGTCCGGCGCCGCTGGCCGCCGCGCCGCCCTGCTGCGGCGCGCCCTGCACATCGGGCACCGCCGGCTCGGGCACCGCCGGCTGGGGCACCGCCGGCTCGGGCACGTCGGCCGCGGCGATCTCGGTCGGTTCGTCCGCCAGAACATCTTGCGGAACGACGTCGCCCGCCTGCCCCGCTATCGCGTCGGGCAGTACATCGAGCGCGTCATTCTGCATTGCCGGGAGGTCCGCCGCCTCCCCCTCGATGACCTGTTCGGGCAGACCCTCCGTGAACGCATTCACGCCGCCCTCCGGACCGGCTTCGCCGCCGTTGGCCAGCTCTTCCGGCAGGGCTTCCACCAGCTCGCTCAGGACCGCCGGCGCATCCGCACCGTCGCCGGTCGGGTCCGGCGGTCCCTCGATCGACGGGTCGAGCGCTGCCGTGGGATCGGCGCCCGACGGGTCGGGCGTGGCGGCATCGACTGCGGCGTCCGGCGACGCCTCGACCACCTCGGCCCGGCCGGACGGCGCTTCCGGGGGAGCACCGAAGCCTGCCGCCTCGAGGTACTCCCGGGTGGGCATCGCGGGTGGGCCGATCGGCTGCCCCTCGTCCGCCCCGACCTGGCCGGATTGCGCATCGCCCGGGATCTCGGGATCGGTCGCCGCACCGGGGTCCACGAATTCGCGCGCCGGCATCGCGGGCGGGCCGTTCGACCGCTCCGGATCGGCTGTCTGGGCGCCTGCCCCAGGGGTGACGGCGAGGGCCACGAAAGGGAGAAGCGCGAAGATGGACGAGCGGGCGAGTCCACGGCCGCGTTCGAGCGTCATCGCCGGCTCCCTGGCAATAGGCACCGCTGACCACCTGACTTCAAGCAGTGGTTGCTCACCGCGAGCGTATTTTAGTACCGCCAAATATGGGAGCCGGCAAGTTGGACTTTGGGCTGCGCTATCAACCTAAAGAAAAAGACCGGCTCCGAAACTGCCTAACAATTGTTATTGCAAATCGGCGTGGCACTATTAAGCTCTGGCGGGGAGTTCTTTGCGCTCACCGCCATCTCGGGCATCTGGATGGTAACCGATGCAACTTCGCTGCCAGAACGGCAGCATTTGGCGTTGGCGTGATGAAGAACGCGAGCAATCCGCCGAATACGGCGACTGCCGACTATCCCGGCCCGAGGCGTTTTCTTGGGGCCGCAGCCGGCAGGCGGGAGCGAAGCGCTCCCGCCCCCGATCGTCTATGCCGTCATGGTCGGCAGCTCGCGCGCGGCAGGGACGTCAGGAAACCGCTTCCCGGTCATGATTTCCGAGACCCGGCCCTGGTTGATGCCGAAAAACGCCGCGGCCTGATGCTGGAGATAACCCAGGTTTGAGACCATGAGCTTGATGTAGCCGGCCATCTCGGCCGTTACGGAGGGTGACCTGTTCGTCATCGTCTGATGCTCCTTCTGAGCAAAAAAGACGAAGTCGCACTAGCCTTCCGGGGACAGAGTGTCCTAAAGTACCCCTGCTAAGATCGGGGTGTATCTCAATCCCTTTCCGGACCCGCAGGCGACTTCGCGGTGGTTTGCGGGTTCTCTACTTCGGGCGGCTAGCGTCAACTAGCCGCCCGAACCGCATCTTGTGCCTTGGAAGCGCACGATGCATAGGAAAGGTATATCCCGATTCGGCTGGTCCGCGGGCTTTGAAATCTCGCCCAGGCAATGTTTCTTGTCGGGAGCGAGTTTGCTTAAGATCTGGCCGGAACACATTCCGCGGCGGCCCGCGGCGACGTGTTTGTAGCGGGCGACGGACTTGATATCCTTCCAGCCACCGGCTTCCATCAGCATCCGCAGGTCGTGGTCGGCTTGACGTATCCCAGCTCGCGAGGTGGGGCCGAGGTCGGTGGGCAGAGGATCGTGCGGCCGGTGCTGCGGCGGGCATTGATCCAAAATGCCGTTGTCGTCGACCGTCGTAGTGACGACCGGCACCGGCGGTCGCGGGCGCGAGCCACTATTCTTTTCAAATCAATGGGATAAGTGGTGCCGCCGGACAGAATTGAACTGTCGACCCCACCCTTACCAAGGGTGTGCTCTGCCCCTGAGCTACGGCGGCGCCGAGGCGAGGCGGGCTATATGGCACGGTCGGCGCGCGGTTGCAAGCTTGCGGGCCGGCAGTGGCCCAGGGCGCGCCGTGGGCGGGGCGCCTCAGGCGCCGCCCTGCCAGGCGATCAGCCGCTCCACCGCCTGGGCGATGTCGGCGGTCGGGCCGGCGAAGGACAGGCGGACGAAGTGGCGGCCGCGGTCGGGGTCGAAATCGACGCCCGGCGCAATGGCGACGTCGGTCTCGGCCAGCAGCCGGGCGCAGAAGGCCTGGGAATCGTCGGTGAGATGGCCGACATCGGCCCAGATGTAGAAAGCGCCGTCGGCAGGCGCGAGCCGGGTCAGGCCGGCCTTGGGCAGGCCATCGAGCAGGATGGCGCGGTTGCGGGCGTAGCCGGCGACCAGGTCGTCGAGCAGGTCGAGATGGTCGAACACGCAGGGCGCGGCGAGCTGGGGCAGTGTCGGCGGGGCGATGTTCAGGTTCTGTGTCAGGCACTCGATGGCGCGCAGCATGTCGGGCGGCACCACCATCCAGCCCAGCCGCCAGCCGGTCATCGAGAAGTATTTCGAGAAGCTGTTGACCACGATCGCGTCGTCGGTCAGCGCCAGCGCGGTGGTGCCGGGGATGGCGTATGTGATGCCATGGTAGATCTCGTCGGAGATCAGCCGGGTGCCGTGGGCGGCGCACCAGTCGACCAGGGCGGCGAGCGCCGTCCGGTCGAGCATCGCGCCGGCGGGGTTGGAAGGGCTGGCGACGATCAGTCCCTCGATGGGGCCGCCTGCGCGTGCCGCGTCGAGCATCGCCGGCGTTGGCTGAAAATGGCTGTCCGGCCCGGTCGGCATGCCGACGACGGCCAGTCCGAGCGACTTCAGGATGTGGCGATAGGCGGGATAGGACGGATAGCCCAGCGCCACCCTGTCGCCGGCGGCGAAAGCGGCGAGAAAGCTGAGCAGGAACGCGCCGGAGGAGCCGACGGTGACCACCACCCGGGCCGGGTCGAGGTCGATCCCATAGCGCTCGCCGTAGAAGCGGGCGATGCGGGCGCGCAGAGGGTCAACCCCCAACGCCAGGGTGTAGCCGAGCCGGTGGCTGTCCAGCGCCTCCCTCGCGGCCGCGCGTACGGGGGTGGGGGCCGGGGTGCCGGGCTGGCCGACCTCCAGATGCAGCACGTGCCGGCCGGCGGCCTCTGCGGCGGCGGCGGCCTGCATCACGTCCATGACGATGAACGGCGGCACCAGGCCGCGCTCGGCGATCTTCAGGGTCAAGTCCGGCTGCTCCCGCTCAATTCTTGTGCCAGTTCTTGTGCCAGCGCCATTTTCGCGCCACTTTCCCAGCAGTCATTGGTGACGGCATATACCCTGTTCCGGCGCCCAGCGCGAGGCGGGCATATATGAGGAGATCGGCCCGGTGGACGGTCGAATTGACGGTGGGACCAGAGATCGCATGAAGGCGGCGGCGCGGCGCGTTGCCCGCCGGGCGGTCACCGGACTGGCGCTGTGCGGCCTGCTCGCCGGCCAGGCGGCGCCGGCGGCCGCCCAGAACAGCATCCAGTTGATCCGGGACGCCGAGATCGAGCAGATCATCCGCAGCTACAGCCGGCCGATCTTCGAGGTGGCCGGGCTGAACCCGAACGCGATCTCGGTCTACCTGATCAACGACCGGCGGCTGAACGCCTTCGTTGCCGGCGGCCAGAACATCTTCATCAATACCGGCCTGCTGATGGCGTCCAAGGATCCGGGCGGCCTGATCGGGGTGATCGCTCACGAGACCGGCCATATCGCCGGCGGCCATCTCGCGCGCCTGAACGCGGCGCTGAACAACGCCAGCGCCCAGCGGATCATCGACCTGCTGCTCGGCGTGGCGGCAGCGGTGGCGACCGGCAACCCGGGGGTCGGGAGCGCGGTGGTGACCGGCAGCGCGTCGGGAACGCTGCGCTCGCTGCTCGCCTACAACCGGGCGCAGGAATCGGCGGCCGACCAATCCGGCCTGACCTATCTCGAACGCCTGGGCTGGCCCGCCACCGGGCTCGCCGATTTCCTGGAGCTGCTGGAGGACCAGGAGTTGATCGGCGCCCAGTACCAGGACCCCTATCTGCGCAGCCACCCGATCACCCGGGAACGGGTGGACTATGCGCGCAACCACGTGCGCAACTCGGCCTATTCCGACGCCCGTTTCCCGGAGGCGTTCTACACCATGCATGCCCGGATGCGGGCCAAGGTGATCGGCTTCACCGCAGGGCTCAACGCGACCCTGCAGGCCTATCCGGAGAGCGACACCACCGTGCCGGCGCGCTATGCCCGTGCCATCGCCCACGCCCAGCGCGGCAGCCTCGGCGCCGCGCTGCCGCTGATCGACTCGCTGCTCGCCGAATCCCCGGCCGATCCGTATTTCCTGGAGCTGAAGGGTCAGATCCTGTTCGAGAACGGCCGGATCGCCGAGGCGGTGCCGCTGCTGCGGCAGGCGGTGGCTCTGGTGCCCGATGCCGGTCCGATCCGGCTGCTGCTCGCCCGGGCGCTGCTGGAGACCGAGGACCCCGCGACCCTGCCCGAGGCTGTCGAGACCCTGCGCACCGCGCTACGCGGCGAGCCGACCGACCCGTCCCTGTGGCGTTTCCTCGGCATCGCCTACGGGCGCCAGGGCGACCTGGGCAATGCAGCACTCGCTCAGGCCGAATCCTATTTCCATCGCGGCAACAACGAGGACGCGCGCCAGCAGGCGTTGCGTGCCCAGCAGAGCCTGCCCAGCGGGTCGCCGGGCTGGCTCAGGGCCGAGGACATCCTGTCCGCCGCGCGCGACGACGACTGACGCGTCGCGCTTGGTCGGCGCCGGCGCATCTGCTATGGCGGACGTCGTCAGCCCCCGGAGCGCGATGCTTCCGTTTCTGCCCATGCCTGCGATCGACGCAGACCAGGACGCGCAGGCCGCTGTCCTGCTGGCGGCGATCGGGCCGGCCGTCGTCGTGCTGTCGCCCCATTCCGACGACGCGCCCTATTCGATCGCCGGCGTGATGCGGGCGCTGGCCCGCCGCGGCGTGCGGGTCGAGATGCTCACCCTGTTCAGCCGATCCGCCTATGCCCCCGGCCGGCCGGGTCTCGATGAGGCCGACGTCACGGCCCTGCGCCGGGCGGAGGACGAGGCCGCCGGCACCGCCATCGATCCGCAGGTCCAGGTCCTATGGCTCGACCATCGGGACGTGGCCCTGCGCCACAGCCTTCCGGTCGAAGCAGTGGTATCGCGGCGGCCGCTCGACACCGACGCGACCGAACTCGTGCATGGGCTGGCCGGGGAGCTTGCCGCGCTCTGCGCCGCCGGTGAGACGGTGCTGGCGCCGCTCGGCATGGGCTGGCACATCGACCATCGTATCGCGGCAGCCGCCGGTGCGGCATTGCTGCGACGCGGCCGGTGCGTGCATTTCTACGAAGACCTGCCCTATGCCGGATTCACCCGGTCGTCCCGGCTGTGGCTGGCGCAGGCCCGCCGGCTGTGGGCGTTGCGGGTGCCGATGCGTCCACTCGACGTGCGGACGCACGCATTGATGGACTTGAAGCAGACGGTGTTCGCGATCTACGATTCGCAGGCCAGCCCCGCCTTCTGGTCCGCGCTCCGCCGTCAGACCGCGCGACGCGGGAACGCCGAGCGCCTCTGGCTGACGCGGATGAGGAGTGCACGCCGATGACGGCCGACGGAAGCCCGGTGGTGGAGCGGCCGGCGGAGATCGAGCCGCAGGCGCCGAAGGTCACGATCCTGGTCACGACGTACAACAAGCAGGATTTCATCGCCAGGACCATCGATTCGGCGCTGGCGCAGACCGAGCTGTCGCTGGAGGTGCTGGTCGTCGACGACGCCTCCACGGACGAGACCTGCGCGGTGGTGCGCAGCCTGATGCAGCACGACCGGCGCATCAGGCTGATCGCGCTGACCCGAAACGGGCGTCAACCGGCGGCGCTGAATGCCGGCATCGAGGCCGCGCGCGGCGACTGGGTCGCCATCCTCGACGGCGACGACTGGATCGCGGAAGACCATTGCGCCGGGCTGCTGGAGCTCGCCGCCGAGCATGACGCGGCGGTCGTCGCGTCCAACATGCAGTGGGTGCATGACGACGGCCGGCCGGTGGACGGTTGCCGGCTGCTGGGTCCTGGCGAGACCGCACCGATGGTGCTGGACGCCAGCGGCTTCATCCGGCGCTCGATGCCGAACCAGGTCATGCCGCTGTCCTTCCTGCAGCCGATGATGCGGCGCGATCTGCTGCTGCGGCACCGCGTCCGCTACCATCCCGACGACACGTTCGACCTGGATTTCGGTATCCTGGTCAAGGCCATCCTCGCCGGCGGCCGGCTCGCGGTCAGTCCGCGGCCAAGCTACTTCTACCGCCAGGTGTCGGGCTCCCTGATGTCCAACCGGCGTCCGGACGCGCTGCGGCGGATGAAGGAGTCGAACGACAGCCTGCTCGCGCTGTGCCGGCGCTACGGCGACGCGCGCGCCGAGGCTTTGGTGGCTCGGCGTTCGCGTGCGGTGACCCGCGAGATTGCACGCGCCGAGATCGCTGCCGCCGTCCGCCGCCGGGACCTGGTATCGGTCGCCCTCCGGTCGCTCCGCGCGCCGGGCGACTTCGCCGCCCTGGTCTGGCGCCGGTTCCGCTGGCCGCTGTTCCTGCTCCGGCGCAGGCTGCAGGCGCTTCTGCTCCGGACCGCGGGCCGGCGGGCATCGGCGCTGGGAGCGATGGCGGTTCCGGTGACGGCCAGGGTCGAGCTCGAGCTGTACTGGCTCAACGGCCAGGCGCTGGCCCTGCTCTGACCCGGTCACAGGGTGAGCGCCATGTCCTGCGAGGTCGGCGTCGTGTAGCCCGGGTGGCAGGTCTCGCCCGTCGTGACGAAACCGAGGCCGGCAAACAGCGCGATGTTCTCCGGCAGCGCCAGCCGGACCGCCAGCGTCACCTGCGCGAAGCCGGCGGCGCGTGCATCGGCGACCAGTGCCGCGACCAGCTGGCGCCCGAGTCCCCGGCCCTGGAACGCAGGCTCGACCGCCAGCTTGCACAGGTACCAGGCATCGCCCCGGGGAGAGCCGAAGACACAGCCGGCCACCTCGCCCTCGGCGGCCAAGCCGAGGTACAGCCGCCCGCTGTCCGCCAGGGCCCGCAGGCTCTGCGGCGTGTCGCGGGTCGAGGACGAAGGGGGATCGATGCGCCCGGCATGGGCCGCGAAGGCGCGCCGCAGCAGGGCAAGGACGAGGTCAAACCGGTCGAAGCCGGGAGGCGCGGGACCGACGACGACGCCCTCGGCGGCTCCGACGCCCAAGGCAGCTCCTATTCCATCGACTTGACGATGTCCTCGACCATCTTCTTGGCGTCCGCGAGCAGCATCATCGTGTTGTCGTGGAAGAAGAGTTCGTTCTCGATGCCGGCATAGCCTGAGCCCATCGAGCGCTTGATGAAGAGCACCGTGCGGGCGTTCTCCACGTCGAGGATGGGCATGCCGTAGATCGGCGAGGTCTTGTCGGTTTTGGCCGCCGGGTTCGTCACGTCGTTGGCGCCGATGACGAAGGCGACGTCCGAGGCGGAGAATTCGGAGTTGATGTCTTCGAGTTCGAAGACTTCGTCGTAAGGCACCTGGGCCTCGGCGAGCAGGACGTTCATGTGGCCCGGCATGCGGCCCGCGACGGGGTGGATGGCGTATTTTACTTCAACGCCTTCGGCCTTCAGCTTCTCGGCCATCTCCTTCAGCGCATGCTGGGCCTGGGCGACGGCCATGCCATAGCCGGGGACGATGATGACCTTGGAGGCGTTCTTCATGATGAAGGCCGCGTCTTCGGCGGACCCCTTCTTGTACGGACGATCGACCTTTGCACCGCCGGCAGCGGCGGCTGCATCCTCGCCGCCGAAGCCGCCAAGGATAACCGAGATGAAGGAGCGGTTCATGCCTTTGCACATGATGTAAGACAGGATCGCGCCGGAGGAGCCGACGAGAGCGCCGGTGATGATCAGCGCGAAGTTGCCGAGCGTGAAGCCGAGGGCGGCGGCCGCCCAGCCGGAATAGGAGTTCAGCATCGAGACGACGACCGGCATGTCGGCGCCGCCAATGGGAATGATCAGCGTGATGCCGAGGATCAGGGCAAGGGCGGTGAGGCCCCAGAAGGCCCAGTGCGCCGTGCCGTGCGACAGGATCAGGATGACGGTCAGCGCGATGATGCCGGCGCCGAGCGCGAGG
>JBHJOG010000040.1:0-18625 GCA_050329975.1 Alphaproteobacteria bacterium | reverse complement strand
GGCGACGGGCTGGGCTTCGGCAAGGAGCTCGGCGGGCTGCTCGCCGGCGTCTCGTTGGCCTCGACCCCGTTCCGCGATGCAATTGCCGCCCGCTTGGCCCCGTTGCGCGACTTCCTGTTACTGTTCTTCTTCATCGCACTGGGATCGACCCTCGACCTCGGCAATCTCGGCCAGAACGGGCTGGCGGCAGTGGCTCTGTCCGTCTTCGTCCTGGTCGGCAATCCGCTGATCGTCCTGGTGATCATGACCGCGCTCGGCTACCGCCGGCGGACGGGCTTCCTTGCCGGGCTGACCGTCGCCCAGATCAGCGAGTTCTCTTTGATCTTCATGGCGATGGGCGTGACGATCGGGCACGTGTCGGTCGACGCACTCGGACTCGTCACGCTGATCGGCCTGATCACCATCGCCGCCTCGACCTACATGATCACCTATTCACACCGGCTTTATGTGCTGTGCGAACCGGCATTGCGCATCTTCGAGCGCCAGGGCCGGCGGGAGTCCGAGGGCGCGCCGGGCTCGTCCGATGCCTATGACGTCATCATATTCGGCCTCGGCCGCTATGGCGGGGCCATGGGGCGCCGTCTGGTCCGCGGCGGACATCGTGTCCTCGGCGTCGATTTCAATCCGGTCTCGGTGCGGCGATGGCGACAGGACAGGCTCGACGCGATGTTCGGCGATGCCTCGGACCCCGAGTTCATAGCCACGCTGCCGCTGGCCACCGCGCAGTGGGTCGTTTCGACAATCCGCGATCACAACGGGGGCGTGAGCCACATGGACGCGCGGATCGTGCTGATCCAGTCGCTGCGCGAATTCGGCTTCGACGGTCGCATCGCGGTCACGTCCAACCGAGATGCGGACGCCGCCGCATTGCTCGCGGCCGGGGCGGATCTGGTACTCGAGCCGTTCCAGGACGCGGCCGACCGGGCAGTCGAGCTCCTGGAGTCCGCTACCCCGCCGGATCGCCTGGACGTGATCGAACCGGACGCCCAGGTCGAAATCGGGCCTTGAGCGGCACTCGCCTCGGCCCTTTGCGCCACGATCAAGGCTTGGACTTGCCCGTGATCGCAGTCACAGCGCCTCAGGACCGCTTCAGATGGCACAGCACCGCGTCGACGCGCGCTCCGGTCTCGCTCAGAGGCAAGGCGATGAGGTCGAACGCGAGCGGCTCGCCGGATTCGGTCAGGAACGTCCGGCTGTCGTCGAGCGGACTGCCTATCGAGGCGACATCGAGGCTGACCCGCACGATCCAGCTGACCATGGCCGCGGTGAACGGAATGTCGGCGCTTCGGTCCGCCATCCCGTCGTCGTCGACCACGCGCGTCGCCCGCGAGATCATCGGCCTGCCGCGCTCGCCCCGCGAGATGCAGGCCATCAAAAAGCTGTTCGGCCAGAAGAACGCAATCTGGTTCTGGTCCAGGTCCCGCCAGGCCGGCATGTCCCGGTCGCCCCTGATCCGGGCCCAGTAGCCGAGAATATCGGAATCCCGCCGGCTCTCGTCCCTGGCGCGTTGCGGATAGGGGCTGACATGCTTCGGCAGCCCGCCTTCCGCGATGGTAACCGCCATCGGAGCCGATTCGGCCTCGTCGCCCGACGCGTCGGTCAGTGCGTCCAGATTATGTTCCGCTGGCGGGACCGTGGCTTGGGTGGGCGTGGCCTGGAGGGCCGGGACCAACGGAGCCGGAGCCAATGCGGCTGACGAAGCCGGGACTGCCGCGTCCTCGTCCTTCCACAGCCGCAGCCCTGCCAGGGAAGCCGCCGGCGCCGCCCGGGCGGTGACTCCTGCCGGCTGGCTGGCGCTTTTCGCTATTGCTGCCTGAGCGTTCATTGACTGTCGAGCCTAGGCTTCTGGCTTGCTTCGCGGACGCGCCTCGCGCAGGCAGGCGCATGAACTGCCATCGGCTTGCAGCGTGGACGTCGCCACCAGGCCGTCGATGGCGAGCACCAGCGCTTGCTGCAGGTTCAGGCCGCGCTGCGCGGCGAGGATCCGCAGCTTTCGGTGGCGGCTCCGATCGAGGCGGACCGAGAGCCGGACCGTGTCGGATCCGCCGTGCCCAGCGCCACCCAGTTCGATGCGTAGCCGCCCAGCGGAGAGATTGACCGGAACGCCAAGGGCGGGAGCACGCTCAACCGGAGGGCAGGCCACCGGGGCGCTGGCGATCGGTCGCTCCAGCGACGGGCGATCGATCGAGGCGATGCCGGAGCGGCCGGGCGTCGGCGCTTTCGCAACCAGCGGTCCGACGGCGTCCCGCGCCAGCGACTGCGCCGGGCGGGCGTCGCCCTTGCGCGCAAGCAGAAGGCTGGTGAGTGAGGCTGCTTTCATGTCCGAGAAGTCCTTGGATCAGCCGAAGCTCGGCACGGGTGCGCCTGCGTCGGGGCGCGTGTGGATTGCGCGTGCTGCGTCGATCGCGACGCCTGTGTCCGTCTCCGTCGATTCGGCCCGGATGGATCGCGCCAACCGATGCCGAAGGTAGTTCCACAGTTCCATGACCTCGCGCGATGAGGCCTCGGCGCTCGGCAACTCCATCACGGTCCGCCCGTCGATCATGCTTGCCGCGAAGTCGGTGCGCTGATGGATCACCGTCGGTACCAGCGTGCCGTGCTGCGACAGGGCGAAGACGGCTTCGGCGGTGATCCGCGCCCGGCGGGTGGCCGCGTTCATCGCGAACACCAACGGCTTGTGCAGGCCTTCGACCAGGCGGACGGTCGCCCCGGCCGCCCGCAGGTCATGAGGGCTGGGTCGCGTCGGAATGACCACGAGGTCGCTTTCCCGTACGACGTCGGCGATGGTGCTGGTAATCGCTGGCGGTGTGTCGATGACCACAAGCCTGATGCCGAGCTCGCGCATGTTCTGCAGGTCGGTGCTGAGCTGAGCCACCGTGGTGCGGGCGAACAGGGGGGTTTCCGCCTGCCGTTCGTTCCACCAGTCCGAGAGGCTGCCCTGCGGATCGGTGTCGATCAGGGCGACCGGCCCGGCTCCCGTCATCTCGGCAGCGACGGCCGTGTGCCCCGCGAGGGTGGTCTTGCCGGACCCGCCCTTCTGGGAGGCAAAGGTTAAGACTTGCATCGTCCACCCATTGCTCGTCGTCGGCGTTGCTGCCGGCTCCCGACCGCCTGCACCGCCCGACGACCTGTGTGTATCGTGAAGCAAAGAGTAGAAGTGATCTGTTACCTTTGTATTAACGCTCAAGTGTTCTGGCAGAGATCATGAGCGGATTCTCCTTACTTTATCGACGAGGTTGTCATCGATTTTCAGACAGGATTGTTTCATATTTGCCGCGACGTCGCGAAGCTTCAGGCTCGACGACCGCGCTGACGCGCGCAGTTTCGTCCCGGGGCTAGGAGCTGCCGGCGACGCGACTGGCTCGAAAAATCAGGTCAGGAAGGTGGCGTCCCCGGCGAGATCCGAACTCACGACCTACGGATCAGGAATATGTTTGACCCTAAGTTTTCTGCCGGTTTCCGCGTTCTTGTCGCATCCTTGTCGCATCAACCGACCAGCGCCAGTTCGGCCTTGTTGATCTCCTAGCGCTCGTCCGACTTCCAGAGATGCCCATAGGTATCCATGGTCAGGGTGATCTGGCGTGCCCCAGGCGGGCCTGCACGACCTTGGGCGAGTGGCCTAGCTCGATCAACCAGGAGGCGTAGAAGCGCCTCAGGTGGTGCGGCGGGAATTTCGTCGCCGACAGCTTGGCCGCCTTCATGGTCGGGTCGTAGATGTAGCGGCGCAGCCCGGCATACTGCTGCACTGTGCCCCGCTTGGTCGGGAACACCAGATGCTCGGGCTTGTGTTCCTCGCAGATCGGCTTGTCGTCGCTGTCCCTGCCATCGCGATCGTCACGAACAGTGCGCGGTGCTCGCCGGCAACTGCTAGGATCGTCTGCACCTCTTCCTTGGCCGGGGGGCGGGACCTTCTTCTGATGCCGCTTCGCCTTCTTGATCTTGACCTCGCGCGCCACGTTCTGACCGACCCAGCCTTGCCGCATCGCCTCGCTGATGATCGACTTCAGGCTGGTCATGACCTTGCGGGCGAGCGACTTCGACAGATCGGCCAGGACATCCCTTCTTGAACGTCTCGACCATCGGGCTCGTGAGCTGCGTCAGCTTCACGGCGCCGAGGCGCGGCTTGATGTGCAGGTTAGCGTGCTGGCGGTACTGCCGGATGGTGGAGATTTCGAGGTTGTCCGCCTCGGCGCGGGCGATCCACTCATCCGCCGCCTTCGCCACGGTGATGCTGGCGCTGTCGGCATCGTGCGTGCCCTTGCGGACTGCCATGGCCGCCTCAGACGCCCATGCGTCCGCCTCTTCTTGCTGGCGAAGTCTTCAGCCGGCGCCGGGCTGGCTGCACCAGAAGGGAACGAGCCAGGCGATCATCGTCGCGTTCCCTGATCCGGTCATGCGGGCGGCTCAGGCCCGCAACCTTGCCGCGGCGCGTTCCGCCAGCCGCTGCTCCGTCCGCACGTGGTCGGCGTCGGAGCCGTTGTGGTAGGTGCCGAACACCTTGTCCAGCAGCGGCATGCCGTCGCCCGAGTAGTTGCACTCGAGGTACTTGTGATGGAGGTAGTGGAAGTAGTTGTTGACCGGCACCTCCCCGCCGCCGCGGACCACGATGCGGTCGAAGCCGAGATGCCCCACCGCCGGCGTCAGCGCCGCCTGGTGCAGAGTGAACATGGCATGAATCGGGTGCGAGGGCACAACGAAGTGCAGGAGCACGCACGAGAAGTAAGCGATGGACTCCACCGGGTGCTGCGACAGGCCAGACCACGGCCCCACGATGACGTTGCGGTGGTGCAGTTCGTGGAAGCGGTCGTACAGCGGCTTCCAGTGCAATATGCGGTGGATGACGTAGAAGTGCATCTCCCGATAGGCCGGAATCAGCATCAGGAACACGACGAACCAGACCGGATTCGTCTCCCAGTCAATGTAGGGCAGCCAGTCGTTGGCGTAGGCCCACAGCGTCAGCACCTCGTACACGGTCCACACCGTGACGGCGCCGGCCAGCGACCAGAACACGTTGTCCCAGGTCTGGTTGCCGAAGGTGAAGATCTTGTTGTCCTTCGCCAGCGGCCGGGTCGAGTATTTGTAGGCGATGCCCTGGCGCTTGAACGTGAACAGCCACAAGTGCAGGCCGCCGAACAGCACGACCGTGAACGCCATGTTGCGGCCCCAGACGATCGCGATCCACCACAGCTCCAGCGACTGCATCTCGGCCAGGGGCGGGGTGAGGAAGAACCAGCTCATGACGGCGATAGACAGGTAGACCGCGTTCCACGGCCACAGATAGCCGGGGAAGCCGAAGGTCCACTTTAGCGCCGCCCAGGGCTTTGGCGGCCAAGCGAAGATCACCGGCAGGTTGACAAGATAGGGCGGGCGCCAGTCCCCGCGCCGGTCGCGGTTGCCCAGGCCTGAATCGTTGCCTGAACCTGAATCGGTCGCCGTATCGGTCATCGCGCCCCTCCCCGGACCCGCTTGCCCACACCAGCCGAACTCGTCGCAGAGTGGAGCCTTTCCGCAACTGGTGCAAGGCTGCAGCCCTGGGAGCAGGTTTGCCGTGCGATAGATGTCGAGATCGATCTCATAGCTCGCTGTTCTGCCCGTTGGAACGGCACGCGCCGACCGCCAAAGATCGGCGATGAGATCATCCTTCGCGCGACGGTGACGCGGATCGGTCGAAACAGCTTCGGCACAGGCGACGCGGTGACGGTGCGGATCAACGGGCACAGCGCGCCGGTGACACTCGACGCGAGCTACCTCGCCGACGACGCCTGATCCCAAGCCCGCCGGAACTCCGCCCGCCCAGGCGTCGACCGGCTCGAGGGCGAGGAGGTCCTCCCGCTTGATCCCGTGGCCGAGCGTGCGGCCGTCACCGCGGGCGGTGACCTTGATGCCGTCGGGCTCGACCGTCATGGTGATGAGGGCACCGGAGCCGGTCATCTCGTCGCGCATCGCTGCGAGGAAGTCGAAGACGGTGACGGTCGTCGTGTCGCGTTTCATGTCGCATCCATGTCACACGGGGTAGCCGGGAACGCGGGGGCATCCCTGGAAATCTGCGGAGATTGTTGCAACGGCATGCGACATAAAAAGGGCCTAGCTGGTGAGCTAAGCCCTTGGCTTTTATTGGCGTCCCCGGCGAGATTCGAACTCACGACCTACGGATTAGGAATCCGTTGCTCTATCCTGCTGAGCTACGGGGACACCTCCCTGTTTGCATAGCGCGATCGAGGGGTCGCGGCAATCCTCGCATCCGATCGAGGGAGTTGGGCGTGTCCGTCGACCGGGGTCCGGGTTTGGCCTTGCCGTTGCATGGACGACCCACAACATAACCTTCGTTGCAGATGCGGGATGACCGAGATGACCCCTGAGCCGCCTCCGGCAGGGTTGCGGATGGCGAAGTTCACGATCGGCGCGATCGTCCGCCACCGCCTGTTTCCGTTCCGCGGCGTCGTGTTCGACGTCGACCCGGTCTTTGCCAACACCGACGAGTGGTGGGAGGCGATACCGAGCGACGTGCGGCCGCACAAGGACCAGCCGTTCTACCACCTGCTGGCGGTCGGCGCCGAAGGCCCTTACGTCGCGTATGTGTCGGAACAGAACCTGCTGCCCGATGCCGACAACGGCCCGGTAGCGCACCCGGCGGTGGCCGAGGTGTTCAGCGGGTTTGAGAATGGGAATTATGTGCGGCTGGCAAGGCTGAACTGACTCGCGTGCGCTGCAAAAAATTCTCCATTGTTTTGCAATGGATTAGAGTAAAGCCTTCACTTTTTGGGTATTGTGCGCCGCACCATTGCGCGTTACATTCTCTTCATTAATGATCTCCTAACCACCAGACGGGGTACGGGATGGGGCGGCAACAATCAGGAAGGGGATCGGGCCGGGCCGCAATGGTTGCGGTTGCGGCCGCGTTGGCGGTGACGGCCGTCACGCAGACGAACGCCCAGTCACCCGACCTCAGTGTCGTCAACCAGGACAGCAACTGGGCAGCCGGCTGCGGAACCGACACCTTCGGGATCGACTATTGCGCCGTGCAGAAGTCCAACGGTTCCCGCGCCTTGGGATATGTGCTCGAGCGGCGCCAGGGCGGGGTCGACCGCGAGGTGCGCATCTCCATCGATTCGATCCTGATCGATACCGTGAGTCCTGTGACCATACAGATCGACGACAACGAACCGATGGTGTGGACCACGGGCTACGAGGTCATCAACGGGAACGTGATCAGCGTGAGCGGGGAGTCGATTGAACCCCTGCTGCGTGAACTCTCGACCGGCGCATCGGTCATCGTGACCGTCTTCCAGAAGACCGGCGAGCCGATCAGCTTCGAATTGCCCCTCGACGGCTTCAGCCAGGCGATCGAGGCGCTTGAGCGCACCGCCGGGAGCGAATAGCCGCGGCCAAGTCAGGCCGCGCCGATCGGTGCTGCCGCAATTGCCTCGGCATAGTGGCAGGCGGTCAGGTGCCCATCCCTGCCTTCTCCCAACGGACGAAGCGGCGGCGGCTCGTCGGCGCAGCGCTCGCGCACATGCGGACAGCGCGGATGGAACGGACAGCCTGCCGGGGGATGCTCCGGGCTCGGCTGTTCACCCGGCAGCGCGATCCGCCGGTCGCGCGACGACGGATCGGGCTCCGGGATCGCCGAGATCAGGGCGCGCGTGTACGGATGGGACGGACGGGCGTAGAGCGCTTCGGCCGTAGCGCTCTCGACGATTCGGCCGAGATACATCACCGCCACCCGATCGCTGACGTGCTCGACAACCGAGAGGTCGTGCGAGATGAAGATGTACGACAGGCCGAGGTCAGCCTTCAGGTCCATCAGCAGGTTCAGGATCTGCGCGCGGATGGACACGTCGAGCGCGGAGACCGGCTCGTCGGCGATCACCAGCCTGGGCCGCAGCGCGATGGCGCGCGCAATCCCGATGCGCTGCCGCTGGCCGCCGGAGAACTCGTGCGGATAGCGTGTCGAAGCGTCGGGTGGCAGGCCTACCCGGGCCAGCAGGTCCGCGACAACCGCCCGGCGCGACGCCCTGCTGCCGATGCCGTGGATGGTCAGTGGCTCGGCGACGATGCCCCCGACGGTGAGCCGCGGGTCGAGCGAGGCAAAGGGGTCCTGGAACACGATCTGCATGTCGCGCCGCCGCCGGCGCAGTGCGGCCGGAGAGAGCCGCGCAAGATCCTCGCCCTCGAACAGCACGCTGCCGCCGGTCGCCGGTATCAACTGCAGGATCAAGCGTGCGAGCGTGGACTTGCCGCAGCCGGACTCGCCGACGATGCCCAGCGTCTCGCCGGGGGCAAGCCTGAAACTGACCCGGTCGACCGCGCGGATCCGGCCGCCGTCCTTGGTGGTGAACGCGCGCGACAGGTCGACGACCTCCAGCAGCGCCGTCATAGGACCGGGTTCCAGCAGGCAGCGCGGTGCAGCGAACCGTCGGGCGCCAGCGCCGGCACCGTATCCCGGCACCGGTCGAGCGCGCGGGCGCAGCGGTCCGCGAAGGCGCAGCCAGCGCCCCTGCCGCCCGGGCTCGGCACCATTCCCTGAATGCTGGGCAGCGGCCGGCGTTTGGCGCCCAGACGCGGGATCGAATCCAGCAGGCCGCGGGTATAGGGATGCTGCGGCCTGGCGAACAGCTCGGCCACCGGCGCCTGCTCGACGATACGACCGGCGTACATCACCATCACCGCGTCGCAGAACCGGGCGACGACGCCGAGGTCGTGCGTGATCAGCAGCAGGCCCATGCCGGCGGTGCGTCGCAGGTCGTCCAGCAGTTCCATGATCTGTGCCTGGATGGTCACGTCGAGCGCGGTCGTGGGTTCGTCGGCGATGACTACGCCCGGGCTGCAGGCGATCGCCATCGCGATCATCACCCGCTGGCGGATGCCGCCCGACAACTCATGCGGGTACTGCCGCAGCCGGCGCCTGGCGGCCCCGAGGCCGACCTGCTCCAGCAGGCCGGCCGCCTGGCGCATTGCCTGCCGCCGGTCGACCTTGCGATGCAGCCGGATTGCCTCCGCCAGTTGCGCGCCCACCGTGTAGGTCGGGTTCAGGCTGGTCATCGGCTCCTGGAAGATCATCCCGATCCGGTCGCCGCGGACCGCACGCATCTGCCGCTCGCTCAAGGACAGCAGGTCGATGCCGTCGAGCAGCACCCGGCCGCCCGCGATCCGCGCCGGCGGCACCGACAGCAGGCGCATGATCGCCATCGCGGTGACGCTCTTGCCGCAGCCGGACTCGCCGACAAGGCCCAGGGTCCGCCCGGACTCGAGCGTGAAACTGACCTCTTCGACGACAGCCACCGGGCCGGCGTCGGTGTTGAAGTCGACCGACAACGATTCGACCGCGAGCAGGCTCAATCCCTAGTCCAGCACGAGCCGCGGGAAGTAGACCGACACGATCCAGTTCGGCACGTCGACGATGCAGTTGATCCGCAGATCGGCGCAGACGCTGCACAGCATGTAAGCCTCGACCGGCGCCATCCCGGTGCGCCTGGAGATCAGTTCGACCATGTCGCTGAGCGCGTTGCGCGCATTCGCCATCAGGTCCGGCCCGACGCCGGTGGTGACGTCGTAGCCGGCGCCGTCCAGGTGGCGCGACACAGGCCCCGGCGTCTTGAAGCGCGGCGCCCGCGGCGCGCCGCCCTTGATCAGGTCGAGCGTCAGCGCGATCGCCATCGGACTTTCCAGCGCCGTGCCGCAGACCTCCCCGTCGCCCTGCACCGCATGGGTGTCGCCGATCGAAAAAAGCGCGCCCTCGACCTCGATCGGCAGCCAGAGCTCGGCGCCCGCCGTCAGGTCGCGGATGTCCATGTTGCCGCCGACGTTGCGCGGCGGCACCACGCTGTGATGACCGGGCTCGGCGAGTGCGACCCCGATGGTCCCGGCGAACGGCCGTAGCGGCACCCGAGCACCCGGCCCGTACATCGCCGGCGTCTTCAGGTCAGGCTCGTAGCGCCAGATGTGCAGCGCCGGATCGGGGAACTGGTCGGCCAACAACCCGAAGCCGGGAATGTTCGCCGTCCAGCCCCAGCCGGACGGCGCATAGCCCTCGATCGTCACCTTCAGCGTGTCGCCCGGCTCTGCCCCGTCGAGATAAACCGGGCCGGTAACCGGGTTGACCCGGCCGAAGTCGAGCCCAGGCACGTCGGCCACCGTCGAGTCCGGCGACAGCTGGGTGCCGGAGGCGTCGACGGTCTCGAAGGTGATCGAGGTGCCGGGCGCGACCGTCAGCTTCGGCTGGAACGTGTTGTCCCAGCCGAAGTGATGGTCGTGGGCATGGATGGTATGGCTGGTCCTACTCAGCATCGAGTGCGTAGACATGGTCATAGTTCACCGGGATGTGGACCGGGTCGACGAAGATCGCGTCCGGGCCGGCGATCCGCGCCGAATGGAAGGTGAAGCGCTGCTCGTTGAACACCGGAGCCCAGGGAGCCTCCTCCATGATCGCGAGGTAGATGTCGCGCCACAGCGCCAGCCGCTCCTCGGCCCGCGCCGGGTCGGTCATCGCATCCGCCTCCGCCGCCTTGGCGTCCAACTCCTCGTTGCAATACCAAGCCCAGTTCCAGCCGCCCTGCACCGCCCCGCCGCAGCCGAGAATCGGGCCGTAGAAGTTCGACGGATCGGGGAAGTCGGCGATCCAGGCCATGCCGCCGGACCAGATCATGGGCGCCTGGTTCGGCTGCCCGCCGGCGTCGATCACCGTCGACTGGGCGAGCGTCTGCAGCTCGACCCGGATGCCGACCGCCGCCAGGTCCTGCTGGATCGCCTGGGCGATGCGCGGGTTGGGATCGGTATTCATCGCGTAGAGCTCGGTGTCGAAACCATCGGCGAAGCCGGCCTCGACGAGCAAGGCTTTAGCCGCGTCCGGGTCGTAGGCGTAGCCCTCATAATCCTCGGCATAGCCGGGCATAGCGGGTGGCAACGGCTGGTTGGCGGGCACCGCACGGCCGTTGACGATGCGCACGATCCGGTCCTTGTTGATCGCCATGTTGACCGCCTGGCGCACGCGCACGTCGTCGAACGGCGGCATCAGCACGTTCATCGTGACATAGCCGGTGTGCAGCTGCCCCCCCTCGACGATCTGGTCGTCGTAGGCGGCGTTCTCCATGATGTCGACGAAGCGAGCCGGCGGGATGCCGTCGCCGAGGATGTCGACCTCGCCGTTCTCCAGCCTGAGCAGGGCGACGCTGGGATCCTGGCCGACCTCGAATACCACCTGGTCCAGCTTCGGCAGGCCTTCGTGGTAGTAGTCCTCGTTGCGGTCGAAGATCAGGTGCTGGCCCAGCGCCCACTCGGTCAGCCTGAAGGCGCCGGTGCCGACCGGGTTGGTGCCGAAATCGGCGCCGAACTCCTCCACGGCCTCGCGCGGCACGGCGAAGGAGAAGTTGATGGCCATCACGTGCAGGAAGGTCGCATCCGGCCGCGACAGGGTGATTACCACCGTGCCGTCGTCGGGGGTCGCGATCCCGCTCAGGCCTTCCGCCTCGCCAGCGGCAGCTTCGTCGAAGCCCTCGATCATCCAGAAGAAGCCCTGTCCCGGACTCAGCGTCTCCGGGTTCACCGCCCGCTCGATCGAATACTTGATGTCGGCCGAGGTCAGCGCGCGGCCGTTGTGGAAGGTTACCCCGTCGCGCAGGTGGAAGGTATAGACCAGTCCGTCGTCGGAAATCTCGTAGCTTTCGGCCAGGTCGGGCACCAGCTCGGTCGTGCCCGGCTCATAGTCCATCAGCCCGTTGAACAGGCTCTTGATCATCGACCAGTTCTGCCAGTCGTAGCCGATCGCCGGGTCGAGCGTCGACACGTCGTCGTTGTAGGTGACGATCATCGTCCCGCCCATCGGCACGTCGTCCTGTGCCGTCGCCAGGGTGGGAACCGCCAGAGCAAGCGCAATGGAGGCCGTCGTCGCCGCGAGCAGTTTCCTCATCCTCTCATCCCCCGATGCCATGATGGCCGATGCCATATTTGCCGATGCCATACTTGCCGATGCCACGTCCGGGCAGGTCTGAGACGCAGTGTTCTCCTGTCGGCGTCAGGGTGCAAGCGCCTTCGCTTGCACACGATCGAGGAATCGCGAGAGCGTCACCACTGTCCGCTCGTGGATGCCCTCGCCGATGGGGCCCGCGGCGTCGCTGCAGGCAACCCGGAACACGAGCCTGCGACCCTCGACCGCCGTCAGTTCGACCGCCACGGTCACCGCCATCCCGATCGGCGTCGCCGCACTGTGGGCGAGGTCCACCCGCGTGCCCAAGCTGTGCTGGCCGGGCTCGAGGTAGCCGCGCAGCGCCTCGATGCAGGCCGCTTCGACCAGGCCAACCATGAAGGCGGTGGCGAATACCGGCGGCATGTCGGCGAAGGCGGTCAGCGTCGGCGAGACCTGCGGCACCGTCAGCGCCTCGGTGACCTCGACGGTCAGGGCATGGCGAAGCCCGGGAACCGGTTCAGGCATGGCTGGACTCTCCGATTGGCGGTCTGGACGGATCTCCGGCCGCCGGACACTGCCGGTGCGACCATATGGCTGCATCCTGCCATCGCCAAGCGCCGGCGTGTGTTGCGCTGCAGCCGCCGGGCGGATCGGCTACAATTCCAGCTCCCAGGTCTCGCCGACGAGCGTGTGGCCGAAGCGCTGCTCTTTGTGCTGCTCGACCAGCCTGAAGCCCGCCCCCTGGTAGATGCGGCGGGCTTCGCGCAGGACATCGTAGGTCGACAGCACGATGCGGCGATAGCCGCATCCGCGGGCGAACGCGATGCAGGCCTCGACCAGCCGCCGGCCGAGCCCTTGACCGCGCGCCGCCGGCTCGACGTAGAGAACCCTGAGCCTGCCCGCCTCGTCGCTCTCCTTGACAAGCAGCACCGCGCCCAGGATCTCGCCGTCCCGCTCGGCGATCCACGCCCGCTCCCGGTCCGGGTTGAACGCCTTGAGGAAGCGCGCGGTCACCGTGCTGGCCAGGACCTCGAACTCCGCGTTCCAGCCATAGGCTTCGCCATAGAGCACGGCGTGGCGATGGGTGATCCAGCCCATGTCTCCCGGCCGGTGCGGGCGCAGGCTGATCGGCGCCGGCTCCGGCCGCGCCAGCAGCGTCTCGACGGTCGCCATTGCATTCACCAGACGCACCTGCTCGCCGTCGGGCAGCGGCGCCAGCATGGCCGCAACCTCCGCCTGGGAGCGCGAGTCCAACTCCAGGAGCACGCGGCGCCCCTCGTCGGTCAGCCACAGGGAGTTCTGCCGGCGGTCGGCCGGATCGGGTCGCCGGTCGACGAGGCCTGCTGCCTGGAACCTGCGCAGGATCCGGCTCAGGTAGCCGGCATCGAGGCCGAGCGCAGCGATCAGCGCGGAGGCGGTGGTCGTCGGCGCACCGTGGGCAAGCTCGTACAGCACCCGCATCTCCGCAAGCGAGTACGGGCTTTGGAGAAAATGGTCGTCCAGAACGCCGATCCGCCGGGTGTAGAAGCGGTTGAACCGTCGCACCCGGGTCGCCCGGTCCTCGGTAGTGAGTTTCGTCGCCAGCGTTCCCTCCCACGCGTCAAGGGAGCACTGGATAGTTGCCGGCGTCAACTATTTTGACCGCCCTTACGAGCCGCTGGTCACGCTATCCCTTCAGCTTGATCCGCGGGTCGATCAGCGGCGCAACCAGATCGGCCAGCAGGTTGCCGAGCACGATCGCGACCGCCGCGACCAACGTCACCCCCATGATGATCGGGATGTCCAGCCGCTGGATCGCCTGCCAGGCCAGTTGGCCGATGCCGGGCCAGCCGAACACGGACTCCACCACCACCACGCCGCTCATGAAGATGCCGATGTCGAGCCCGATCATGGCGACGATCGGCAGGATCGCGTTGCGCATCCCGTGCACCATCAGGATGCGTCCTGTGCCGGCCCCCTTGGCGCGCGCGGTGCGAATGTAGTCGCGACGCAGCACGTCGACCATCGCCGAGCGCATCATACGGGCGTACCAGCCACCGCCGAGGATCCCCAGCGTCAGCGCCGGCAGGATCAGGTTCTCCAGCGAGCCGAAGCCCCGCAGCGGCAGCCATTGCAGCTCCGCGGCGAACACGTAGAGCAGCAGGATCCCGACCAGGAACTGGGGCGCCGAGACGCCCACGAAGGCGGCGACCATGATCGCCCGGTCAGCGAAGCGTCCCCGAAAGGCGGCGGCGGTGACACCGGCAGGGATCCCGATCAGCAGCTCGAAGAAAATACCGCCTGCCATCAGCTCCAGGGTTGCCGGCAGGCGGCTCCACAGCAGCGCCGCCACTTCGGTGCGCTGCATGTAGGAGCGGCCGAAATCGCCTTGCACGAGGTTGGTCAGGTAGATCGCATATTGTTCGACCAGCGAGCGGTCGAGGCCGAGTTGGGCACGGATCGATTCCACCGTTGACGCGGGCGCGTTGCGGCCCGCGATCATCCGCGCCGGATCCGCCGGGATCAGGTACATCAGCAGGAAGGTGATGATCGAGATCCCGATCAGGATCAGGATCGCCTGGCCGAGCCGCCTGGCGAGGAACTGGAGCATCAGCGCCGTCCCCGCTGGGTCGGGTCCAGCGCGTCGCGCAGCGCGTCGCCGACCAGGTTGAACGACAGCGCCAGCAGGAGGATGGCGAAGCCGGGGATGAACACCAGCCACGGCGCGCTGGCGAAATAGCTCTGGCTCTCGAAGATGATGTTGCCCCAGGAGGGCTCCGGCGGCCGGACCCCGATCCCGAGGAAGGAGAGAGTCGCTTCCAGCAGCACGGTTGTACTGATGCCGAGCGTCGCCCAGACCAGCATGGTCGGCACCAGGTGCGGCAGGATGTGGACCGCGAGGATGCGGATATGATGGGCGCCGAGAGCGCGCGCGGCCTCGACATATTCGCGCTCGGCCAGGGCGGTGGTCTCGGTGTAGACCACGCGTGCGACCTGAACCCAGTTCACCAGTGCGATCACCAGTGCGACGATCCAGAAGCTTGGCCCGATGATTGCGGCGAGCGCGATCGCCAGCAGCAGGGCCGGAAACGCCATCATCAGGTCGGTGAAGCGCATGATCGCGGTACCGGCCCAGCCACGCAGATAGCCGGCAAGCGCGCCGAGCAACGTGCCGATCAGAACCGCCGCCCCGTTCGAGACCACGCCGACGATCAGCGAGGTGCGGGCGCCGTGCATCATCCGGCTCAGCAGGTCACGCCCCAGGGTGTCGGTGCCGAGCAGGAACGGGTCGCCCGGCGGCAGCGGCGCGCCCTCGAGGGTCAGGCCCTCGAACAGCTGCTCCCGGTAGTCATAGGGTGCGATCAATGGCGCCAGGATCGCAACAGCAACGGTGGCAGTGATGATGAAAAGCCCAACAACCGCCGCCGGGCTGCGCAGGATCAGGCGCACCGCCGCTCTTCTTTCATTGCATCATGAACGTGCTGCAACTGCCTCCCCCGCCATCATTACGAGGGGCCCTGGGGGCCGGTCATTGGCCGGCCCAGGACAGTCTCCGTGACGCGGCAATCCAGGGCAACCGCACCGGCCCCTGCACAACTGCTCCGGATCGCCACGCCGCCTGAGGCGGCTCGCGATGACGCAACAGGGCATGCCTCCTACCGGAAATGCGGGATCACGTGCTCCCGGTACTCGGCGAGCTGACGCTCCTCCTCGCCGCACATCAGGTAGATGTTGAATTGAGTGACGCCCGCGGCCTCCAGTTCCTTCAGCTTCTCCACATGCGCCTCGGCCGGGCCCAGGATCGAGAAGCTGTCGACCACGTCGTTGGTGATGAAATCGAGGTGGTCGGCGTCCTTGTCGGCATGTTTCTTGTAATCGTAGCCCTTGCGCCGCTCGATGTAGCTGGTCAGGCTGTCCGGCACCAGGCTGGTGTCTTTGCCGTATTTTTCGACGATATCGGCGACGTGGTTGCCGACCATCGCCGGGAACCAGCGGGTCTGCTCGCGACCCTTCTCGATGTCGCCGACCCAGACCGGGGCGGCCGACATCACCTCGTAGCCTGCCATCTCCTTGCCGGCCTTCCTGCCGCCCTCGACCGCCTCGCCGGCAAACCATTGGCACAGCGACGGGTCGGCGAGCTGGATGATCAGGCCGTCGCCCGCCCGGCCGGCCGCCTCCAGCGCCTTCGGGCCATAGGCAGCGATCCAGACCGGCAGCTCATAGCCGTTCGACCAGCTGAACTGGATCGGATTGGGGCTCTCGCCGTAGGTGACCTCATCGCCGCGGACCATGGCCTTCAGCTTGTCGGCGAACTCGACCATGCGTTCCACCGTCGCCGGCTTGTGGCCCATCACGCGGCGCGAGCTGTCGCCGCGGCCAAGCCCGACCAGCACCCGGTTCTGCCCCTGCACCGCCAGGGTCAGGAAGATCGATGCCGCTTCCGACCAGTCGCGCACCGAGGGATTGGTGACGCAGGGTCCGAACTTCATCCGCTCGGTATGTTCCATGCACATCGCCATCGTGACGAAGCACTGCCGCCACAGGACATGGGAGTCGTAGAACCACCCGTAGGTGAAGCCGGCCAGCTCCGCCTGCTGGCACAACGCCACCGTCCGCCGCGGGTCGATGCTACCCTTGAAACAGATCCCGAATTCCATCGCCGTCCTCTAGTCCCCTGCCCGATTGCTCAATGGTCCGGCGCCCAGATCTTGATGCCGGCGTGCTTGAATGGCGTCGATTTCGACATGTTGAGCCGAATGAGGATTGCCGTCAAAGCCTCAATGCAGCGCGCATTTTGAGCCGGTCCGGCGTTGTAGGCGACCACGCCCATCCGCTCGATCAGCGAAATCACCTCGCTCTTGGCGGCCATGTCGTTGCCGACCACGAGGATGTCGCAGGTGATCGGGGCGCCGATGTCCTTGAGCACCGATGCGGAGACATTGTGAAGGGCGCCGACGACGGGAATCCCCGTACCGAGCAAGGCCTGGGCGCGCTCGGTGGCGGAGCCTTCGTCCGGCATGGTCACGGATTTCGGATCGCCCTCCGTCAAGGGCACGACCATGTCCACCAGGATCCTTCCGTGCAGATGCTCCTTCATCGCGTTCAACGTGGCATCGTGGCCGGACCAGGGGACGGCCAGCATCACGATCCGCTGCGCCGCCTTGATGGCGCCGGCATTGTCATGGCCCGAGATCGGGGCGCCGCCGACCGACAGATGCTGGTTCAGCTCTTCGGCGCACTGCTCGGCGCGCGCCGTGTCCCGGGAGCCGAGCGCCACCCGGACGCCGGCTCGCGACAGCCTCAACGCCAGGCCGCGGCCTTGCGGCCCGGTGCCGCCAAGCAGGGCGACGGTCACGGAGTCTTCGGTCATAGGAACAACCCCCTTTCCTAGGGTTTCTGCGGCTTACAGGGTGCTTAGTCTCTCATTAGTCTCACGCGGATCGCGACGAATCGCCCTTGAACGGAACCCCTGCGCAACGTATCTGCGCTGGACGCCCTGACAAGCGGGGCGTTGGAATGGGTGCCACAGGTATGGCAAAGTTCGTTCGGGTCGTCGCCCCAGAATTGCTAATGAGAGCGAATGCCAAGGCGGTTCAGGATCGAGAGCGATATGGATCTCCAGACGTGACGGTGTCCATCGTTACAGCGCTGGCGGACGAACACGAGCTGATGCGCTCATCGCAGTGTCGTTGCGGATGACTGCGCTGGCGAAGCTGGTGTCAGAGGGCGGCGGTGAGCACTGGACGATCACGGTGGCAGGCCAGGACTATCAGCTCATCTCGGAAGCCATGTTCAGGGCAGCCGCCAGGTGTCCGTTGAAGGAAGCACCAACGGTGGGTGAGCTGGCGTTTGATGCTGACGAGTTTCTGGCCATTGCGTTGGATGAGGCCGAGGCCGAGGGCAACGCTTAGCAGCGGCGTCAGATGCCCCCGAAACACCTTGACTCGGCCCCGTCGGGCGCACCAGGTGTCATGCACCGTCTACTGCTTCGCCGCTCAATCGAGTGGGGGGTTCCACTGATCATGCGCGAGACTCGGGGCAGAAACCTTTGATTGAAACTTCGTTTCTTAAACGTGTATCTGTGTATTAGTATCTACGTCTGTTTCTGTGGGTATTATTAGTGTCAAAAATTTTAACATCTAGTTGTCAAAATGTTTGACTTCTAGATGTCAAAATATTTGACATCTGGATATCAATCGATCCTACTCCGCCCGAGCACCTTTGCCTTTAGATTGACCTCGTAGAGGTTGGGCTTTCCCTGCCCTCTCCGCGCTACCTTGATGAAGGCCTTGCGCTCTAGCTCCTTGATGTAGGTGTTGGCGCTTTGCCGCGTCACTCCCATATCTGATGCCAAGCGCTCTTGTCCGGGAAAACAGAAATCGTTGTGCCATGCGTACGACAACAACATCGTATAGGCGAGTTTCGCTCCTGGTGAAATCTCGCCGCATCGTAGCACCGCATTGGGCACCTGTGTGAATCCATGTAGGGTTAGCGCATCAGCACCAATCAGTTTGATGTTGCGATCTTTAAGAACTTCTCCGATATGCCTCGGCATTTGCATATCGATCATTCTACATCATCGAAGCGTGGTTGCGTTGAGCTGTTATCCCCTTCCCCTCGGGGAGCTTCGCGCAACCGATGGAGTTTCCCGCCGAGAGCAATCGTCTCCAGCGTCATAAGCGTGCGCTCAGCGATCTCCTTCACGTCGCCTCGGACTTTGCGTGCTTCCTTGAGTTCCTCACG
>JBHJOG010000039.1:0-9124 GCA_050329975.1 Alphaproteobacteria bacterium | reverse complement strand
GTGGACTGCACGCTAGATCAAGCTGCCTCAAACCGGGATCGGTTTGAGGCAGATAACTTGATCGGTATCAAAGTGATAAAGCAACTGGTCCGCGTCCGGATGGACGCGGGTTGCTTTAGGTCAGGATCACATGCTTGGTGATCTCTTCGATCGTGGTGTCAGCCTTGCGCACGTCGTAGGAGGTGCGCCCGTGGCTCATCACCACGAAGCGGTCGCAGACCTGGAAGGCGTGGTAGAGGTTGTGGGTCACCAGGACGCTGGATACCCCCTCGTGCTTCAGGTTGGCGACGTACTCCAGCAGCCGCTCGGTCTCGCGCACCGACAGCGCCGAGGTGGGCTCGTCCAGCAGTAGGATGCGGCGCTTGAAATAGACAGCGCGGGCGATCGCCACGGCCTGCTTCTGGCCGCCCGAGAGCATGCCGACTTCCTTGTTCGGGTCGTCGATGCCGGAAATGTGGACCGCGCTGTCCAGTACCTGCACCGCCACCTCGGCCATCTCCTTGTGCTTCATGAAGCCGAGGCGGTTGGTGATCTCGCGGCCCATGAAGATATTGCGCGTGATCGACATCGAATCGACCAGCGCGGTGTCCTGGTAGATGGTCTCGATCCCGGCTTCCTCGGAATCCTTGCGGTTGCTGATCCTGTGGGGCTTTCCGTCGACCAGGATGTCGCCGCTGGTCGGCCTGATCACGCCCGACATCATCTTGATCAGCGTCGACTTGCCGGCTCCGTTGTCGCCGAGCAGCCCGATCACTTCCCGATGGCCGATGTGGAAGGTCATGTTGTCGAGCGCCTGCAGGTTGCCGTAGCGCTTCGAGACGTTGCGCGCCTCGTAGATCGGCGGCGGCTCCGCAAAACCCGTGGTCGCCCGAAACGTGGTTGCATCCTGCACGGCCATCGTTCAGTTCCTCGCCCGGAGCATCTGGTTGCTGATCGCTGCGATGACGATCAGGCCGCCGACGAACATGTCGAAATAGAACCCCGGTGCGCGCAGCAGCAGCAGGATATCCTGGATGGTGTAGATCAGCGCCGTGCCCAGAACCACGCCGATGATCGAGCCGCGCCCGCCCATGAGCGCGAACCCGCCGATCACGCAGGCTGCGATGGCCTGCAGTTCGAGGCCCAGGCCGCCGCCCGGCTGGACGCTGCCGACGCGCGATGTTGCAATGATGCCGGAGAAGGCGGCGCAGCCGCCGGCGAAGGCGAAGGCGATGAGCTTGGTCCGCGTCGGGTTGATGCCGATCGCGATGGCGGCCTGCCGGTTGCCGCCGACCGCATAGAAATGATTGCCCAGCTTATGGTGGTGCAGGATGAAGTAGAAAACGATGGCCAGTACGATCAGCCACACGAAGCTCATGTGTACGCCGATCGAGCCGATCTCGATCTCGCCGCCGAACAGGGCGTTGAAGGAGTGGCCCTCGGGTGGCCGGAAGCGGACGGAGCTTGCGCCGTTGTAGAGCAGGGTCGCCCCCTTCCACAGCAGCATCGCCCCCAGGGTCACGATGAATGAAGGGATCGCGAACCGGATCGCGATGATGCCGTTCACGAGCCCGGCGCCGACACCGATCCCCAGGCCGATCAGGGCGGCAAGGTAGGGCGACATGCCTGCTTCGCCGCCGGATCCGCCGACCAGGGTGGCGGCTACGATCGCGGTGAAGGTGTAGACGGTGCCGACCGACAGGTCGAACTCACCGGCGATCATCAGGATGCCGACGCCGAGCGCCATGATGCCCATCGGCGCCACCGCCTTCAGCATCACTTCGATGTTGGGGACCGACAGGTAGCGGAACGAGTCCGGGTAGAGGAACCAGCCGACGACGCATGCGATCTGGATCGCCAGGAAAAGCAGGGCGATCGCGCCGGCGGGCCGCCGGCGGATGCGGTCGAACGAATGCCCGAAGCCACGCAATTCGGTGCTTGCCGTCGTGGCGTGCTGCGTCATGGGCCCCTCTCCGCGGTCGATGCAGGGACAGCCGGACGGGCGCAATGGCGCGCCGGCCCGGCCGTCGGATTCGAAGCCGCCGCCTCCCCCGATCTGAGGGGGCAGCGTCAGCTCAGCGGGTGATGTGGGCCCACTCTTCGGCCTTGCCGACGTTCGTGTTGTCGATCAGCCCGGTGCCGCCGGTGTTCAGGTCGGACGGATGCAGGCCGTATTTGGCCATCAGCGACAGCATGGTGACTGCATAAAAGCCCTGGTCGTAGGGCTGCTGGTCGACCGTCGCGGTGACTGTGCCGTTCTTGATGCCGTCGATGATCTCGGTGGTCACGTCGAAGCCGCCCACCGGCAGCTCGAGGCCGGCGTCGTTGGCTGCCCGGACCGCCACCGAGGTCGGGGTCGAGCCCAGGCCGATGATCGCCTTCGTCTCCGGATGCCCGATCAGGAACTGGACCATCAGGTTCAGCGCCTGCGAATGGTCGGAGCCGGTGCCGAGCAGCTCGGTGGTCGCGCCCACCTCCGCCATCGCCATAGCAACGCCCTCATGGCGCTCGACCGCATAGACGGCCTCGGGGAACTCGACCGGCGTGAACACCATGTCGCCCTCGCCGATGCCATGCACCTCGATCATCCGCTTCCCGATGGCATAGCCGGTGTCGATGAAGTTCTGGCCGATATAGGCGAGGCGGCAGGTGCCGTCGGCACCTTGCGAATCGTCGATGTTGTGGGTGACGACCGGGATCCCCGCCTCCATCGCCTTGCAGGCGACATCGTCGAAGCCCTCGTCGTCCCAGATGGTCATCGCGATGCCGTCGACCTCGTTGGAGATCGCGGTGTCGATGATCGTGTTGGTCAGCAGAATGTCGGAATCGCCGAACTGGATGTCCAGCGTGATGCCCTGCTGGGCCGCCGCATCCATCGCGCCGTTGATGGACGGCGCGAAGAATTCCACGTCCGCCGAGGTCCAGACGACGAAGGTGATGTCGATATGCGACCAGTCGTGATCGGCGTCGGCTGCGAGCACAGTCGTACCCGTCCCTGCGCACAGGAGCGCTGCAAGTGCAAGGCGCGATGCTGCTTGGGTAAATCGCCTCATGGTTTTCCTCCCCCTCGCCTGTTTTCTGGCGGTGTGTATGTTCTTGGCTTTGTCATGCGCATCGCAACGATGCGGCTCAGGATCAAAACGTTTTGATCTTGGCCGCATCATTGCCGAATCCCCCTGGCCGTTCAAACGAAAACGGGACTGAAGGGGGAGCGCGTGGCGTATCGAGCGCTACGGCGGTCGGATCGCGGCCGCTACTCGACCGCTTCAACCTCGAGGTTGGCGACGCGATAGGTGCCGCCGGAGATCAGGATGAAGCCGATCCGGGAGCCGTCCGCCATGCGAGCAGTGACCAGGTCGTTGCCGATCGCTCCCTGGGTGGAGCCGCTGTGGCGCGCCTGGAACTGCAGCATGCCCCCCTGCTCGCGCATGGTCAGCCGCACCGTATCGCCCACGTCCATGCTGCCGCCGAGGATCTGGCCGATCGCGAAACCGGAGCCGGTATAGCTCCCCATCCGCAGGGTGCCGCCGTCCTGCGGCGAGATCACGCCGACGGTAAACGGGCTCAACGGGTCGCTCTCGTCGAAGCCGTGGATCATGCCGAAGCCGACCAGGGCTTCGGGCCAGCCGCCACCGTCCTCGACGACCGTGATGTCCAGCGCCAGCGAGCGGCTGCCGGCATCGGGCACCTCGTCTTCGCGCAGCGTGAACATCAGCCTGCCGTCATAGCCCGGCGGCGCAGACAGCAGCACGCTGCCGTCCTCCTCGACCTCGACCCGGATGTCCTCCGGAACCTGGAAGCGCTCGAAGAAGGCCGCCGTCGTCGGCGGATCGAAGGCCTGGGCGCCGGCAAGCGGTGCCAGGAAGGATGCAAGGACGACGGCCGCAGCCGTCATGCCGGATCTGAACATGGAAGCTGTCCCCCTGCAGATGGTGAAGGGTCGCGGAGCCGCGAACCCGGTATGACCGCCAGCCTAGCCCAATCGCGCCACGATCGCAGCGGAAGGTGGCGGCAATCGGGCATTCAGCGTCGTTCGCGGTGCCGCTGGGCCTTGCTGCGGTTGCCGCAGGTGGCCATGTCGCACCAGCGCCGCGAGTTGTTCTTGCTCAGGTCCAGGAACAGCCAGCCGCAGCCGTGGCCGGCGCACTGCTTGAGCCGGGCCGGGTTCAGTCCCGCCAGCAGCTCGATCGCCGACCAGGCGATCGGGCCGAGCAGGGCCGCCTCGGCCGGTGCGGCCGAGAAGTCGAGCCGGTAGCCGCCGTCTTCGGCCGGCGCCAGGGTCGCCGCCGCCATCGTCTTCCTGGCGAAATCCTTCAGCGTCTCCAGGTCGCCGCCGGACGGCTGACCGCCGGCGGCGACCGCCGCGCCGATGCGAAAGATCGTCTCGCGCAGGGTGCGGGCATGGTCGAGCAGTGCGCCGGCGTCGGCCAGCGTCGCGCCGACCCGCCGGGCGGTTGCGTCGTCGATGCCGCCGGCATGGGCGGCGAAGGCCACCACGTCCGCGCCTGCGCGCAGCCGCTCGGCCGGCGAGGCGGTATCCCGGCCCGCCGCCGTGTTGGTGAAGTCCAGCGCCAGCGCGCCGCCGACGAGGGTCAGGCTACCCACATCCGTCTCGGTCATGAAACCTCCGAAACAATGATGGATGGTTATTGTATGAACCGTCAAAATAAGTTTTACTGGTTATGTCAATGAGCCTGGCCCGGAGCGCGGGCACGTGCTGCCCACCGCGGAGATGGAGGCCAAGATGGATACCGGCATGCTGTTCGCCGCCTGTTGGATGAGGGCCCAGATGCAGGGCGCGGGCGACCGCCCGGCATCGATCGAGCGGGAGATCGCGTCGGCCTATCGGTGCCTCGCCCGCGTTGCCGGCGCGATCGCCGCCGTCGGGATCGCCATCCTCGTCATCGACAGCGCGGCCGATCGCGCCGCCACAACCCAGGGAGTCTGTCATGACTGCATCGCCGACACGCCCGCGTCCGACGGTGGCGCGGATCTGGCGTGGGCGGACCCGTCGCGCCGACGCTGACGCCTATGCCGGCTACCTCGCCGAGCACGGCATCCCGCCTTTGGTCGAGACGGCGCTCGCGGTCCAGCTGTTGCGCGAGGACCGGGACGGCGAGACCGAGTTCGTCACCATCAGCTGGTGGGAATCGGTCGACGCCATGTCCCGCTTTGCCGGCGACGACCCGACGCGGATCCATCACCTGCCGCGCGACGCCGCGTTCCTGATCGAACTGCCGGACCGGGTGCAGGTGCTGCAGGTGGTCGCGGCGCCGGACTGACCCGCCCCAGCGGCGCTGCGGCGCGATCGGGCGGCGCCGCTTGCGCCGCGCCGACACGCTTGCGTGAGGACCGGACCGCAGGCACTCTCATCGCGGCCGCCGGCGCCGTCTTTCCGGCTGCTCCTGCGGCATCTGCCGCCAGTTCTAGCGTGCTTTCTGCTGCCCGGAACGCCGGTGGCAGGGGCACGCCGCGCCGCGCGAGGATTGCATGAAGCGCCTGCTGCCATGTCTGCTGCTCCCGGCCCTGGCCCTTACCCTGACCGCCTGCATCAGCTTCGGCGACGACGCGCCCGAGCCTGGAGGGGTGGAGGATCGGGCGGCCGCCGCGGGCGCGGCCGCGATCCCGGTCGGCGAGGTGACCCGGTTCGAGGGGCTGATCTACGACGGCAGCGTACTTGGCGTCTGGGAGGTCGAGAGCCTGCCGCAGTGGCGCGTCCGCAACGTCGACTCAGGTGAGGCCGTGACCGTCCAGGAGACACGGCGAACCGACTGCTGCATCTTTTTCCAGGAGCGGAGCGGTCCGCCCATGGTCGCCGATTTCCAGGCGATGGAGGTGCAGTTCGGCAGCTCGACCCTCTCGATCGGCGACGTCCTGTATTGAGCCGGCGCCACCGGCGCCAAGGCATGGAGACTTTGATGAAACGACTGCTGTCCTGCCTGCTGCTGCCCCTGGCGCTCGCCGCCTGCAACGCCACCGGCAGCCAGCAGCCGGACTCCGGGCTCTCGGCGGTCCTCGGCAGCCAGGCTGCCGCCGGCGTCACCGGATTCACCGTGCTCGGGCAGGACGGATCGATCAACGCGGTCTGGTCCAACACCGGCGGCACCTCCTGGCGGGCGGTCAGCCCGACGCAGGAGCAGATCACGACCGTGGAGACCCAGCGCAGCGACTGCTGCATCGCCTTTGCGACCAGCAGCTTCGCGGTGGCGGATTTTCAGACCATGCAGTTCACGCTCACCGCCTCGGGCGTGACCGTGCCGATCGTCGACGTGGTACGACGGTAGGCGCCCGCTAGCCGAATTCGTGCCGCTGGCGGGTGTTGGCGCGGATGAAATCCCAGTCGTAGCTGACGCCCAGCCCGGGCCCGTCCGGCACGCTGACACAGCCGTCGGCGCCGACGCAGTCGAGCTGGTCGGAATAGCCGCAGATGTAGACCGGCGGCAGTGCGTTCGGGCAGTCCGGACCGACCAGCGCCACCTCATAGTAGTTGCTGTTGCGCATCGCGCTCATCACCGCCCGGTGCGCCGGCCCGGAGGCATGCACCTCGCAGTCGACCCCGAACGCCTCGGCGAGGTGGGCGATCTTCATCGCGCCGGTGATCCCCATATCGTATTCCGGGTCGGAGCGCAGGAAATCGGTGCCGCCGGCGATCAGGAAATCGGCCTTCGGCTCGACGCCGCGGATGTGCTCGGTCTGCAGGATCGGCGTCCTGATCATCTCGCGCAGCTTCTTGTGGGCGAAGGCGCTGGTGCCGGCGTCGCGGAACGGGTCCTCGTACCAGAAATAGCCGGCCTCGTCGCATGCCCGCCCGACATAGAGCGCATCGGCGAAGGTCCTGAGCTGGCAGGCCGGGTCGATCATCAGCTCCATCTCGGGCCCGACCCGGTCGCGCACATGCAGCACGTTGGCCGCCTCCTCGCGCCGGTCGCCCTCGTGCCAGCCATGGATCTTGAAGGCGCGATAGCCGATCTGCTTGCAGCGCAGGGCGAAATCGCCGAACGCGTCCTTCGACGACAGACCGCCGTTGCGGTCGCCGTGATAGGTCGAGGCATAGGCCGGCAGCCGCGTCCGGTAGCCGCCGAGCAGGGCTGAGACCGAGCACCCGTATTTCTTGCCCGCCAGGTCCCACAGCGCGATGTCGATCGGGCCGTGGCCCATGTGGTCGTACTGGCGCAGCTCGCGCTTCAGGTCGTCGTAGATCAGCTCGCGCTGCTCGGCGTCGCGCCCGATCAGCAGCGGCGCCAGCATCAGGCTCTGCGCCAGCGCCGCCCGGGTGCCGACCCACTGCGCCACATATTCGCCGCGACAACCGTCCGCGGTCTCGATCACCACAGCGTAGCGCGACATCTGCATGGTCGCGCCCGGCATGTATTCCACCGCACCGCCGGGCGAGCCCCCGCCGAGCTGCGCGCCCCCCAAGGCGCCGCCCCCTGTCGCCCTGGCGACGCCGAGGTTCTTCGCCTCGTGGACGAAGTCGAAGATTTCTACCCTGCTGATGATCGACCGCGGCACGCTTCGCTCCCAGTCTCTTGCGTGCCGCAAATGGTAGAGGCTGCCGCGCGCCACCGGAAGGGTTTAGACAGGGGCCAACACCGGCCGTTGGCGCCGGCCGGTCCTGGGACCTCTATCCGGTCCTCACCCTGCGAACGCGACTGCGTAGACCGGTGGCAGCCGCGCATCCAGCGCCGCCCAGCTGTCGCCGGCGTCCTCGCTGAGCCAGACGCCACCGCTGGTCGAGCCCATCACCAGGGTCGACCCGTCCGCATCAACCGCCAGGCCGTGACGGTAGACCAGGTCGTAGGCGTGGGTCTGCGGCAGGCCGGCGGCGAGTTCCTCAAAGCTCTCACCGCCATCGCGGGTGCGGGCGACCACCATCCGGCCGTCGGTGGGATAGCGGTACTCGTCCTTCACTGCCGGCACGAACCAGGCGGTCGCCGGGTCCGAGGGATGGGCGGCGACCGCGAAGCCGAACACCGAGGGCGGTTTGCTGCCGATCTCGACGAACGTGCGGCCGCCGTCGGTGGAGCGGAAACGGGTGTCGTGGTGCTGCACCCACATCACGTCGGGCGCAGCGGGGCAGAGCGCCAGCCGGTGCGGGTCCTGGCTGACGATGTCCTCGGCCTGGTCCGGCGGCATGTAGCTCGCCCGCATGCCGCGGCCGACATTGGTCCACGACGCGCCGGCATCGCCGGTCTTCCACACCCCGCCGCAGGAGATCGCCAGCGTCAGGCTGTCGCCGTCGCGCGGGTCGACGACGATCGAATGGATGCCGGGTTCGTCCTTGCCGCCGCCGAACCAGCGCGCCCGCTCCGGCGCATTCCACAGCGACTCGACCAGCTCCCAGCTCTCGCCGCGGTCGCGGCTGCGGAACAGCCCGCCGGGAATGGTGCCGGCCCAGATCTCGCCCGGACGCTCGGCGGGACCGGCGACCAGCTCCCAGACCAGGGTCACCGCCGGCGCCTTGCCGTTACCGCCATCGCGGTCCGCCTCGACTTGGGGGGCCTTGGCTGCCGCCTCGATTTTGGGAAAGGCAGGCGGCACCAGCTCGCGCCAGTCGTTTCCGCCCGGGTCGCGGCGGTGCAGCTTGGCGCCGAAATGCCCATTGTCGTGCGCCGCGTAGAGCGTGCCGTCGCGGCTGTCGGCGAGCGCCATCGAGACCGGGGTGCCGAGGAAGTCGACCCGCTCCACCCCCCAGCCGTCCCGCCCACGCGCCAGCGTGAACAGCCCCTTGCGCGTCGAGACCAGCGCGCGTCCGTCCATCTTTATCCTCCCTGGCCACTCTTCCCTGCCATCGCTGTCATCCGCCCGAAAGCGCCTGCAGCACATGGATCTCGCTGTCGGCCGCCACCGGGTGCTCCAGCGCCGCGCCGTTGGCCAGCCGGTCGCCGTCGACGAACACCGCCACGTGCCGCCGCAGCCGCCCCTGGTCGTCCAGCACATAGCCGCCAAGCCGCGGATTGGCCGCGAACAGCGTCGCCAGGACCGCACCCACGGTCTCGCCCTCCGCCTTGACCGGTCCGGGCGGCGCCACCTTGCGCAGGTGTGCGGTGAAGCTGACTCGCGCCATGTTAGTTATCCGACTGGTTATGTAAGCATCCTATGACAGATCGAGCAGGACTTCCAGCCCTGGATTGAATGCTCCGGA
>JBHJOG010000038.1:0-2894 GCA_050329975.1 Alphaproteobacteria bacterium | reverse complement strand
AACGTGGGTTTCGAGGTGCTGCGCAGCGACGAGATCTTCGGCCTGTTCACCGTGCGCGACGTGACCCGGGCGACCGCGCGCCTGCTGGAATGGCCGCTGGAGCTTGTCGAAGGCATCCTGATCGGGGGCTTTCGCAGCCTGGGCTTGCCGGCGCTGCCCTGGCTCACCGTCGCCGGCTTGGCGGCCGTGCTCGGCTGGGGGCTGGGTGGCTGGCGGCTGGCCCTGCTGGCCGGCGGCGCCATGGCCTATCTCGCCGTGTTCGGCACCTGGAAGCTGTCGATGGAGACGCTGTCGATCGTGCTCGTCGCCGCGCCCGTGTCGGTCGCGATCGCGCTGGCGCTCGGGATCGCGGCCTATACCTTCCCGCGCTTCGACCGCGTGCTGTCGCCGGTCCTCAACGTGATGCAGTCGCTGCCGCACTTCTCCTACCTGATCCCGGTCGCGGTGTTCATCGGCGTCTCGAACCGAGCGGGGCTGGTGGCGACGATCCTGTTCGCGGTGCCGCCGATGGCGCGACTCACCGTCCTCGGGCTGCGCGGCGTGCCGGTCGAGGTTGTGGAGGCGGGCCGAATGTCCGGGGCAACGCCGCGGCAGATGCTGTTCAAGGTCAAGCTGCCCACGGCACGCGACACGCTGCTGGTCGGACTCAACCAGGTAATCATGCTCTGCCTGGCGATGGTCGTCATCGCGTCGTTCGTCGGCGCCAAGGGCCTGGGCGCCGACCTGCTGTACCGGCTGCAGAACCTGCAGATCGGGCGCGCGCTGGAAAGCGGCATTGCCATTGTGCTGATGGCGGTCGCCCTTGACCGGCTGAGCCGGGCGTTCGCCATGCGGCAGCCGGCTCATCGTGGGAACGGCCCGTTCTGGCGGCGCCACCCGGCCTGGGCGTTGGCCGCCCTGGTCGCGGTGGCGACCATCGTGCTGGCGATGCTGGTGCCGCCCGCAAACCAGTGGCCGAGCGACTGGCGCCTCACCACCGCGCCGCTGTGGGACGGGCTGGTCGACTGGTTCACCATCCACCTGTTCGACGCCCTGGCGATCTTTCGCGACGATCTCCTGGTCCACGTCCTGATCCCCCTGCGCAGCGCGTTCCAGTGGCTGCCCTGGACCGCCGTTCTCGCACTGGTGATGGGACTCGGATGGTGGATCGGGGGGCCCAGGCTTGCTGTCGGCGTAGCCGGCTTCGTCGTCTTCATCGCACTGACCGGCTACTGGGATCGGGCGATGATCACGGTCTACATGGTGTTCGCGGCGCTGGCGGTCTGTATCGCCGTGGGGCTCCCGGTCGGCATCCTCGCCGCCCACTCCGACCGGGCGACCCGGGTGATGCAGCTGGTCTGCGACACGGTCCAGACCTTTCCGTCGTTCATCTACCTGATCCCGGTCATCATGGTGTTCAAGGTCGGTGACGTCGCCGCGATCACCGCGGTGGTGATCTACGCCAGCATCCCGATCATCCGCTACACCATGTTCGGCCTGCGCTCGGTGCCGGCCGAGACCGTGGAAGCGGCGACCATATCCGGCTGCTCGCGCATCCAGACGCTCTGGCACGTCAGGCTGCCGCTCGCATTGCCGGAGATCATGCTCGGGATCAACCAGACCATCATGTTCGCGCTGTTCATGGTGATGATCGCCGGCTTCATCGGAACGACCGACCTGGGCCAGGAAATCTTCCGCGCCCGCGCCGACAACGACGCCGGGAAGGGGCTGGTGCTCGGCCTCTGCGTCGCTTTCATTGGCTTGGCCGCGGACCAGTTGATCGGCGCGTGGTCCCGCCGCCGCAAGCGCATGCTGGACCTTGCCTGACCCCAGCACAGGAGGAGCCGATGCCGTACACCACCGCACTGATCGTCGGTGCCGGGTCGGGGCTGAGCGCGTCGCTCGCCCGGCTGTTCGCGCGCGAAGGGCTGAAGGTGGCGCTCGCCGCCCGCCAGACGGAGAAGCTCGACGGTCTCTGCGCCGAGACCGGGGCCCGTGCCTTCGCCTGCGACGCGGCCGATCCCGAGGCTGTCGACCGGCTGTTCGGCGATCTGGGCGCGGCGTTCGGCGCGCCCGACCTGGTGGTCTACAACGCGAGCGGGCGGGTGCGCGGGCCGGTCGCCGAACTCGACCGCGCGGCGGTCTGGGACGCGCTGCGGGTGTCGACCTACGGCGCCTTCCTGGTCGGGCAGGCCGCCGCGCGCGGGATGCCGCAGCTCGGTCGGGGCGCGATCCTGCTCACCGGCGCCAGCGCCAGCGTCAAGGGCTATGCCCAGTCCGCCGCCTTCGCCATGGGCAAATTCGGCCAGCGCGGCTTGGCGCAGGCGATGGCGCGCGAGCTGGCGCCGAAGAACATCCACGTCGCCCATTTCGTGATCGACGGCCAGATCCGCTCCGACCGCTACCCTGAGCCGGCGGACCGGCCGGACAGCATGCTCGACCCCGACGCGATCGCCCAGAGCTACTGGGCAGTGGCCAGCCAGCCGCGCAGCGCCTGGACCTGGGAGGTCGAGCTGAGGCCCTGGCTGGAGAGCTTCTGACCGTCAGGCCTCGAGAGCGTCGGCCAGGAACTGCAGCGTGCGGTTGCGCGCAAGCGCCGCACTTTCGGGGTGGAAGTCGGCGCGGGCCTCGCAGCCGAAGCCGTGACCGGCGGGATAGTCGTGGATCGGGACCTGCGGCTGGGCTGTGCGGATCGCGGCCACGTGCTCGGGCGGGATCAGCGGGTCCATCATCCCGAAATGCAGCATCGCCGGCACCTGCGGCGTCTCGGACCTGAACTCGTGGATCTGGCCGCCATAGTAGCCGACGGCGGCATCGATCGTCCCGGCCAGCCGGGCGGCGGAAAGCCAGGCCAGCGAGCCGCCCCAGCAATAGCCGACCACCCCGACCTTGCCGCCGATGCGGGCGATCCGGGC
>JBHJOG010000037.1:0-9655 GCA_050329975.1 Alphaproteobacteria bacterium | reverse complement strand
GACGGGCTCATCCGCGACGCGCGCGGCCGGTTGCGGGCCTGGCGCGGGGAGGATGCACAGGCGCTGGACGCCGCCGTCCGCCATGCCTCCTCGACCGCCGCCGGCCGCGGCGACAGCAGCCGCAGCCTGCTGACCGTGCAGCGCCGGTCGCGACGGACGCCCTACCTCGTCACCGTCTCGCCGCTCGCCGACGACGGCGCCGAACTCGACCCACGCTTTCGCGGCGCCGTTGTCACGGTAATCGATCCAGACGACCGCGCGACGGTCTCCACCGCCGGGCTGGCGCAGCTCTATGGGCTGACACCGGCCGAGGCCGAGATCGCCGGTCTGATGGCGCAGGGAAGCCGGCCGGCCGCGATCGCCGAGCTGCGCGGTACCAGCGTGCAGACCGTGCGCTCCCAGGTCAAATGCGTGCTGGCCAAGACCCGTTCCGCCTCCCGCGCCGACCTTGTCCGCCTCGCCGTCCTGGTCGACCCGCCGATCGAAACGCCGATCGACCTGTGCGGCGGCTGACCTGCGGGCGTCGCCATACCCTGTCTGGGGTATGACGCCGCAGGCGGTTTCGTGCGTCGATCCACCAGGATCGGCCGCCGCTGCGTCCGGCCGGAATGGGGACAGAGACGATGACTGCGTGGACAATTCCTGCGATCACCTTCGTCGCAGCCGTCGGCCTCGCTGCCTGCCAGTCAAACCGGCCGCCGGCGGCCGCGACAGCGCCTGCGGACACGCCGTTGCCGACTGCGCTGCCGGCAGATGCAGTCCAGTTGACCGGCGACCAGATCCAGACAGCGTTCAGCGGCGTGCGCGAGGACTTCGTCTCCATCGACTGGCCTGGTACGACCGCCAGCGGCGTGTGGAACGCCGACGGCACCATGTCGGCGCGCTGGAACCACGGAACGGACGGCGGCGAGGTCGCGGGCGACTGGTATGTCGATGGCGATACCCGCTGCATCCGGTTCGAGCAGACCGATGGACCGAACCCCGAGTGCACGACGATCTACGCCCATGGCGACGGCTATCTGTCGGTGAACCCGGACGGGAGCCTGCACGGGTACCACACCAACAGCCCGCTCTGATCCCGGCGAGGCCCCGTCCGGGGGACGTCTTTCGGCTACAGCCCCAGCGCGAACCCCGCCTTCTCCGCCGAGTCGAGCGCGTGGCGCATGCCCAGCCGGCTGTAGGTCTTGGGGTCGGCCTTCTTCGGGTCCTGCTCGGCCTCGATCATCACCCAGCCGTCGTAGCCGGCGTCCGCCAGGATGCGGAACACGCTGACATAGTCGATGCAGCCGTCTCCGGGGACGGTGAACACGCCGTCGAGCACGCCGTCGAGGAAGCTGCGGTCGCGGGCGCGGAAGTCGGCCAGCACCTGCGGGCGCACGTCCTTGACGTGGACGTGGTTGATCCGGTGCGCCCAGCGGCGGGCGACGCCGTCGATGTCGGCGCCGGCGAAGTGGGCGTGGCCGGTGTCGAGCAGCAGCTTCACCGCTTCGCCGGTGTGGTTCATCAGGTTGTCGATGTCGGCCTCGCTCTCCACTGCCGTGCCCATATGGTGGTGGAAGCCCATCGGAACCCCCTGCTCGGCCAGCCACTCGGCCATCTCGGTCACCTTGCGGCCGTAGTCGCTCCAGGCATCGTCGGACAGGCGCGGGCGGGTCGAAACCGGTACGTCTTCGCTCTGCACGCTGCCGGCGGTCTCGGCGAACACCATCACCGGGGCGCCGAGCGCCTTGAACAGGGCGAGCTGGTCGGCGATCGCGTCCTTCTCCTGGGCGACGGAGCGGCGGGTGAGCTCGCCGGGATACCAGCCGGAGATGAGGCGGAGCCCATGCTGGTCGAGCTTGGCGCGGAGCGTATCGATGCCGGTCGGCATACCGGCGCAGAGCTCAACGCCTTCGAAGCCGATCTCGCGCACCTCCGAGAGGCACTGGTCGACGCTGATATGGGCGCTGATCTCCGGCCGGTCACCGTTGAGCCAGCCGATCGGGGCCATGCCGAGGCGGGACATGATGGGAGTTCTCCTATGTCACATCGGCGTCATGCCCGGGCTTGTCCCGGGCATCTTTGGCCCCTGTCGGGAGAGGGCCGGTGCAAGGCCGGCCATGACGCGTTTCCAAACACGGTCTAAACGCCGACGCGCTGCTTCGCCTTGCCGTCGACGTGGTCCTTCAGCGCCTTCTTCACGGCGTCGCGGGTGTTGACCTCGGGCACGCCGGTCTCCCACCAGGCGTCGCCGGGGGTCCAGGTGTAGGGGTCGGTCTTGAGCACGATCACAGTGGTGCGGTCGTTCTGCTTGGCGCGGCGGAAGGCGGCCTCGAGGTCGCCGATGCCGGTGACGCTTTCGACGATGGCGCCCATCGATTCCGCGTGCTTGGCGAAGTCGACCTCGACCATCCGGGTCTTGCGCACGGTCTCGATCCGGTTGTTGAACGCCGGGCTGCCTTTCGCCACCTGCAGCCGCTCGATCACGCTGAAGCCGCCGTTGTCGCAGAGGATGACGATCAGCTTGTGGCCGGAGAGCACGGACGAATAGATGTCCGAGTTCTGCATCAGGTAGCTGCCGTCGCCGCAGAAGGCGAGGACGTCGCGGTCGGGCAGCGCCATCTTCGCCCCCCAGGCGCCCGAGATCTCGTAACCCATGCAGCTGAAGCCGAACTCGCAGTCGAACACATCGACCGACTTCGCCTTCCAGTTCTTGGTCATCTCGCCGGGCAGCCCGCCGGCGGCCGAGACGGCATAGTCGGTGGGATCGCACAGCCGGTTGATCGCGCCCACCACCTGGGCATAGGTCGGTACCTCGGCATTGGTCGGGGCGCAGAGGCCGTCGATGGTGGCGTTCCACCTGGCATATTCGTCATGGGCGCGCACGGTCCAGGAGTCCGGCGCCTTCCAGGCGCCCAGCCCGGCGGAGAGCTCGGAGAGGCCGACCTGGGCGTCGCCGACCACCGGCAGCGAGCGGTGCTTGACCGCGTCGAAGCGGGCGGCGTTCAGCCCGATGATCTTCACGTCCTCCTGGCCGAACACGGTCCAGGAGCCGGTGGAGAAATCCTGCAGCCGGGTGCCGATCGCCAGCACCACGTCGGCCTCGGCGGCGAGCGCGTTGGCGGAGGCCGAGCCGATGACGCCGATCGGGCCGGCATTGAACCTGTGGTCGTGGGGGAGCGACGAGCGGCCGGCGATGGTCTCCAGCACCGGGATCTGGTGGCGCTCGGCGAAGGCGGCCAGCTCCTCGGTCGCGCCGGAATAGAGCACGCCGCCGCCGGCGACGATCACCGGCTTCTTCGCGGTCTTCAACAGGTCGGCCGCCGCCACCAGCTGCTCGACATCGGGACGGGGACGGGGGATGCGGTGCAGCTTCGGCTCGAAGAACACCTCCGGATAATCGAAGGCCTCGGCCTGGATGTCCTGGCAAAGGCCGAGGAAGGCGGGGCCGCAATCGGCGGGATCGAGCATGGTGGCCAGCGCCTGGGGCAGCGACTGGATGATCTGCTCCGGCCGGGTGATCCGGTCCCAGTAGCGGGTCACCGCCTTGAACGCGTCGTTGACGCTGATGGTCGGGTCGCTGAAATGCTCGACCTGCTGCAGCACCGGATCGGGGCGGCGGCTGGCGTAGATGTCGCCGGAGAGGAGCAGCACCGGCAGCCGGTTCGAATGGGCGACGCCCGCGGCGGTGATCATGTTGGTGGCGCCCGGTCCGATGGAGCTCAGGGCGACCATGATCTGGCGCCGCTTCATCGCCTTGGCGTAGCCGATGGCGGCCAGCGCCATGGACTGCTCGTTCTGGCCGCGCCAGGTCGGAAGGATGTCCTGCACCGGCTCCAGCGCCTCGCCGAGGCAGGTGACGTTGCCGTGGCCGAAGATGGCGAACACGCCGGGGAACATCGGCCGCTCCTCGCCGTCGATCAGCGTCTTCTGGACGGTCAGCCAGCGCACCAGCGCCTGGCCCATGGTCAAGCGGACGGTCTTCATAGGTTTCCTCCCGGCGGACTCGCGCGATGTCGCGCCATATGTCGCGAGCGGCCTGTGCGCGTCACGCCCAAAACGTTTATGAGCCGAAACGTTTATATGCAGGCGGCGGAACGGAGTCCAAACATCAAATTCGCTCCTGCCGACAGCCGTGGCCATGCCGGGACCAAAGGCAAATTGGAACGTGACACCGGCCGACTCCGGGCGATATGAACCACGGCAATCAACGTGCAAAGCTGCGGGAGGATAGTGAATGGTCCGGTTCGCCCAGTTCGGTGCCGGACGCATCGGGGTCATGCATGCGCGCAACATCGCGCAGAACCCTCGAGCGTCGCTCAGCCACATCGTCGACATCAACGCGACCGCCGCCGGGCAGGTCGCGACGGCGACGGGCGCCAGGGTCAGTGACCGCGACGCGGCGCTCGGCGACCCCGACGTCGACGCGGTGCTGATCTGTTCGGCGACACCCACCCATGTCGACCTTCTGCTGGCTGCGGTGGCCGCCGGCAAGCCGGTGCTGTGCGAGAAGCCGATCGACCTCGACTATGCGCGCGCCAGCGACTGCGTGGCGCAGCTCGAGGGCGCCACGGTGCCGGTCCTGCTGGGCTTCAACCGGCGCTTCGACCCGCACAACGCAGGGGTCCACGCGGCAGTGGTCGCCGGCCATGTCGGCGCGGTCGAGCAGGTGATGGTGGTGAGCCGCGATTCCGGCTTGGCCCCGATGGCTTATCTGAAGGAATCCGGCGGAATCTTCCGCGACATGATCATCCACGACTTCGACATCTGCCGCTGGCTGCTCGGCGAGGAGCCGGTGACGGTGGCGGCCCACGGCAGCGTCCTGGTCTCGCCTGACGTCGGCACCATCGGCGATTTCGACAACGCGATCGTCACCCTGCGCACGCAGTCCGGCAAGCTCGCGGTCATCACCGCCTCCCGCCGCGCGACCTACGGCTACGACCAGCGGATGGAGGTGCACGGCTCCGAGGGCATGGTGCAGAACGGCAACGTGCAGGAGACGCTGGCCCAAGTCTGGCGCACCGACGGCAACCGCGGCAAGCCGTTGATGAACTTCTTCATCGAGCGCTACGACGCCGCCTACCGGATCGAACTGGACCATTTCATCGACTGCGTCGAAGGCAAGGCCCAGCCGAGCGTCGGCGCGCTCGACGGCCTGCGTGCGCTGGCGCTGGCGGAAGCCGCCGACGCCTCGGCCCGCAACGGCGGCGCGCCGACCGCGGTTCCCGGCCTGTAGCGGGCGAACCAATGTCCGTCATCGCGAGCCGACGAAGTCGGCGCGGCGACCCAGGGCCACTGCATCGGCCTTCGTGCGGCAGCCCTGGATTGCCGTGTCGCTCCGCTCCTCGCAATGACGATCGAGCAGAGCCCCAGGATTAGGAGCGGCAGCATGTACCAGCACTACGGCCTGTTCATCGACGGCGAATGGCGGCAGGCGTCCGATGGGGCGACCTATCCGGTGATCGACCCGGCGACCGAGGATTCTCTAGGCGATGCGCCGGCGGCGACCGAGGCGGACGTGGCCGCGGCGATCGCGGCGGCGGAGCGCGGGCTGAGGGTCTGGCGCCACACCCAGCCGTGGGCGCGGGCGAAGATCATCCGGCGGATCGGCGCGCTGATGGAGGAGCGGCTCGACGACCTCGCCAGAAGCATGACGCGCGAGGTCGGCAAGCCGCTCGCCCAGTCGAAGATCGAGGTCCAGATGGCCGCCGACCAGTTCATCTGGTACGCGGAGGAAACCAAGCGGATCTTCGGCCAGATCGTCGAATCCCGGCAGCCGAACCACCGGCTGATGGTCACCTACCAGCCGGTGGGCGTGGTTGCCGCCTTCTCCGCCTGGAATTTTCCGGCGATCCTCTCCAGCCGCAAGATTGCGCCCGCGCTCGCCGCCGGTTGCGCGATCATCGTCCGCCCGTCCGAGGAGGCGCCGGGCACGGTGATGGCGATGATCAAGGCTTGCGAGGACGCGGGCGTGCCCAAGGGGGTGGTGAACCTGCTGACCGGCAAGGCGTCGAGGATCGCCGCCCCGCTCATGGCTTCGACGGTGGTGCGCAAGGTCTCGCTGACCGGCTCGACCGAGGGCGGCAAGATGATGATCCGCCAGTCGGCGGACACGGTGAAGAAGCTGTCGATGGAGCTGGGCGGGCACGCGCCCGTGATCGTGTTCGGCGACGTCGACGCGGAGAAGACGGCGGAGACGCTGGCGGTGGCCAAGTTCCGCAATGCCGGCCAGGTCTGCGTGTCGCCGTCGCGCTTCTATATCCATGAGAGCCACAAGAAGGCGTTCACCGCGCGCTTCGCCGAGGTGGCGCAGGGCCTGAAGCTCGGCAACGGCCTGGATGAGGGTGTCGACATGGGGCCGCTGGCCACCCGCCGCCGCCTGGACGACATCGAGAAACTGGTCGAGGACACACGCGGCGAGGGCGCGAGCCTGCTCGCCGGCGGCAATCGGCCGGCCGGCTTCAACCGCGGCTTCTTCTACGAGCCGACGGTGTTCGACGACGTCCGCGACGACGGCCGGCTGATGGTCGAGGAGCCGTTCGGCCCGGTGGCGCCGATGACCTCGTTCCGCGACTTCGACGAGGTGATCGAGCGGGCGAACAGCCTCGAGATGGGCCTGGCCGGCTTCGTCTTCACTGCCTCGCAGAAGACCGCGCATGCGGCCTCCGAGGCGCTGGAGGTCGGCATGGTCGGCGTCAACACGCTGGCTATCGCCACCGCCGAGGCGCCGTTCGGCGGCATCAAGCAGTCGGGCTTCGGCCGCGAGGGCGGCACCTTCGGCATCAAGGACTATCTCGACGTGAAGCTGACCAGCATGGTGATGGTGTAATGCGCGCGAACCCGATCCGCGAGATCTGGGCGGCGGGCGGCGCCGTCATCAACGGCTGGCTCGCCGTTCCCTCGAGCTTTTCCGCCGAGGTGATGGCGCATGCCGGCTGGGATTCGCTGTGCGTCGACCTGCAGCACGGCGTCAACGACTACCAGACCGCGATCGGCATGTTCCAGGCGATCTCGACGACGAAGACGGTGCCGATCTGCCGGGTCCCGTGGAGCGAGCCGGGCATCGTCGGCAAGATGCTGGACGGCGGCGCCTATGGCGTGATCGCGCCGATGGTGAACAACGCGGCGGAGGCGGCGGCCTTCGCCTCCTACACCCGCTATCCGCCGCTCGGCCAGCGCAGCTTCGGCCCGATCCGCGGCCTGCTCTACGGCGGGGCGGACTATGCCGAGCACGCCAACGACACCATCGTCGCCCTGGCCCAGGTCGAGACCCGGGAGGCGATCGACAACCTGGACGCCATGTGCGCGGTGCGGGACCTTGACGGGCTCTACATCGGACCCGCCGACCTGGCGCTCTCCTTCGGCAAGAAGCCGGCCTTCGACACCGAGGACCCCGAGATGTGGGCGCTGTTCATGCGCGTGCGCGACGCCTGTCGCAAGGCGGGCAAGGTCGCCTGCATCCATTGCGGCTCGCCGGCCTATGCGGCGCGGATGGCCGGCGAGGGCTTCCAGCTGATGACCGTGCTGTCCGATGCGCGCCTGATGGCGGCGGGGGCGGCCGCGGCGGTGAAGGCGTTGCGCGAGGGCGGCGGCGCCGGCGGCCCGTCCGGCAGCGGCTACTAGGGGGCGGGCATGGCGAACAAGGCGAAGCTGCTCGTCATCGGCCAGTTGCACGAGACCGGCTACACGATGCTGGCCGGCCGCGACGACGTCGACGTGACGCGCCTGGACTCCCCCAGCCGTGAGGCGGTCGCCACCGAGATCGTCGACGCGGACGCGGTGGCGATCCGCACCTTCCCGCTCGACCGCGGCCTGATCGAGCGGGCGGAGAAGCTGCGCATCGTCTCGCGACACGGCGTCGGTTTCGACAACATCGACGTGGCGTCGCTGAACGAGCGCGGGATTCCGCTGACCGTGGTCGGCAACGTCAACGCAGTGACGGTGGCCGAGCACACCCTCTACCTCATGCTGACCCTCGCAAAGCGCGGCTTTGCCTATGACAAGGCGATGCGCGACGGCGACTGGGGGTTCCGCGACAGTTTCGCGGCGACCGAGCTGGCGGGCAAGACGGTGCTGATCTGCGGCTTCGGCCGCATCGGACGCGGCGTCGCCAAGCGCTGCGCCGCGTTCGATATGCGGGTGGCGATCTGCGACCCGATGGTGGCCGACACCGTGGTCCATGCCGACGGCTACACCTATGTCGAGGCGCTCTCCGAGGCGCTGCCGCATGCGGACTTCGTCACCCTCCACCTGCCGATGACCGCCGAGACGGAAGGGATGATCGACGCCGCGGCGCTGGCGTTGATGAAGCCGACCGCGATGCTGCTCAACACCGCCCGAGGCGGGTTGGTCGACGAGGCCGCCCTGGTCGAGGCGCTGACCCTCGGGCGCATCGGCGGCGCCGGCCTCGATGTGTTCCAGGCCGAGCCGCCGCTCCCCGGCAATCCGCTGCTCGCCATGCCGAACGTGGTGCTCAGCCCGCACGTCGCCGGCCTCACCGTCGAATGCGCGATGCGGATGGCGCAGGTGACCATGCGCAACGTGCTCGACCTGCTCGACGACAAGCTCGACCGCGACCTGGTCGTGAACCGTGACGTTCTCTGACCCCAAAGCCGTCATCGCGGCACGCGGTGTGGCGATCCAGGGCCGGCGCTCCGTCGCTCGCCCTAGATCGCCGCGGCCCTGCGGGCCTCGCAATGACGGCGGAGGGAACGCTGATGACCAGCCATGAGGTGCTCTGAATGACCAAGAAACCGCTCCGGGTCGGGCTGATCGGCTCCGGCTTCATGGGCGCCTGCCACGCCAACGCGTTCCGCGCCGTCAGCGGCATCTTCGACGTGCCGCTGGAGCCGGTGCTGGAGCTGATCGCCGACATCGACGACGCGACGGCGAAGACCTCCGCTGTGCGGTTCGGGTTCCGGCGTTCCACCGGCGACTGGAGGACTCTGGTCGCCGATCCGGACGTCGACATCGTCGATATCACCGCACCGAACATCCTGCATCATGAGATCGGGATGGCGGCGATCGCGGCCGGCAAGGCGGTCTATTGCGAGAAGCCGCTGGCCAACACCGTGGCGGACTGCGCCGAACTGGTCTCGGCTGCGGCGGCGAAAGGGCTGCCGACGGCGATCGGCTACAACTACCTGAAAAACCCGGTGATCGGGCTCGCCCGCGAGATCATCCAGTCGGGCGAGATCGGCGAGGTGGTCGGCTTCCGCGGCATCCACGCCGAGGACTACATGACCGATCCGACGGCCCCGTTCTCGTTCCGCAACGAGCTGATCGGCGGCGGCGTGCTCGCCGACCTGGGCAGCCACATCATCGCCATGGCGCGCTTCCTGGTCGCCCCGATCACCGAGGTCGCCGGCCAGCTGCACAACGTGGTTAGCGCCCGCCCGGCGACGCGCGGCTCGAGCGAGATGCGCGAGGTCACCACCGACGACCAGGTCCGCTTCCTCTGCAGCTTCGCCAACGGGGCGAGCGGGGTGATCGAGGCGAGCTGGGTGGCGCAGGGCCGCAAGATGCAGCTCGGCTTCGAACTGACCGGCACCCGTGGCTCCATCGCCTTCAACGCCGAGCGGCTGAACGAGCTGGAGCTGAGCACGCTCGGCCAGCAGAAGGGCCGCGAGGGCTTCAAGACGATCTGGGCCGGCCCCGACCACCCGCCCTATGGCGC
>JBHJOG010000036.1:0-4539 GCA_050329975.1 Alphaproteobacteria bacterium | reverse complement strand
GCCCGCTCCGGCGCGTAGGAGCGCACGTGATGCCAGGTCCGGTCCTGCAGGGCCACGGCCAGGATATACATGATCGAATGGTCGAGCGTCTCGCGGCTGGCTTCGGGGTCGAGCTTCTGCGGGTCGTTGGCGCCGGTGCCGATCACGTTGTGGGTGTGGTGGCTGGTCATCAGCAGGATGTCCTGCACCTTGTCCCAGTCGCCGCCGGTCCGCGTCTCGATCTCCCTGCCGACGCGGAAGGCCAGGTCGATCAGGGCCTGGCTCTGGTATTCGGCCGAGTGCTCTTTGGTATAGCTGTCGAGGATCGCGCGTTTGGCTTCGCCCGGCTCGGGCAGCGGCACATGGTACTCGGCGCCAGGCCCATCGAGCATCCATGCGATTACGCTGTCCTCGCCCTCGTAGATCGGCGAGGGAGCGCCTTCGCCCCGCATCGCCCGGTCGACGGCCTCGATGGCGAGCTTGCCCGCATGGGCGGGCGCGAACGCCTTCCAGCTCGAGATCTCGCCCTTGCGCGACTGGCGGGTGGCGGTGGTCACGTGGAGGGCCTGCTGCACCGCCTGGTAGATCACGTCGACGCCCAGCCCCAGCATCGCCCCGATTCCGGCGGCGGCCGAGGGGCCGAGATGGGCAACGTGATCGATCTTGTGCTTGTGCAGACAGATGGCCTTGACGAGGTTGATCTGGATTTCGTAGGCGGCCGCGATGCCGCGCAGCAGGGCGTCGCCGTCACAGCCGCATTGCTGGGCCACCGCCAGGATCGGCGGGATGTTGTCGCCGGGATGCGAGTAGTCGGCGGCGAGGAAGGTGTCGTGGTAGTCGAGCTCGCGCACCGCCGTACCGTTGGCCCAGGCCGCCCATTCGGCGTGGAAGCCGAGCTCGCCCGGCAGGCCGAACAAAGTCGCCCCGCCCGCGCGCATATGGGCCTGGGCCTGGGCGCGGGCGGTCATCACGGGGTGACGGTCGAGCGACGCCATTGCGACCGCCGCGTTGTCGATCATCCGGTTGACGATCATCGCCGAGACGTCGTCGTCCAGTGGCACCGCATCCGCCGCGACCTGCGCAATCTTGTACGCCAGCTGGTCGGCCTTCTGCAGGCGGTCCTTCTCCGGGTGCACGCGGACGGTATGCACTTTCATCGCGGCGATGTCCTTTCGGCGGCAGGGATCTCGGGCGCCTGTTTAGCCCACGTTGCATGTGCTGTTCTAGGACCCTAGTGTCAGCTTTCATAGAAGACTGACGCAAGAGCGGCGGTTATCCCGCGCTGCACCCTGAGCATGGAACGCAGGTGCCCGAGCTGCCCGATATCGAGGCCTACCTGCACGCACTGGCGCCGCGCGTCATCGGGAAAGCCCTGCGCGGGATCCGGTTCGCCAATCCGTTCCTGTTGCGCAGCGTCAGCCCGAAACCCGACGCAGTCACCGACTGCCGCGCGACGACGCTCCGGCGGATCGGGAAGCGGGTCGCGATTGGCTTCGACAACGACCACTGGCTGGTGCTGCACCTGATGATTGCCGGCCGGCTGCACTGGGCGCGGGCTGGAGCTCCGATACCCGGCGGCAAGCGCGGCCTCGCCGCCTTCGATTTCGAGACCGGCAGCCTGATCCTGACCGAGGCCGGCACCAAGAAGCGGGCCTCGCTGCACCTGGTCGACAGCAGTGCGGGGCTCGCCGCGCACGACCCGGGCGGCATCGACCCGCTCACCTGTTCGGCGGAGGCGTTCGCGGCGGCTGTCCGGTCGGCCAACCATACCCTGAAGCGGATCCTGACCGACCCGCGCCTGTTCAGCGGCATCGGCAACGCCTATTCCGACGAGATCCTGCACCGTGCCCGGCTGTCGCCGGTAGCCATGTCTCAGAAGCTGGACGAGACCGGGATGGCCCGGCTGCACGCGGCGACGGCGGACGTGCTGAACGAGTGGCGGGACCGGCTGTGCGCGGAAGCGGAAGGCGCCTGGCCGGATAACGTCACCGCGTTCAGGCCCGAAATGGCCACCCACGGAAAGTTCGGGCAGCCGTGTCCGGTCTGTGCTGCGCCGGTGCAGCGAATCCGCTATGCCGAGAATGAGACCGACTATTGCCCGCGCTGCCAGACCGGCGGCAGGATCCTCGCCGACCGCTCGCTGTCGCGCCTGCTCAAGCGGGACTGGCCGCGCACGCTGGAGGCGCTGGAGCAGTCCGGGCTCGCCCGGCGCGGAACGACCGCGCGGCAGAATTGACGGGAAGGGCCCGGATGACAAAGACCAACTTTCAACACGGCGGCGCCCTGCTGGCCGAGCAGCTGGCCCGCCTCGGCTGCGACCGGGTGTTCTGCGTGCCGGGCGAGAGCTACCTGGCCGCCCTGGACGGGCTCTATGACCAGGCGATCGAGGTCGTCACCTGCCGGCACGAGGGCGGGGCGACGGTGATGGCTGAGGCGGACGGCAAGCTCACCGGGCGCCCCGGCGTCGCCTTCGTCACCCGAGGTCCCGGCGCCACCCATGGCAGCATCGGTGTCCATATCGCCCAGCAGGATTCGACCCCGCTGCTGCTTTTCGTCGGCCAGGTCGGCCGCGACATGATGGACCGCGAAGCGTTCCAGGAGGTCGACTACCGGCGCTTTTTCGGCGGCATGGCGAAGTGGGTGGCACAGATCGAAAGTGCCGACCGGATCCCCGAATATGTCGCTCGCGCCTGGTCGGTCGCCATGGCCGGGCGGCCGGGGCCGGTGGTCCTCGCGCTGCCGGAGGACATGCTGAGCGGGCCGGCGGAAGCCGCCGTGCGTGCGCCGGTGCCGACGCCGGCGGTCGAGCCGTCGGCTGCGGCGGTCGACGCGGTCGTGGCGCGGCTATCGGCAGCAGAGCGCCCGCTGCTGATGCTCGGCGGCAGCCCGTGGTCGGCCGAGGCCCGCGACGCGGCGCATGCCGTCGCCGAGGCCTGGTCGCTGCCGATGACGACGGTGTTCCGCCGCCAGGACCACGTGGACAACGCCCATCCCAACTACATCGGCGACTTCGGCATCGGGGCCAACCCCAGGCTCGTCAGGCGGGCGGTCGATTCCGACTGCCTGCTGGTGGTCGGACCGCGGCTGGGCGAGATGGCGACCCAGGGCTACACCCGATTCGACCCGGCGCAGACGCCGCAGGCGCTGATCCACGTCCATCCCGACCCCGGGGAGCCGGGGAGCGTTTTCCCGCCGTCGCTGGCGGTCGCGGCCTCGCCGGCGGCGTTCATGCTGGCGTTGGCCAAGCGCCGTCCAGACGCGCCGGCGCCCTGGGCGGCCAGTGTCGCCGAGGCCCGTGCCGACTATGAGCAGTGGAGCGCGCCGGTTGAAAGCCCGGGCGCGGTCAAGATGGCGCAAGTGGTCGCCTGGCTGCGCGAGGCGCTGCCAGAGGACGCGACGGTGACCAACGGCGCCGGCAACTATGCCGGCTGGATCCACCGCTTTCACCGCTATCGCCGCTATGGCGGCCAGCTGGCGCCGACCTGCGGCGCGATGGGCTATGGCGTGCCCGCGGCGGTCGCCGCCAAGCTGCGGTATCCCGATCGCACGGTGGTGGCCTTCGCCGGTGACGGCTGCTTCATGATGGCATCCCAGGAACTGGCCACCGCGGTCCAGTATGGCGCCGCGATCGTCGTCGTCGTGGTCAACAACGGCATCCTCGGCACTATCCGCATGCATCAGGAGCGGGAATACCCGGGGCGCGTGTCGGCGACGACGCTGCGCAATCCTGATTTTGCGGCCCTGGCCAGCGCCTACGGCGCGTTCGGCGTCAGAGTGGCCAGCACGGCGGAGTTTCCGGCCGCTTTTGCCGATGCGTGCGGCGCCGGCCGCCCGGCGCTGATCGAGTTGGTCGTCGAACCCGAGGCGATCACGCCCACCACCACCCTGACCGCCATTCGGTCCGCGAGCATGAAATGAGCACCTCTGTGACCATCGAACCACTCGCAGCCCGGCACAAGGCCGACTGGCTGCGGCTCTATGCGGGCTATGCCGCCTACTACCACGCGCCGTTGACCGCGGAGGGCGCGGAGGTGGTGTGGGGCTGGCTCACCGATCCCGGCCACGTGTTTGAAGGCCTGGTCGCGCGCGTGGGCGACCGGCTGGTCGGGCTGGTGCATTTCCGGGCGATGCCGAGCCCGTTGCGAGCTTCCGAGATCGGATTCATCGACGACCTTTTCGTCGATCCGGAACGCCGTGGCAGCGGCGCCGCAGAGGCGCTGATCGAAGGTGTCTATGCGGTTGCCGGGACGCGCGGCTGGCCGCTGGTCCGCTGGATCACCCAGGACGACAACTACCGGGCGCGCGCCGTATACGACCGGCTGGCGGTCAAGACCCGCTGGAACCTGTACGAAAAGAAGTTCGACCCGAACGCCTATTGAGCCTCAGTCGCCAGCGACGAACAGGGTCCAGCTCCAGCCGCCGTCGGCCTCGCTGAAGCAGGCCCGATAGTCGACCGGCGAGCGGACGGCGCTGGAGTTGATGTAGCCTTCATGGGCGCCGTCGACGGTGCGGATGCCGAGCCAGTAGGGCAGCAACGGGTGATCGGGGTCGAAGCGGGAG
>JBHJOG010000035.1:0-13849 GCA_050329975.1 Alphaproteobacteria bacterium | reverse complement strand
TGGTTCATCGACTGGAAGAAGTCGGCGTTGGTCTTCGAATGGCGCAGCTTGTCGAGCAGGAACTCCATCGAATCGGTGGTTCCCATCGGCATCAGGATGCGGCGCAGGACCCACATCTTGGCCAGCGTGCCCTTGTCGACCAGCAACTCTTCCTTGCGGGTGCCGGACTTGCCGATGTCGATGGCCGGCCAGGTTCGCTTGTCGGCGAGCTTGCGGTCGAGCACGATCTCGGAGTTGCCGGTGCCCTTGAACTCCTCGAAGATCACCTCGTCCATCCGGCTGCCGGTGTCGATCAGCGCGGTGGCGATGATCGAAAGCGAGCCGCCTTCCTCGATGTTCCGCGCGGCGCCGAAGAAGCGCTTCGGCCGCTGCAGCGCATTGGCGTCGACGCCGCCGGTCAGCACCTTGCCCGAAGAGGGGACGACAGTGTTGTAGGCGCGCGCCAGCCGGGTGATCGAGTCGAGCAGAATGACCACGTCGCGCTTGTGCTCGACCAAGCGCTTGGCCTTCTCCAGCACCATCTCGGTGACCTGGACGTGGCGGCTGGCCGGCTCGTCGAAGGTAGAGCTGATCACCTCGCCCTTCACCGAGCGTTGCATGTCGGTGACTTCTTCCGGCCGTTCGTCGATCAGCAGCACGATCAGGTAGACGTCCGGATGGTTGGCGCTGATCGAATGGGCAATCTGCTGCATCATCACCGTCTTGCCGGTCCGCGGCGGCGCAACGATCAGCGCGCGCTGGCCCATGCCGATCGGGCAGATCAGATCGATGACGCGCGACGTCTGATCCTTGCTCTCTGAGGTCTCGACCTCCATCTTCAGCTGCCGCTCGGGATAGAGCGGGGTCAGATTGTCGAAGTTGATCCGGTGGCGGACCTTGCCCACGTCCTCGAAATTGATCGAGTTGACCTTGAGCAGCGCGAAGTAGCGCTCGCCGTCGCGAGGACTGCGGATCTCGCCCTCGACCGTGTCGCCGGTCCGCAAGGAGAACCGCCGGACCTGGCTGGGCGAGACATAGATGTCGTCGGGGCCGGGCAGGTAGTTGGCTTCCGGAGATCGCAGAAAGCCGAAGCCGTCCTGTAGAACCTCAAGCACGCCGTTCCCGTAGATGGCAACCTCGTTTTCGGCCAGCTGCTTGAGGATGGCGAACATCATGTCCTGCCGCCGCAAAGTACTGGCATTCTCTATTTCGAGGTCTTCCGCGTAAGCCAATAGCTCAGCGGGGCCTTTCGCTTTCAGTTCCTGCAGATTCATTCTGTGCTCTTGAAATGCCGCCGACTCGTTTCGACGGTGCGCATTCAGGGGATGGTTCGGTCGGTGGCACCGATAACGGGCCGGCCGCGTATCACGGCACGTCGAGACGCCCGCTCAGGCCGGTCATCGACGATTGTCAGGTCTGGATGGAAACCTGTACGTGATGTAGCGAATGGCATCTCCAGGGTCAATGGAATTTTGCGGGAGGCCCCGGATCAGAACGGCTTGACCACCGCCAGGATGACGACCGCGACCAGGATGACGGTCGGCAGCTCGTTGGCAATGCGGTAGAAGCGGGCGCTGCGGCGATTGCGGTCGGCGGCGAAGTCCCTGCGCCAGCGGGCCAGGAAGCCGTGGAACCCGCTCAGAATCACCACCAGCAGCAGCTTTGCGTGCATCCAGGGCTGGGTGTAGAGCTCGAAGGCGAACAGCAGGATCAACCCGAACGCCCAGGTGGCGATCATCGCCGGGTTGACGATGGCGCGCAGCAGCCGGCGCTCCATCAGCTTGAAGGTCTCGGACTGGGGGCTGCCGGCAGGCGCGGCGCAGTGGTAGACGTAGAGCCGCGGCAGGTAGAGCATGCCCGCCATCCAGGCGACGACGCTGATGATATGCAGCGCTTTCACCCAGGGATAAAGCGAACCCCAGTCCATATGATTCTCCTGTGTCCTGGCCTCCTGTCAGCCCCGGACGGCAGCCACCAGGGCGGCGACATGCTCGGGCGGCGTCTCCTTGACGATGCCGTGGCCAAGGTTGAACACATGCGGCCGCCCCGCGCCAGCGGCAAGCACGCGCGCGACCTCCCGCTGCATCGCCGGCCCGCCGAGTTCGAGCCAGAGCGGGTCAAGATTACCCTGGACCGGGAATCCCCGTGGCAGCGCCCGATCCGCCCAGGCCAGATCGAGGCCGCTGTCGAGCCCGACCGCGTCAACGCCGGTGAACCGGACATAATCGGGCACGGCGGCGCCGATCCCGCGCGGGAAGCCGATGACCGGCACCTGCGGATGCCGCGCCTTCAGCGCGGCGACGATCGCCCGGGTCGGCGCATGCACCCACGCCTCCAGCTGTTCGGCCGGCAGTGCCCCGGCCCAGCTGTCGAAGAGCTGCACTGCATCGGCGCCGGCCGCGATCTGGGCGGAGAGATAGCGAATCGTCGACTCGCTCACCCGGTCGATGATCCGGGCAAAGCCCGCCGGATCAGCCATCGCCCAGCGCCGGGTGGCGGCGAAGTCGCGGCTGGAACCGCCCTCGACCATGTAGGTGGCGACGGTCCAGGGCGCGCCGGCAAACCCGATCACCGCAGTACCGGCAGGCAGCGCTGCACGCACGCGGGCGACGGTGGCACAGACCGGCGCCAGCGCCGCATCCACCGCCTCAGCCGGCCGCAAGGCGGCGACGTCATCGCTGTCCCGCAGCGGCGTCAGCCGGGGACCTTCCCCGGTCTCGAAGCTGAGCTCGACGCCGAGCGCCATCGGCACCAGCAGGATGTCGGCGAACAGGATCGCAGCGTCCAGGTCGAAACGACGGACCGGCTGCAGGGTCACTTCGGCCGCCAGCGCGGGATCGAAGCAGAGCTCGAGAAAGCCGCCAGCCCGGGCCCGCACGTCCCGGTACTCCGGCAGGTAGCGGCCGGCCTGGCGCATCAGCCACACCGGCGGCGGGTCCAGCCGCTCGCCACGCAGCACCCGGACCAGCCGCGTCGTGCCATCAGCTCCGCTGGCCGTCATCTCGGCTCCCCAATACAAATAAGATTCAGAGTCTCAAGACTCTTGAGGTGAGAGGTAGTGACGCAGTGAGTCCCGGGGATTACCGCATATCCGCGTTCATGCACAGGCGGCGTGTGGGTGGCTTTTCGTCCCAGCGCAACGCCGGGGACAACCCTGCGCATCGCGGCCGGACCGGACGGCCCGAGCGGCCGTGAAGGACGGGGACAGAACTGTCGGCGGGCATCAGTCCACAGGAATTGGTCCGCCATTGGATCGGATGTCCACAGGGTGATCGAATCGGTCGGCGCGAGCAGAGCCTGGGGACAGCCGAGCCAGTTGCGCACAGGCCGCCGGCCGCGCGGTTTGTCCACAGGCTGGCTCACCCCCTTTCGGCCATGCTATCCACAGACATGTTCGCTACCTGCCGCCTCGCCGGGATGTCCGCCGGAACGCCATGAGCCACAGCAGCTTCAATCTGCATCTGGTCTCGGATTCGACCGGGGAGACGATCCTGAGCGTTGCCCGCGCCTGTGTCGTCCAGTTCGCCGCCTACGAGGCGAAGAAATACTTGTGGCCGATGATCCGCAGCACCGATGCGCTCGACGAGGCGCTGTCCTCGATCGAGACCATGCCTGGCCCGGTACTGTTCACCCTGGTCGACGAGCACCTGCGATTGCATCTGGTCGACGCCTGCGCGCGGTTGAACCTGCCGTGCATTCCGCTGCTCGACCAGGTGATGGCGACGCTGGGCAGCTATCTCGGCGCCAAGCGCAGTGCCAAGCCCGGCCGGCAGCACGTGATGGACGCCGAATATTTCGACCGCATCGACGCGATGCAATATGTGCTTGCCCATGACGACGGGCAGGGCGTCCAGGCGCTCGACCAGGCCGATGTGGTGCTGGTAGGCGTGTCGCGGACCTCGAAGACGCCGACCTGCATCTATCTCGCCAACCGCGGCATCCGGGCGGCGAACGTGCCGATCATCCCCGGCGTCGACGCGCCGGAGGAGTTGATGCGCTGCACCCGGCCACTGATCGTCGGCCTGACCACCGATCCGAAGCGGCTGGTCCAGATCCGGCGAAACCGGCTGCTGGCCCTGAACGAGGACGAGAGCAGCCCCTATGTGGATATCGACGTGGTGACCCAGGAGGTGGCGCAGGCACGCCGGCTGTGCGCGCGCTTCAACTGGCCGATTCTCGACGTCACCCGCCGCTCGATCGAGGAGACCGCCGCGGCGATCATGCAGCTGATGAAGCGCAAGCACAGCGGGCATCTGGTCCAGTGAGCGGCGGCCAGCCCCTGATCGGCCAGCCCCTGAGCGGTCAAACCCTGAGCGGTCAAACCCTGATCCTGGCCTCGACCAGTGCCTCGCGGGCGCGGCTGCTGGCCGACGCGGGTGTGGCGGTGGACATCGTGCCCTCCCGGGTCGACGAGGACGAGGTCAAGCAGTCGCTGTTGGCCGAGGGGGCGACGCCGCGCGACGTCGCCGGGACCCTGGCCGAGCTGAAGGCGGTGCGGGTCTCGGCACAGGCTCCCGGCGCACTGGTGATCGGCGCCGACCAGGTTCTGGCCCTGGGCGAGTCGATGCTCGACAAGCCGGCGAGCATGGTCGAGGCGCGGGGTCATCTCCAGCGGCTGCGCGGCGCCAGCCATCGCTTGGTCAGCGCGGTGGTGGTCGCCCTCGACGGACGCCGGATCTGGGCTGCGCAGGACGAGGCGGAGCTGGCGATGCGCTGGCTCAGCGACGCCTTCATCGACGACTATCTGGCGCGCGTCGGCGACCGGGCGCTGCAGTCGGTCGGTGCCTATCAGCTCGAGGGGCTCGGGGCCCAGCTGTTCAGCCGGATCCGCGGCGACTACTTCACCATCCTCGGCCTGCCGCTGCTGCCGCTGCTCGGGTTTCTGCGCGACCGCGGCGTGCTGATGGAATGAGCATGACCGCATTCACCTCCGCCACCCGGATCGCCGGGGTGATCGGCTGGCCGGTCGGCCACTCGAAAAGCCCGCTGATCCACAACTACTGGGCCCGGCGCTACGGCATCGACGCTGCCTATGGCGCTTTCCCGGTCGCGCCGGGACGGATGGACGAGGCGGTGCGCGGCCTTGCGGCGCTGGGGCTGGCCGGCGCCAACGTGACCGTGCCGCACAAGGAGGCGGCACTGCGGGCCGCCGATCACCCGGATGCGCTGGCCAGCCGGATCGGGGCCGCCAATACCCTGGTCGTGCGCCCGGACGGGACGGTGGCGGCGACCAACACCGATGCGTTCGGCTTCCTCGAGAATCTCCGGCAGGGCGCGCCCGACTGGGATCCGTCGGCAGGACCGGTGCTGGTCGTCGGCGCAGGCGGGGCAGCCCGGGCTGTGATCGTCGCCCTGATCGACGCCGGCGCACGCATCCTGCTGACCAACCGCACCGACAGCCGGGCGGCGGCGCTGGCGGCGGAGTTCGGCGCCGAGGTCACGGCTGTCGAATGGAACCGGCGCGCCGAGGCGGTCGCCGAGGCGCTGACCGTCGTCAACACCACCGCGGCCGGCATGCAGGGACAGCCGGCGCTCGACCTGCCGCTCGCGGGGCTCGATCCGGCCGCGCTGGTCACCGACCTGGTCTACGCTCCCCTGGAGACGCGGCTGCTGGCCGAAGCGCGCGCCCGCGGGGCAGCGACGGTCGACGGCCTGGGCATGCTGCTGCACCAGGCGCGGCCAGCCTTCCAGGCCTGGTTCGGCGTGCTGCCCGAGGTGGATGATACGCTGCGCGCGATGGTGCTGGCAGCGTGAGGGCGCCAGGCGGACGGAGCCGTCGGCCGCGCCGGCGCCGACCGCCGGTGCGGCTCGCGCTCACCGGCTCGATCGGTATGGGCAAGTCCACCGTCGGCCGGATGTTCCGCCAGGCCGGCGTGCCGGTGTTCGATGCGGACGCGGCCGTGCACCGGCTGACCGCGCGGAAGGGGGCGGCGGTCGGCGCGGTCGCCGACGCCTTTCCGGGCGTGCTCGCCCCCGACGGGTCGATCGACCGCCTTGCGCTCGGCGCCCGGGTGTTCGCCGAGGAGGCAGATCTGCGCCGGCTGGAGCGGATCCTCCATCCCATGGTCCGGCGGGCAGAGCAGCGCTTCTTTCGCGCCTGCGCGCGACGCCGGGTGGCGGTCGCGCTCTGCGACATTCCTCTGTTGTTCGAGACCGGGGCCGAGGCTAGATTCGACGCGGTTGTCGTCGTCTCCGCGCCGGCCTTCCTGCAGCGCCAGCGGGTGATGCGGCGGCCGGGGATGACAGCCGAGAAGATGGACCAGATCCTTGCCCAGCAATGGCCTGATGCCGCCAAGCGGCGGGCGGCGGACTTCGTGATCACCACCGGCCGCAACCGGCGCCATGCCCGCCAGGGGGTGGCGCGGGTGCTGGCCGCGGTGCGCGGGGTGCGCGGAAAGGCGGCGTGAGGCGATGCGCGAGGTCGTGCTTGACACCGAGACCACCGGGCTCAACCCGATGCTCGGCGACCGGATCGTCGAGATCGGTTGCATCGAGCTGATCAATCACGTGCGGACCGACTCGCATTTCCATTGCTTCGTCAACCCTGAGCGTCCGATGCCGGCCGAGGCGGCGGCGGTCCACGGGCTGACCGACGACTTCCTGGCCAGGCAGCCCTGCTTCGCCGACGTGGTCGACGACCTGCTGGACTTCATCAAGGATTCCCCGCTGGTGATCCACAATGCGGGCTTCGACATCGGCTTCCTCAATGCCGAGTTCGCCCGCCTGCGACTGCCCGCGCTGGTCATGAGCAGAGCCGTGGACACGCTCGGCCTCGCCCGACAGAAATATCCCGGCGCCCAGGCCAGCCTGGATGCGCTCTGCCGCCGGTTCGGCGTCGACAACTCGGCCCGCACCAAGCACGGCGCGCTGCTCGATGCCGAACTGCTGGCCGACGTCTACCTGGAGCTGGTGGGCGGGCGGCAGCCGGAGATGGCGCTCTCGCCGGAGATCAGCGTGACGGTGGCGGTCGAGCAGGCGCCGCGGCCGATCCGCCCGCCGCGGCCGCACGCCGCGAGCCCGCAGGAACTTGCGCGCCACGCCGCCATGATCGAACTGCTGATCAACCCGGTCTGGCGGTCTTTCACCCGGGCCTGAGCTCCGGCCTTTCCGGGCGCTGCCGGCCTCTAAGCGTTTCCCGAGGGGGGCGAGCCCGCGGGAGCAGCGGCGGCCGGGGCTGCTGCTTGCTGCGGGAACGGGGTCTTGCCGGTCTTCTGCTGGTAGAGCGCCATGAAATCGACCGGCGACAGCAGCACCGGCGGCAGGCCTCCGTCGCGGGTGGCGTTGGCGATGATCGCGCGGGCGAACGGGAACAGCAGGCGACCGCCCTCGATCCACAGCAGCGTGTCGCGCAGCTGGTCGGGCAGTCCGGAGATGCTGATCAGCCCGCCATACTGGACCTCGACGATGAACAGGGTTTCGTCGTTGTGGGAGGCGCTGACGGTCAGCGAGAGCACCACCTCGTAGTCGTCGCCGCCTTTGCTGGCGGTCGAGAGGTCGATCTCGACCTTCATCGTCGGCTGCTGGCCGGCGGGAAGCGGGCTCGGCGCGCGGGGATTCTCGAACGACAGGTCCTTGACATACTGCGCCTTGACCATCATCGGCACGGCGCGCTGCTGCCGCGGTTGTCCGTCCGCACCGGCGGCTGCGCCGGCCGCACCAGGGATGGGGCTGGCTGGCGTATTGGGAGTGTCGGCCATGGTGGTGTCCTTGTTCTGCTCTTGTCGCCCGGCGCTCGCCCGCGGGCGTGTCGGTGGTGCCCCGGGGCAGGTCACGGGCCCGGAAATGGCGCTAGGGGCTAGCACGGATGGCGGGCGTTCACAACCGGGACACCGGTTTTTCCGAGCCGGCCTTGGAATCGCCGCAGGAACGGGTTAGGGTTGACCAGTGGCACGGCTGGCAGGCACCGGCGCGGCGGGTGCGGTGTCCCGAGTTGGCCGGAAACCGGCTCGTGCGGGGCGGAACGCCGGCCGGAAGGACGGATCCTGCATGGCGAAATCGCCGCCGCGTCCTATATGTTATCCACATGGCACCGCGATGCTTTATGGTAGCCTGATATCCACAAGGCACCCGTGCCCGGCACCGATGGCCGGTGCCGGCCCAGCGAACCGAGAGCAACAATGAGCGGCGCGTTCCAGTACCTCGACATCATCATCTTCGGGACGATCGCGGTCTTTCTGATCGCCAAGCTGGTCGGCGTTCTGGGCAAGCGGACGGGCAATGAGCAGGACGCCGCCCGGCGTCGGCCGCAGCCGTTCCCGGTGAGTCGCGAGGCCGGCGACAACGGCGGCGACAACGTGATCGCACTGCCGGATCGGGAAGCCAACAAGCCGGCGATGGTGATCACCGGCCCCGCCGCCGACGGGCTGAACCGGATCGCCGCCGCCGACGCGAACTTCAATCCGGCCGGCTTCCTCAACGGCGGCCGGGCCGCGTTCGAGATGATCGTGGCAGCCTTCGCCAACGACGACCTAGACACGCTGAAGCGCCTGCTCAGCCCGCAGGTCTACGACGATTTCGCCGCCGCGATCGCCGATCGGCAGTCCCGCGGCTGGGTTCAGGACACCACGCTGATCGGCCTCAAGGCATCCGACTTTGTCGCGGCCAACCTGGTGAACGGCGAGGCGCAGGTGACGGTTCGGTTCGTGTCGGACCAGGTCAATGTCACCAAGGACAGCGAGGGCCGGGTGATCGAAGGGGACCCGAACCAGGTCGCAGAGGTCACTGACATCTGGACGTTCAGCCGCGAGGTCACCAGCCGCGACCCGAACTGGCGGCTGTCGGCAACAACCAGCCCCGACGCCTGAGGCCGGCTGCACTGCTGCCCGTGACGGTTCAGCGCCGCATGTCCCCACCTGTATTTGCGCGCGGCATCCTGTTGGGTGCCCTCCTGCTGGGTGCCGGCTGCGCGGTCGATCCCAACCAGCGGCTGGTCGCCTATGGCGAGTTCCGGCTTGAGCCCAGCAAATACGAAGACCTTCCGGGCTGGGACGAGGACACGCTGCTCGACGCGGTGCCGGCCATGCTGCGCAGCTGCGACGTGTTTCTCAACGGCGATCCCGACCGGTCGCTCGGGCTCGCCGGCCGAGGGGGCCGCTACCGCGACTGGGTCCCGGCCTGCCGGACGCTGGCTGCGGCGCGCTTCGCCAGCGCATCGGACGTCCGGCTGCTGCTGGAGGACCAGTTCCGGCTGTTCCGGGTCACCCAGACCAGTGCGCGCGAAGGCTACGTCACCGGCTATGCTGAGGCCCTGGTCCGCGGCTCGATGCGGCGGACCGACTATTACCGCTATCCGATCTATTCGGTGCCGCCGGACATGCTGGAGGTGAACCCCGATGAGATGGGCGAAGACTGGATCGGCCAGATCAGGCGCGGCCAGGTGGTCGACTTCCAGATGCTGCCCTATCACGACCGCGCGGCGATCGAGGAAGGTGCGCTGGAAGGCCGCGGCCTGGAGCTGGTCTGGGTCGACGACCCGGTGGACCTGTTCACCCTGCACCAGCAGGGCGAGGGCGTGGTCGTGCTCGATACCGGGGAGCGGCGGCGGATCGAGGCGGTGGCCGACAACGGGCACCCGCGCGGCTCGATCATCCGCACCCTGATCGCCCGGGACATCCTGCCACGGGATGGCGCCTCCTGGGGTGCGGCGCGCGCCTGGATGGCCGCCAACCCGGACCAGGCGGCCAACCTGATGCGGCTCGATACGCGTTACGCCTTCTTCGCCTGGTCGCAGGACCAGGCGGCCGGCCCGGTGGGCGCGCTCAGCGTGGCGCTGACGCCGGGTCGCAGCCTGGCTGTGGATACCAACCTGCTGCCGCTCGGCATCCCGGTGTGGATCGACGTCGCCGGCCTGACGCCCGGTGCGCCTCGCATCCGCAGGCTGACCGTCGCCCAGGATGTCGAGGCGGGGGTCAGCGGGTTCATCAGCGGTGCCCTGTTCCTTGGCGCCGGTGAGGAGGCGGCCGCCGCCGCCGAGACGATGAACTCGGTGGGTCGGATGTACGTCCTGCTGCCGCTTTCGGTCGAGGGGTTCCAGTAGCCGCACGGCTGCGACGACATGGCGCTGCCGGGCCTTGGCCCCGGCCGGACGTGCGGGCTATATCTAGCCGGCACTTGGCAGAGCAATAGGAATCCAGTCTTGACCCCATCCGGCCCCGGTCCGCGAGTCGGCCTGTTCGTGACTTGCCTGGTCGACCTGTTCCGGCCCGGGATCGGCTTCGCCGCGGTCAAGCTGCTGGAGCGGGCGGGCTGCCGGGTCGACGTGCCGGCGCTGCAGACCTGCTGCGGGCAGCCGGCCTATAACTCCGGTGACCGCAAGCACGCCCGCCAGGTCGCGATGACCGTGCTCGACGCCTTTGCCGAGCACGACTACGTGGTCGCCCCGTCGGGCTCCTGCGCCGGCATGATTCGGCTGCACTACGCCGACCTGTTCGCCGGCGACCCGGAGCTGGAAGCCCGTGCCCGGGCGATCGGCGACAAGACCTGGGAGCTGGTATCCTTCCTGCACGACGTGCGCGCGATGGCGACAGTCGAGGCGGAGTATCACGGCAGCGTGACCTACCACGACAGCTGCTCGGGTCTGCGCGAACTCGGTGTGCGGGCACAGCCGCGAGCCTATCTGGCCCAGGTGCGCGGGCTGGAGCTGCGTGAGCTGCCCGGGGCTGAGGTCTGCTGCGGCTTCGGCGGCACCTTCTGCGTGAAATATCCCGAGATCTCGGACGCCATGGTCGGGGAAAAGGCGGACGCCATTGCCGGCACCGGCGCCGACACCCTGCTCGCCGGCGACCTCGGCTGCCTGATGAACATGGCCGGCAAGCTGAAGCGGCGCGACCTGCCGATCCGCGCCCGCCACGTCGCCGAGGTGCTGGCCGGGATGGGCGACGGCCCCGCGATCGGCGAGCCGGGCGCCTGAGCCGCGACTCGCGCCGCGCCGAGTCGCCCCGGGGGAAACGAGGACCGAAGGACCGCCGATGCACCAGTCGAGCCAGAGCTTCAAGCAGAACGCCCATGGCGCGCTGCAAAACCCCACGCTGCAGCGGGCGCTGGGCAACATGAAGGTCGGCTTCGTCGAGAAGCGCAAGCGCGCGGTCGACCTGCTGCCGGAGTTCGAGACGCTGCGCGACGAGGCCCGCGACATCAAGGACCACGCGCTGGCGAACCTGGACTTCTACCTGGAGCGCTTCGAATCCCAGGTGCTGGCTCAGGGCGGGCATGTCCACTGGTGCGCCACGCCCGACGAGGCCCGCAGCGCGGTGCTCGCGATCTGCCGCTCGGTCGGGGCCCGCACGGTGACCAAGGGCAAGTCGATGGTGACCGAGGAACTCGGGCTCAACGCCTTCCTGGAGGCGAACGGGATGATCCCGGTGGAGACCGACCTCGGCGAGTACATCATCCAGCTGCGCAACGAGCCCCCCAGCCACATCATCGCCCCGGCGATCCATGTGGTGCAGGAGCAGATCAGCGACGCCTTCTATGCGCATCATACCCAGTTCGCCGCCGACCGGCCGCTCGGCGAGCCGCGCCAGCTGCTCGACGAAGCGCGCGCGGTGCTGCGCGAGCAGTTCCTCGCCGCCGACGTCGGCATCACCGGCGCCAATTTTCTGATCGCGGAGACCGGCTCGACGGTGATCGTCACCAACGAGGGCAATGGCGACCTGACCCAGACACTGCCGAAGATCCACATCGTGGTGGTCGGGCTGGAGAAGGTGGTGCCGACGCTGGAGGACGCGACCACGCTGCTGCGCGTGCTGGCGCGCTCGGCCACCGGGCAGGAATTCTCCTCCTACACCACCTTCTCCACCGGCCCGCGCCGGCCGGGGGACCTGGACGGGCCGGAGCAGTTCCACGTGGTGATGGTCGACAATGGCCGGCTCGACATGCTGGCCGGCGACTTCCGCGAGGCGCTGCGCTGCATCCGCTGCGGGGCGTGCATGAACCACTGCCCGGTCTATGCGGCGGTCGGCGGGCATGCCTATGGCTGGGTCTATCCGGGGCCGATCGGCTCGGTCTGGACGCCGGCGCTGACCGGGATCGAGAATGCGCGCCACCTGCCCAACGCCTCGACCTTCTGCGGCCGCTGCGAGAGCGTCTGTCCGGTGCGAATCCCGCTGCCCAAGCTGCTGCGCAACTGGCGCAACGTGGAGTTCGAGCGCAAGCTCTCGCCGGCCGCCGCCCGCTTCGGGCTGGCCGGCTGGGCGTTCTTCGCCCGCCGGCCGCGGGCCTATCGGCTGGTCACCGGCGTCGCCAACCGGATGCTGCGGCTGATGGCGCGCGGCCGGGGACGGCTGCGGAAGGTGCCGCTCGCCGGCGGCTGGACCAGCGTACGCGATCTGCCCGCCCCCCAGGGCGGCACCTTCCACAGCCAGTGGAAGCGACGGCAGCGCGAGGCCGGGCGGTGAGCGGGGAACGCGACGCCATCCTGCGCCGGATACGGACCGCGCTCGGCCGTCCGACGCCGGCCGGCGACACTGCTGCACCGCTGGAGCAGCGGCTGGCCGACCATCGCGCGAACACGATCCCGCAGCGCGGGCAGCTCGATCCGGACGACCAGGTCGCCCTGTTCATGGCAATGGCGCGCGCGGTTTCGGCGACGGTTGAGGAGGTGGAGAGCCTGGACGACGTGCCGGCGGCGATCGCCGGCTACCTGGCCGGCGAGAACCTGCCCAGCCGGCTCACGGTGGCGCCGGACCCGCTGCTCGACGCCGTGAAGTGGGAGACCCGCCCGCTGCTGACGGTCCAGCGCGGCAAGGCCGACGGCACCACCGAGACCGGCGTCACCTCCGCCTTCGCGGCGGTCGCGGAGACCGGCAGCCTGATGACGCTGTCGGGGCCGGACCATCCGACGACGCTGAATTTCCTGCCCGACCATCACGTGGTGGTGCTGCCACGCGACCGGGTGGTCGGCAGCTACGAGGACGGCTGGCGCAAGCTGCGCGGCGAAAGCAGCGGCGGTCGCTTCATGCCACGCTCGGTCAGCTTCATCACCGGCCCGTCGCGCACCGGCGACATCGAGCAGAAGATCCAGCTCGGCGCGCATGGGCCGCGGAAGCTGCACGTGGTGGTTGTGCGCGACGCCGGCCCGGACCACAGCGTGTGACACGTGTCACAACCGGACGGCGCTGAGCCTGGCGATCCTGAGGTTCCTCGATGGCACGGCGCGGGCTAACCGCCGATGAACGCGCGTTGTGGCGGCTGGCGACAGCCGACGTGGCGCCGCTGACGCCCGAGGGCCCGCGGGGCCCGGATCCCGCGCCGTCGCTGCCGCAACCGCAGCCTGCGGTCCCGGTTGCGCAGCCGCCGGCAGCGGCCCGCCCGCGGCCGCTTGCGCGACTGCTGCCGGAGTTGGCGACCGGGCAGGCGGCCGGCCTGGACCGGCGCCGGCTGGAGCGGTTGAAGCGCGGCCAGCTGCCGATCGACGCGGTGGTCGACCTGCACGGCATGACGCAGGCGGCCGCCCACCGCCGAATCGAACACATGGTCGTGGATTCGGCCGCCGCCGGCCGCCGCTGCCTGCTGGTGGTCACCGGCAAGGGGGCCCAGGGCGGCGGCATCCTGCGTCAGCGGCTGAAGGACTGGCTGAACCTGCCGGCCTGCCGCCCGCATGTGCTCGCCTTCTCCGAGGCACAGCCGGAGCACGGCGGCAGCGGCGCCTTCTACGTGCTGCTGCGCCGGAAGCGATGACCCCCTTCGGCCGCAAGCTGCGGGCGCTGCGCGCCGCGCGCGGGGTCTCGCTGAAGCAGATGGCGGCCGACCTGCAGTTGTCGGCCGCTTATCTGTCGGCGCTGGAGCACGGCCATCGCGGCCTGCCGAGCCCGGCGCTGGTAGTCCAGGTCTGCGAGTATTTCCACCTGATCTGGGACGATTTCGAGGAGAT
>JBHJOG010000034.1:0-2803 GCA_050329975.1 Alphaproteobacteria bacterium | reverse complement strand
TCCTGCGCCAGCCGGGCGACGAAGTCCGCCTCGCTCTCGCCCGGCTTCGCCTCGCGGTAGCTGTGCGGCGGCGTCACGTGGCGGACGAAGGGCAGCGGCACGTCGAAGTCGGTCTGGGCATAGGCCATGCCGGTGAGGCTGGCGGCGGCGATGGTGATGCCGTGATAGCCGCGCCGGCGGCTGATGAACGTCTTCTTCTCGGGGCGGCCAAGGGCATTGTTGTAGTACCAGGCGATCTTGATCGCGGTGTCGTTCGCCTCCGAACCGGAGTTGGCGAAGAAGGCGTGGGCATCGGGGAAGGGTGCCAGCGCGGTCAGCCGCTCGGCGAGCTCGATCAGCACCGCTGGCACCCGGGCGCCGAAGCTGTGGTAGAACGGCAGGGTCTGCATCTGCTTCGTCGCCGCCGCCACCAGGCGCGCGTTGTCGAAGCCGAGTGCGGCGCACCACAGGCCGGCCAGCCCCTCGATGTAGCTGTTGCCGTGGATGTCGTGGACCCAGATGCCCTCGCCGCGCTCGATGACCAGCGCGCCGTCCTTCTCGATCGCACGCAGGTTGGCATAGGGGTGCAGGTGATGGGTGGCGTCGCGCGCCTCGGCCGAGTTCGGGTTCAGGGTCATGGACGGCTCCGGGCCGGCGAGCCCGCCGGTGGGGTGCTTGGAATGGGTTGCGCCAGCATGGCGGCTGCCCCTGGCGGCGGCAACCCCGCCGCGACACGATGGCCGGCACCGGCGGCTGCGCCGAGGTGCCCTGTCCCCGCATCAACCATCTTGCGAACAGCCGCGGAATCGGGCTTGTTCCGCCGCGAACCTGAACCTTAGGGGCCATGAGCCAAAATGGACTCCATCCTCGCCCTGATGGCGGACCCCGCCGCATGGGTTGCCCTCGTCACGCTGATCGTGATGGAGGTGGTGCTCGGCATCGACAACCTGCTGTTCATCTCGATCATGACCAACAAGCTGCCGCCGGAGATGCGGTCCATGGCGCGACGCGTCGGCATCGGGCTGGCGTTGGTGATGCGCCTCGGGCTGCTCGCGACGGTCGCCTGGATCGTGCAGCTGCGCGAGCCGATCATCGAGGTGTTCGACCATCCGTTCTCCTGGAAGGACATCATCCTGATCGCCGGCGGCCTGTTCCTGGTCTGGAAGGCGACCAAGGAGATCCACCACAATGTCGATACCGAGACCGAGGGCGACATCTTCTCCGGCGCCGTCGTCAAGGTGACGATGACGGCCGCCATCGGCCAGATCCTGCTGCTCGACCTGGTATTCTCGGTCGACAGCATCATCACCGCGGTCGGGATGACGCCGCATGTGGAGATCATGGTGGTCGCGGTCGTGGTCGCGGTGGTGGTGATGCTGGTCGCGGCCGCGCCGCTCGCCCGCTTCATCGAAGCCAACCCGACCATCGTCATGCTGGCGCTCGGCTTTTTGCTGATGATCGGGATGACGCTGATCGCCGAGGGCTTCGGGGTCGAGGTGCCGAAGGGCTATGTCTATGCGGCGATGGCGTTTTCCGCCGGCATCGAGGCACTGAACATGCTGTCGCGCCGGGCGCGGCGGCGCAAGCGGGCAGAGCCGCCGCCGCCGCCGGCCGGCGGTCGGGTCGTTCAATGAGCACAGGCACAAGCCCAGGCGCCTCCGCACCCGCCGGCCGCGTCAAACCTGGCCGCTGGCTGCTGGATCGGGTCGAGGCCGGGCTCGCCATCGCGCTCGCGCTGCTGCTCCGCTGCCTGCCATTGCCGGCGGCATCCGGGCTGGGCGGCTGGTTCGCCCGCGCCGTCGGCCCGCTGCTCGGCGTCAGTGCGCGGGCGGAGCGGAACCTGAAGCTGGCGATGCCGGAGCTGTCCGCGGCCGAGCGGACGGCGGTGGTCCGCGACATGTGGGACAATATGGGCCGCACCGTCGTCGAGCTGACCCAGATGGGCCGCTACGGCCTGCCGGGCCAGTCCCGCTACCTGGAGTTCGAGGGCCGCGAGCATGTGGTGGCGGCGATGGAGGCGAAGCGGCCGATCGCCTGCATCTCGGGGCATTACGGCAACTGGGAGCTGCCGGTGCTGGCGGGCCTGAGCCTGGGCATGCAGGTGGTCCGCGTCTATCGCACCGCCAACAATCCGGTGATCGACCGGCTGATCACCCGGATGCGCAAGCCCGGCGGCGGCAGACTGCTGCCGAAGAGCACTGGCAGCCGGGCGATGATCGTCGCCGCCCGCAAGGGCGAACCGATGGGCATCCTGTTCGACCAGAAACTGAACGAGGGCGAGACGCTGCCCTTCTTCGGCCATCCCGCCAACACCACCACCCTGCCGGCCTGGCTGGCGGTGCGCTTCGGCTATGCGGTGCTGCCGACGCGCACGGTCCGCATCGACGGCTGCCGAATCCGGATCATTGTCGAGCCGCCGGTGGAACCGCCCGCCGACGGGACCGACGAGGAACGCATCACCGCGATGACGGCGGAACTGAACCGGGTGCTCGAGCGCTGGATCAGGGACCGCCCCGGCCACTGGTTCTGGCTGCACAACCGCTGGGGCAAGTGGCGCGGCGAGGCGCTGGAGCGACCGGCCTACAATGGGCCAGGCGCCGTTTCGGCGCGGTAGCGATCCCCCGTGGCCATGAGCGACTCCTACGATCTGCAGCGCTTCGTCGACGCCCAGGACCGGGTCTATCCTCAGGTGCTGGCGGAGCTGCGCGCCGGCGTGAAGGCGAGCCACTGGATGTGGTTCGTCTTCCCGCAGATCGCCGGCCTCGGCAGCAGCCCGATGGCGCGGCGCTACGCGATTTCCGGGCGCCAGGAGGCCGCCGCCTAT
>JBHJOG010000033.1:0-2244 GCA_050329975.1 Alphaproteobacteria bacterium | reverse complement strand
TCAGCGCCCGCCGAGCACCGCGATGTAGTCGGTCACCCAGCGGTAGTAGGGAACGCAGCTGTCCTGGCTTTCGCAGTCGGCCCGCGGGGTGCGCCAGAACCAGATCTTCTCGAAATCGTCCATCCCGTTGGTGGTGCAGCCGTCGGGGCCGAGCAGCTCCGAGGTCTGGCAGGCCGCCGGCACTGCCGGCACCGAGCCGAACCAGGCGGCAAGGTCGCCCTGGAGGTTGGACGACAGGCTGTGCTCCAGGAACATGTACGCGCAGTTGGGATGCGGCGCGTTGGCGTGCAGCATCAGGGTGTCGGCCCAGCCGGTGGCGCCTTCGACCGGCACGGTGGAGGCGATCGGCTGCCCGCTGGCCCGCAGGATGTTGACCTGGAACGGCCAGCTGCCCGAGGCGACGACGCCCTCGTTGGTGAAGTCGTCGATCTGGACGAAGGCATCGTGCCAGTATCGCAGCACCAGTTCCCGCTGCTGGCGCAGCAGGTCGAGCGACGCCGCATACTGGTCTTCGGTCAGTTCGTAGGGGTTGGTGATCCCGAGCTCCGGCTGGTGGTGCATCAGGTAGAGTGCGGCATCGGCGATATGGATCGGTCCGTCGAACGCCTCGACCCGGCCCACATTGCTCTGGCCGTCGGGCAGAGTCGTCTCCTCGAACACGACGCTCCAGCTTTCCGGCGGCTCGGGGAAGACGTCGGTGTTGTAGGCCAGCACGTTGGAGCCCCACTGGTAGGGCACGCCGTAGTGCAGGCCGCCGACCATCTGCCACGGCGCATCCTGCAGCCGCGGGTCGACCGTGCTCCAGCTCGGCACCAGGTCGACATTCACCGGCTGCACCGTGTTGCCGTAAATCAGCCGCAGCGAGGCGTCGCCCGAGGCGGTGACCAGGTCGAAACCGCCCTCGTTCATCAGCGCCACCATCTCGTCGGAGGTGGCCGCGGTCTGCACCCGGACCATGCAGCCCGTGGCCTCTTCGAAACCGGTCACCCAGTCGAAGGCAGGGTCGGTCTGGCCGCGCTCGATATAGCCCGGCCAGGCGACGATCCTCACCTCGCCCTCGCCGGCCCCGATCTCCGACATCGGGTCGATCAGCTGCGCCAGTGCCGGCGAAGCCAGCCCGGCCAGCGCCGTTGCGGATGCAACCGCCGCGGCCCGATATGCGTGACGCCTGCTCATGTCCGATCCCTCCATCGCTGCCCCGCGCGCCTGCGCGTCCGACTCAGCTTACGAACCGGCTGCCTGTGGCGGAAATCGGAAAACTGGTCGGAGTGATATCGGCAAACCCGATGGCGTCACGAGACCTATCGGCTGCGCCCTAGCGGCTTCGCAGCACGGCGTCGTCGCGTGCCATTTCCAGGAACCGCGCCGCCGGCGGCGGCATCACCGAGCCGCGGCGCCAGACGAGGCCGATGTCGAGCGGCGGAATGGCGTCGCGCAGGGGACGCGCCTCGATCCGGTCGCCTTCCAGCGACCACGGCCGGTAGGTGATGTCGGGCAGGATCGTCACCCCGGCGCCGGTGGCGACCAGGCTGCGCACCGCCTCGACCGAGGACGTCCGCAGCACGATGCGCGGCCCGTCGCCGCCCGGCCAGTGCGCGCGCACCGAATCGGTAATCTCATCGGCGGACAGCGCGATGAAGGCTGCGCCGGCCAGGTCGCCCAATGCCACCGCCTGCTGGCGGCTCAGCCCGTGGTCCGGCGCCATCCACAGCCGGAACCGCGAACGCATCAGGGTCTCATGCTCCAGCGCGTAGACCTCCTGCATGTTGGACACGATCATCAGCCCGGCCCCGAGTTCGCCGTTGACCAGGAGGTGCTCGATATAGGGCCGCTCGTCCTCGGTGACCCGCACCTCGACATTCGGGAACAGGCGCCGGAAGCGGGCGAGCACATGGGCGAGGAAATAGCCCGAGACGATGCTGGTGACCCCGAGATGGAGCACGCCCGACACCGCCTCCGGGCCTGCCGAGATCGCCCGCTCGGCGTCGCTCACCGTCGCCAGGATCGCGTGCGCATGGCGCAGGAACTGGTGGCCCTGGTAGGTCAGCTCGACCCCGCGCGAATGCCGGTCGAACAGCGACGCCCCGGTCTGTCCCTCCAGCTGCTGCAGGGCTTCGGTCACCGCCGATTGCGAAATCCCCAGCTGCGCCGCCCCGCCCGACACCGACCCGGCCTCGGCGACCGCCAGGAAATAGGTGACCTGCTTCAAGGTGAGCTGCATCAGCACATGGTACGGCATCGGAA
>JBHJOG010000032.1:0-3246 GCA_050329975.1 Alphaproteobacteria bacterium | reverse complement strand
CCATGACCACCGCCGCCATGACCGTCTCCGCCATGACCACCGCCGCCATGACCGCCGCCGCCATGACCGCCGCCGCCATGACCGCCTCCGCCATGACCGCCTCCGTGACCGCCGCCATCGCCGTCGCCGTCGCCGTCGCCTTCGCCGCCGTCGCCGCCGTCCCCGTCGCCGCCGTCGCCTTCGCCTACGCCGCCGTCGCCTTCGCCGCCGTCCCCGTCGCCGCCGTCCCCGCCATCGCCGTCCCCGCCATCGCCGTCGCCTGGATCCTCACCGTCGTCGGAGGGTTGCCCGGCCGGCGGACTGTTGACGGCTGCCGGGACGACGGCAGCCGGCTGGACCGGGGCCGGCGGCGGTTGGTCATTGGATCGGGCGGGGCGCTCGGAGCAGCCGAACGTGCCGTTGAAGCAGGTGTCGACCGGGGCCGGCGGGGGCGCGTTGCCCGCAGCCGGCTCGATCCCGGCCAGCGCAACGTAGACGTCGCCGCCGAGCCAGAGGGCCAGGCCGAATGCATCGCCAACCGCGACCGGCGCGATCGAAACCTCCATCGGGAGAGCGCCGGCGGGGATGAAGGCATAGCTTCCGGGCAGCAGATCGATGGCGGCTCCCCCGGCCAGCTGAAAAGCCGTCACCAGGCCGGAGATCGTCCCCACCCTGGTTCCGCCGTCGGCAAGGACAACGACCACGAAATCGGTGCCGCGGACGCCGATCGAGGCTGTCGGCGTCGTGATCTGAAAACCATCGCCATGGTCGAGATCGCCGCTGATGAAGCGAAACACGCCCTTGCCCAACTGGATGGCGTCGCTGCCTTGTCCCGGGTTGTAGACGAACTGGTCGAGGACCACCGTGCTGTCGCTGCCGAGGGTGAGCGCGCTGCCGTCGTGGAACTGCACCGTCAGTCCGCCGGCGGGAACGGTCTCGACCACCTCGTCGGCGAATACGGCTTCGGCCGGAAACAGCGGACGTCTGTCCAGCGCGGGCGGCTGGCCGTAGGCCCCGGTCAGGACGTCGACCACATCGCCGATCTCGCCGGCAGCCTCCGCCGCTCCGGCCGCCAGGACCTGGACGCCAATGGCCGCGACCGCGAATGCACCCAGTCTCATGGACGACCCCCTTGCCCCGCCGAACGGCCGGACTGCCGCAACAGAGTTGCAGCCGAAGCTTCGCTGTCTTTACCGTCGCCGACGATCGTTTGCCGTCGTTTGCTGCAGCGAAGACTAGCCTAGTCTATCGTCCCCGATGCCTGTGTCGCAAGCGAGCAAAATGGGTAGTCTCCGTGGCTTTTCGCACACAACTCTTCCGTGTCGGGTTCGCCTGGCACTCTGCACCTCCGGGCGGAGCGGCCTGAACATTTGAAGTCGATGGCGAGTTCAAGCGCCGATCCGGCAGCTTTGCATGGTAAACAGGGGGATTGCCGGTGTCGCGACCCGGCCGACATTGCCGGCTTGACGGCAGCGACAGGACAGGACCGATGGGAGACCCGATGACGTTTCCGACCACCATTGCGGGCAGCCTGCCGAAGCCGTTCTGGCTGGCCGAGCCGGAGAAGCTGTGGGCCGCCTGGCGCTTCGCCGGCGCGGAGCGCCTCGCCGCCCAGCGCGATGCGACGCTGCTGTGGCTGAAGGAGCAGGAGGACGCGGGGATCGACATCGTTTCCGAGGGCGAACAGGGGCGCATCCACTTCGTCCATGGCTTCCTCGAGCAGGTCCGGGGCATCGACTGGTCGCGGAAGACCAGGATGGGCATCCGCGACAACCGCTATGTGGTCGAGGTGCCGACCGTCACGGCGGCGGTGAGCCGGCCGGAGCCGGTGCACGCCCAGGAGGCCCGCTTCCTGCGCGCCCACGCCCGCGGTGCGGCCAAGTTCACCCTGCCGGGGCCGATGACCATCTGCGACACTATCGCGGACGCCTATTACGGTCGGCGTGCCGATATGGCGATGGCCTTCGCGGACCTCCTCAACCAGGAAGCGCGGGAGCTGGATGCGCTCGGGATCGACGTCATCCAGTTCGACGAGCCGGCGTTCAACGTCTTTGCCGATGACGTGCGCGACTGGGGGATCGCGGCGCTGGAGCGCGCGGCCGAAGGGCTGAATGCGAAGACCGCCGTCCACATCTGCTACGGCTACGGCATCGAGGCCAACAAGCAGTGGAAGCAGGGGCTGGGCGCGGAATGGCGGCAGTACGAGGCGATCTTTCCTGCCCTCGATGCGAGCCGGATCGACCAGGTTTCGCTCGAATGCGCCGGCTCGCACGTGCCGATGTCGCTGATCGGCCTGCTGAAGGACAAGGAGATCCTGGTCGGGGCCATCGACGTGGCGACCGACCGGGTCGAGACGCCGGAAGAGGTGGCCGCCACCCTGCTGGATGCGGCGCGCTACGTGGATCGGGAGCGGATACAGGCCTGCACCAACTGCGGCATGGCGCCGCTTGCGCGCACCGTCGCGGTCGGCAAGCTCGCCGCGCACGCCGCCGGCGCTGCCCTGGCCCGGCGCGGATGAGGGCGTCGGCCTAACGGCAGTCCATCGCCCGGTACTCCTCCGACAGCTGGAGGGTCCGGGAGAAATCGCCCTCCCTGACGAAGGCCTGGCTCTCGAAGCTCGCCAGGGTATCGACGATCTCCTCGCGGTAGACGTCGGCGATGTCGCATCCGGCCCAGTTGAGGGCCACCAGCGAGTTGTAGGACGCGTTGCCGACATCGATCGTCGACATATCCGTCATCATGGTGCCGAATCCCTGGGGATCCTCGAACGGGCGCAGCACCGCCTGGACGATCATCTCTGCCTGGTCCTGCTCCACCGTGTCCGACCAGCCGGTGGACTGGACCAGCCAGCTCATCAGCTCGGTCGCGTTGAAGCGGATGGTGCGGTCGGGGCTGCCGGCGAGCTCGGTGAGGTAGTCCAGCTGCTGCTGGTTCAGGCTGGAAGCCAGGCTGACGGCTACGTCGCGATCCTGGCGGATGGCCGATACCCACGCCACCAGCAGGTTGGTGTCCGCGGCCTGGGTCGACTGCTCGGGGGACCAGACCTCGACCAGGGCGCTGATCTGTGTGGCGTCGCGCAGGCCCGCGACGTAGTCGCGGGCCTGGATCTGCTCGTCGAGCGACAGGGAAGACAGGGCGCCGTATACCTTGTCGGGCTCGGCAATGGCCTCCTGCGCCGCTGCGTTGCGGACCAGCAGGCCGAGCAGGTCCGCTCCCGAGGCGTCCGCGGCCTGCGGGGGCGGGGTCCCGCCGCCCTCGGGCTGCCGG
>JBHJOG010000031.1:0-14805 GCA_050329975.1 Alphaproteobacteria bacterium | reverse complement strand
ACGGCGGCGATGTCGATCTTGGGCATGGCGGTCTTCCTCGGCAACAGTGAGCAGGGTCCAGGCTGGCTTTCCGTGCGTCATCCCAGCGATCTGGTGCCGATCTGGCGCCGGAGGAGCTTCTCCAGTTCCAGGACCCCGAGCAGGGCGACGCCCGCCGCCAGGACCGCCAACCCGTCGACCAGGGCGACGGGGCGGGTGGCGAACAGGCTGTTCATGAACGGCAGGTAGGTGAAGGCGAGCTGCAGCACCACGACCAGCCCGACCCCGATCAGCACCGCCGGCGTGCCCAGCACGCCGCGCCAGCTGAGCGAGGTCCCGCCGAGATAGCGGACGCTGAACAGGTAGAAGATCTCCATGACCACGATCGTGTTGACGACGTTGGTGCGCGCTTCTTCCAGCGTGAGCCCGCGGTCGAGCGTCCAGGTGAACATGCCGAAGGCGCCGGCGACGAACAGCAGCGAGACCAGCACGATGCGCCAGACCAGAAAGCCCGACAGCAGGGCTTCGGACGCCGGACGTGGCGGGCGGCGCATGGCGTTCGGCTCGGTCGGCTCGAAGGCGAGCGTAAGCCCGAGACCCACCGCCGTCACCATGTTGATCCACAGGATCTGGACCGGCGTCATCGGCAGCAGCAGGCCGAACAGCACCGCCCCGATGATGCACAGTGCCTCGCCGCCATTGGTCGGCAGCGTCCAGGAGATCACCTTCTTGATATTGTCGTAGACGGTCCGGCCCTCGCGTACGGCAGCCGCGATCGAGGCGAAGTTGTCGTCGGCGAGCACCATCTCGGCGGCCTCCTTGGCGGCCTCGGTACCCTTGCGTCCCATGGCGACCCCGACGTCGGCCTGCTTCAGCGCCGGCGCGTCGTTGACGCCGTCGCCGGTCATCGCGATCACTGCCCCGCTGGCACGCAGGGCCTGGACCAGACGGAGCTTGTTCTCCGGGCTGGTGCGGGCGAAGACGTCGGTGGCGATGGCGACCCGCTGCAGGGTCTCGGGATCCATCGCGTCGAGTTCCTGGCCGGTGGCGACGTCGTCGCAGTTGTCGAGCCCGAGCTGGCGGGCGATGGCGCGCGCCGTCGCGGCATGGTCGCCGGTGATCATCTTGACCCGGATGCCGGCGGATCGGCAGTCGGCGACGGCCGCGATCGCCTCGTCGCGCGGCGGGTCGATCAGCCCGACCAGCCCGAGCAGGACCAGGCCGTCCTCGACGTCGGAGAAGCGAAGTTCGCGTGCATCCGCCGGCATCGGGCGGCTGGCCAGCGCCAGCACCCGCTGCCCCTCGGAGGCCAGCGCCTCGACCGCCTGTTCCCAGGCTGCGGCGTCCAGCGGCTCGTCGGTGACCTTGCCCCGCTGCCCGATGCACATCGCAAGGACCTGCTCGGGCGCACCTTTCACGTAGAGCACGGCAGTGCCTTCGTGGCTGTGGTGCAGGGTGGCCATGAAGCGGTGCTGGGCGTCGAAGGGAATCTCGTCGATACGCGGCAGCTGCTTGCGCAGCTGCTCGGGCTCCTCGCCCGCCTTGATGGCGAGCGAGACCAAGGCACCCTCCATCGGGTCGCCGTCGACGACCCAGCCGCTGTCCGACATGCTCAAGGCGGCGTCGTTGCACAAGGCGGCGGCGCGCACCAGCTCGGACAGCGCCGCGTCCTCCGCAGGATCGTTGCCGTCGGCCCCCGGTCGGACCGCGCCGACCGGCTCGTAGCCGGCGCCGTCGACAGCGAACAGGCTGCCGGCGCTCGCCACCGAGCGCACCACCATCTCGTTGCGGGTGAGCGTGCCGGTCTTGTCGGAACAGATGATCGACACCGAGCCCAGCGTCTCCACCGCCGGCAGCCGGCGGACGATGGCGTTGCGCCCCGCCATCCGCTGCACCCCGATGGCGAGCGTGATGGTGAGGACTGCCGGCAGGCCCTCGGGAATCGCGGCCACCGCCATGCCGACCACGACCATGAAGCCGTCGGCGAGCGAATAGTCGCGCGCCAGAACGGCGAAGGCGAACATGACGACCGACAGGCCCGCGATCACCAGTGTCAGGTAGCTGCCGAAGCGGTTGATCTTCCGCAGCAGCGGCGTGGTCATCGGCTCGATCGTCTTCAGCAGCGCGCTGATGCGGCCGAGTTCGGTGTCGGCACCGGTGCCGATGACCACGCCGAGGCCGTTGCCCGCCGTGACCAGCGTGCCGGAATAGGCCATCGCGCTGCGGTCGCCGATCGGCGCATCGGCAGCCACCGGCGCCAGCGCCTTGGTCACCGGCACCGATTCGCCGGTCAGCACCGCCTCCTGCACCTGCAGGTTGCGCGTTCGCACCAACCTCAGGTCGGCCGAGACGCGGTCGCCGGGCTCCAGCACCACCAGGTCGCCGGGAACCAGGTCCTCCGCCGGCACCGTCGTGCGGTGCGCATCGCGCATCACCGAGGCACGAGGCAGCAGCATGGTCCGGATCGCGTCCAGGGCCCGCTCGGCCCGTCCCTCCTGGACAAAACCGATCACCGCGTTGAGGACGACCACTGCCAGGATGACGATCGCATCGACCATATGGCCCAACAGCCCGGCGATGACCGCCGCCACCAGCAGCGCATAGATCAGCAGGTTGTGGAACTGCCTGAGGAACCGGCGCCAGGCGCTGACTGGCGGCGCAGAGGGCAACCGGTTCGGGCCATGGACCGCCAGCCGGCGCGCCGCCTCCGCCGGGTGGAGCCCGTCCAGGCCGCTTTGCAGGCGCTGCAAGGCCGCTTCGGCCGGGAGCGTGTGCCAGGCGACGGGGTTATCCGAGGTTCCGGGGATGGAGGACGCTCGCTGCATCGCTGCCTTCGCCTGCTGCGGCCGGGCGCGGCCGTTGGCATGCTAGGTAGGATAAAGCACCCCGTCCCGGTTTGATCCAGATCAGTCCGCTCCGGTCCAGCCGTCACCCGATCGACGGCAGCGGCAGCGGGCCATGGCCGTCGATGGCGGTGGGGAGCGCGGCCGGATCGATCGCGGACAGCTCCGGCCGGGCGGCACCGGCCGGATGGCCGACGACGCCCTGATAGACAAGCGCGACTGCGAGCAGGAGCCCGACCAGCGGCACACCGCCTGCGGGATGTCCCTGCTCACGAAGTTGACGGCGCAGGGGGTGACCGTGCTGGATCCGGCGCATGACAACGAAGCTCCCTCTCGAGGCGGGCGGCCCCTCGCCTCCCGATGGCCGGTAGTCGCGACGATACCGAAAGGGGTTCTATGCGAGGCGAGGGCAACGGCGACGGCCTGTGATCGCACGCACAGCCCGCAGGCCCGGCGACCGGCAGGTCTTCAGGCGAGCACGCTCAGAAGGCGAAGCGCAGCGTGCCCTGGATGGTGACGCTGTCGTAGCTGTCGCGGCCGAGGCTGTCGTAGCTCGCTTCCAGATTGCCGGAGAAGCCGGAGCCGGAGAACATGTTCAGCCCGCCGGCGACGCTCCCGCCGTAACGTCCCGGGCGGAACGTCTCGCCGGTGGTCAGCGTCACCGAGCCGGCCTCGATGAAGTCGAACTCGCCCTCCAGCCGGGCGTAAGGCTCGATCGCCAGCGCCTCGCCGATGTCGAAGGTGTAGCCGGCCTCGACGCCTGCGGTGAGCCGGCCGAGGTCGATCGTCTGCTCGTCGACCGTGGTGCCGGCGCTGTCGGTGTAGCCCTGCTGCGTTTCGCGGAAGTAGAGCAGGCCGCCCAACGGCGACAACCGCAGCCTGTCGAACCGGAAGTTGCCGGTCGCATTGATCGCCGCGAACGCCCGGGTGGCCGCGTAGTCGCCCTGGATCGTGCCGCTGCTGCGGCTGATCTCGTAGTCGAGGAAGGTCACCCCGGCCGTGGCGTCGAGCACCAGTTCATCGAACGGCTGCCAGCCGACATAGGGCGCAGCGGTGAAGCCGTTGCTAGTCAGGTCGCCGGCATTGAACCCGGTGTCGATGTCGCCGCGCTCGTAGCCGACGGCCAGGCCGACCAGCAGCCGCTCGTTGACCGCATAGTCGCCGCCCACGCCCAGCGACAGCACATCGCCGCTGAACTGCCCGCCGTCCTTGCTGCTGTCGACGAAGCTCGCCGCGCCGTTGATCCACAGCCCGAACGGCCGGTCCGCCGCCGCCAGCGCGGTATCCGCCAGCTGCGCGCCGGCCACCGCCAGCTGCTCGAACCCGCCGCCACTGAGCGCGCCGGTCGCGGCACCCATCAGCTGGCCAACCGGCAGCAGGCTCGCAATCTGCACCCGCTCCCCACCGGACCCCGAGTCGCCGCCGGCCAGACCGCTCGAGCCCGACGCCCCGCCCAGCGGTCGGAGTGGGACCATGGCTTCGGCGACCTGCCCCGATGCGTCCGCGGGGCCGGCAGTGAAGCGCCGGGCGACGGCGGAATTGACGAAGCCGGAAAAGTTGGTGACGCCGATAACACTGGTCTGCACCGTCACCAATTGGGCCGCCTGCGCGGGGTCGCTGCCGACGTCATCCCCGTCCGAAGCGGCCGCATCGGCGGCAGCCGTGCAACTGACCGTGAGGCTGGTGATCTCTCCCGCGCTGACGCCGCTGACAACGAATCTCATGCCGACGGCGCCAGCCGGAACCGTTCCGCTGGCGGACGCGCCGTCCGACAGCACCAGCGAGGCATAGGTGATGGCGTCGGCAGTATCACGGATGGTTATTGTCAGCACCCCGTCGTTGGTGACGGTATTGACCGATATCGTGATCCGCTCTCCAGCGGTGAACGCGTCGCTATGGCGGTTCACGTTGTTCGGCACCGCGAGCGTGCCACTGAAGCCGCCGCTCACCGGCCCAAGCGGATTGTCGTTGTTGGTCGCCAAGCATCCGTCCGACAAGGGCAACGCGGCTGCCGCGGGCGATGCAGTCATCCAGGTCGAAAGGCCCACGCAGACAATGCCGATCACGCTCGCGCGTAGTCGTCGTCTCATCATCACGATCAGCCCTCTGCCTTGGACTCGCGGGCACCGAGCAATCCTGCGACAGCACTACAGCGAAGCGCGAGCGGCGTCCAATGACATCGGAGGCGGCGACGGCGTCAAGGTCAGCCGGTAACTCGGCTTGGCCGCCGAGAACGAGTGGGAGTCGGGGGACCCGCGGGTCCTGCAGACCGGTCAGGCGGTGCCGGCCACCGGCTCGGCGACCGGGAGGCCGAGCGACTTCGCCAGCAGCTTGAGGCGAGCCTGCACCGCCTCGCTGTCCGGCACGCTGGCGCCTGCCGCGATGGCTAGGCCGACACCCTGGGCGTCGATCCGCAGCCGCGCCGTCACCAGGATCTCGGGCACGCAGCCGGCATAGCGGTAGGCGAGCCGGAGCGCACGGCCGAGGATCTCGGCGCGGCGGGCGAGGTCCGGGGTCAGCAGCGCGTTCTCCGGGGCCAGCGCCGGGTCGTCGCAGCGACCGCCGTGGCGGGCGAACAGCACCGCGCCGAGGAACACCCGCTCGCCATGGGTGATGCCGGCGAGCGGAAACTCGATCAGCCGGCGGTAGGTCTGCAGCGCCTTCACCGAGCGGTGGTCGCGCCAGGCGATGTCGGAGAGCGCGCAGGCGGCAACCCGCAGCCGGCACTCCGCAGCGGTCTCCTCCGGGAACAGCACGGCCGTCCAGTCGGCCAGGGCGGCGGTGAATTCGGGCACCCGCGAGTTGTCGTAGGCGAAGGCCTGGGCGATGTCGAGCAACGGGTCCTGATAGCGCGCCGCCTTGGGGAGCCGGCCGTAGAGCCAGCCCTCGCGCAGGCCGAACACCGAGAACACGACCTGCTGCGGCTTCAGCAACCTGAGCATTCGGTCGAGAACGAGGGCCGAGGCGGCGAGGGTATCGACCCGGGCGCCCGGCGCGCCGGCAAGGTTCGCAATCGCCGCCTCGTCCATCCGCGACACCTCCTTGGCCAGCGCGCGCAGTGCGTCGCCGGGGACCGTGTAGCCATGCACGACGCGGACCGGCGCCTGCGCCCGAGCCATGTGGACGGCGGCCAGGGCGCGCCAGCCACCGCCGACGGTGTAGAAGGTGCCGCCCGGGCTGCTTGCGGCGAGCGCATCCAGCGCCCCGGCCAGTGCCGCGTCGACCGTCTTTCGGGCGTCCCGTCCCTGTTCGCGCATCAGCGCGCTCACCGGCAACGCGCCGATCGGCAGGCTCGCCGTTTCCGGGCCGACCGAGTCGTCGTCGACGGTCGCGAGATCGACGCTGCCGCCACCGATGTCGCAGATCAGCCCCGCCGGCCGGTAGAAGCCGGAGATGACGCCGAGCGCGCTGTAGCGGGCCTCCTCGCCGCCGGCCAGGATCCTGGTCTCCATCCCGGTCTCGGCACGGATGCGGTCGATCAGGTCCGCTCCGTTCTCGGCGCGGCGCGCGGCTTCGGTGGCGAGCACATCGATGCGGCCGACCCGCATCGCCTTGGCGATGGCGGCGAAGCGGGTCAGTGCCGCCACCGTGCGCTCGATCGCCGCGTCGGCGAGCCGGCCGGTCTGCGCCAGGCCGGCGCCGAGCCGGCACATCGACTTTTCGTTGAACAGGGGAAACGGCGCGCGGCCCAGCCGGTCGTAAATCACCAGCCGCACCGAGTTCGACCCGACGTCGACCACCGCATAGGGCCGCCCGCGCGCCGCGCGGTAGCGCGCCGGGGTGAGCTGCAGAGGGCGGTGCGGCTGCTCGGTCATGAAACCTCCGCCAGCAAGCCTAGCACGCAGGCCGCAGCGAACAACGCCGGCCACCAAGTGGCCGCTTTCGCGGGAGATCGGTTTGTGTAATCTCCTCGCCATCTTTCGACATTGGGGACATTGGAAATGAAGACGATCCTGGCAGGGGCGACCGCCTGCATGCTGCTCGCCGCGTGCAACCAGACTGCGCCGGAAAGCCCGGCCACCACGATGACGGCGGCCGACTCGCCGGAGGCGGCGGCGACGGGCTTCTACGCGGTGGCGATGGCGCTGCCGATTGGCGGGGTCCCGGATGCGGCCGGCCAGGCGGCTCTGGAGCCGCTGGTTACGCCCGAACTCGCCGCGAGCCTCGCCGCCGCCCGTGCGGCTGAGGACGCGCATACGGCGGCAACCAACAACGAGGAGCCGCCGATGATCCAGGGCGACATCTACGGCTCGCTGTTCGAGGGCCGGACCGCCTTCGTCGTCGGCGACTGCGTGGTAAGCGACGCCGAGGCGCGCTGCGAGGTGCTGCAGAGCTACAGCGACGCGAGCGGCAACAGCGAATGGACCGATACCGCCGTGCTGGTGCGCGACGGCGACGGCTGGCGGGTCGACGACGTCATCTATGGCGGTGACTGGGACTTCGCCACCACGGGTCGCCTGAGCGAGATGCTCGCTGCGGTGACGGCTGGCGAGTAGCCGGGCAAGAACCGGGACGGGTGGAGCGCAGGGGCAGCGCCCCGCCCGTCCCTTTCGACAGCTCAGGCGGTGGTCCGGTCGGGTCGGTCGAGTACGCGCCAGGCCAGACCGGCGACGACGGCGCCGGCGACCGGTGCGATCCAGAACAGCCAGAGCTGGGCCAGCGCCCAGTCACCGACAATCACGGCGGGTCCGGTAGAGCGCGCCGGATTGACCGACGTGTTGGTCACCGGGATCGAGATCAGGTGGATCAGGGTCAGCGCGAGCCCGATTGCGATGGGCGCGAAGCCGGCCGGGACCCGCGCCGCCGTCGAGCCCAGGATGATGACCAGGAACATGAAGGTGAGCAGCACCTCGGCGACCAGACCGGACAGCATGCTGTAGCCGCCAGGCGAATGCTCGCCGTAGCCGTTGGAGGCCAGCCCGCCGGCAAGCGTGAAGCCCTCCTTGCCGCTGGCGATGAGATAGAGCACGAGGGCTGCCGCGATGCCGGCGAGGACCTGGACCACGACATAGGGGATCAGGTTCTTGACCGGAAACCGGCCGGCAACGACGAGCCCGACCGATACGGCCGGGTTGAAGTGGCCGCCCGAGATGCCGCCGACGGCATAGGCCATGGTCAGCACGGTGAGGCCGAAAGCGAACGAGACGCCGACGAGGCCGATCCCGACTTCGGGAAAAGCCGCCGCAAGCACAGCGCTACCGCAGCCACCGAAGACGAGCCAGAAGGTACCGAGGAACTCGGCGACAAGTTTTCGAATCAGGTCCATTTGATTCCCCACGCAAGACGCGCCGGAGCATAGCCGACGCGCATGAGCCTCGCATCAGGCAAATACACACGAAACTGGGGGGTTTCCACCGAGTCGCCGGCCCGGATAGGATAGCGCGCGGATGGCAAGGCGTGGTGCGTCCTTCGACGGGCTCAAGATGAGGAGCATGGGGAATGGCGGTCCTGAGTCTGTCGAAAGATGCCCCCTGCGCCCGGAGAGGGAGGAGAGGATGACGAGGTGGCCGCCCCGGACGGCTTGGCTCTGCGCAGCCCTGGCGCTGGCCGCTGCCGCGGCTGCGCCTGCCCGCGCCGACCTGTTCTCGCAGAACACGGATCCCTGCGCTGCCGAGGACGGTTTCGTCACCGTGGCGACGGATTTCGTCATCGCCTTGGACGAGGCGATACAGTCCGGTGCGCTCGGCGATGCTGTCGCCACCGAGGTCGCCGTCTGGTTCGTCGACATGCAGAACCGGCTGATCGAGGACAACGACGTCAGGGGCGCCTGCGACTCGATCCTGCGGACCCGGGAGCAGTACGGGTTCTGACCGGCCGGCGGACCTACGGCTGGCGCTCCTCGGTCCAGCTCTCCGAGAAGGCGAGGGCACAGGTGGAGAAGGGGCGGCCTTCGTGGTCGCGCGGGCGAGGAGCGCCGCGGGCGGCGGTGCCGTTGCGGGTGAGCGTCGCATGGCCGGCGGGAATGAGCACGGTGCAGACGCCGTAGGGACGGCCCGGCTCCTGGTGCGGGCGGGTGTGGATGAGCAGCGGCTCGCCGAGTTCGGCCCAGGTCAGCGCGAGCGTCTCGCCGGCGGCTTCGACATGCTCGGTCCAGCCGCCCTGCACGGTACCGGAACTGCGGAAGGCGGCGGCGGTGACGGGCACGGCGGCATCGCCCGAGGCGGGATTGATGTTGCCCTGCGCCGTCTGCTGCAGCCAGCGGGCAAGCGGCTCGTTGTCGGCATAGATCCGCCAGCTGTCGCCGACGACCTCGCTCTTCAGGTAGAGCACGTGGCCGGCGCCGGCGGGGCTCAGGATGATGCGCCAAAGGCTCGCCTCGGTGACGAGCGGGCCGTCGTCGGTCTCCGAGAAGCGGATGAAGGGGTTTTCGCCCGTCAGGATGAGGCGGTTCGGATCGACAGTGGTCATGGGACGGTTCCTTTCTGACGGCGCGATTCGCACTGCGTCGCGCTTGCTTGGCGGACACGCCCCATTCTGATCTAATCGTTTCGAGAATGCCAGGAACCGGGAGATCGACCCATGCCCCCCACCCCAGCAGAAACCGGCGCCGCGCTCCTGCCCGCCGAGAGCGGCTACCGGTTGCGCAACGAGCGGCAGTTCATCGACGGGGAGGGCCTGCGCTCGCCGAAGGCGCGGACGCCACTCGCCCCCCGCGGCGCGCCGGTGCTGCTCGACGACGACCAGGTCGCGCATTTCCTGGCCAACGGCTACCTGCCGCTGCAACCCAGCCTGCCGGCCAGCTTCCACGCCGAGGTGTTCGAGACCTTCCTCGGGCTGGCCGGCCGCGACAGCGACAATGACACCGGCAACAACATCCTGCCGGTGGTGCCGGCGGTCTACCGGTTGTTCGAGGACCCGGTGGTCAAAGGGGCGCTCGACAGCGTGCTCGGGCCGGACAACTACTTCCTGCACCCGCACCGGGCGCTGCATTCCAACCCGCCGGGCTCGCCGCCGCAGGTGTTCCACCACGACACCTATTGGGGCTACAAGCGCAAGGTGCACAACCACCATCCGTGGTGGGTGATGATCATGTACTACCCGCAGGACATCTACCCGGCGATCGGGCCGACCGGGGTGGTGCCGGGAACGCACATGATCGCCCAGCGCCTGGACGACATCGCCCAGATCGAGATTCCGGCCGAGGGTCCGGGCGGCACCTGCATGATGATCCATTTCGACCTGTGGCATCGCAAGATGCAGAACCTCACCGACCTCGACCGCTACATGCTGAAGTGCCAGTTTGTCCGCCTGCGGCCGCCGGCCGCGCCGACCTGGAACACCCGGCGCCGGTACTGGACCTCGCCCGCCACCCTCCCTGCCTACGGCATGGAGCCGGCGTGGCGGGAGCACTGGGACTGGCTGAGCGGGGGGACGGCGGAGCGGCCGGCGGCGGCTGCGCCGGCAGACGCCGAGACCCTGCGGGGCGCGCTCGCCGACGCCGACGCGGCGGCAAGGCGGGAGGCGATCGCCGCGATCGGGCGCCTGGGCGAAGGCGGCCTGCCATTCATCGCTGACCTGGCCGCCCGGCTCGACGACCCGTCGGAGCCGGTCGGGCTGTCGGCCGCCTATGCGCTGGGCGCGCTGGGCCGGCCCGCGATCGCGCCTCTGGTCGCTGCGATGCGGGCCAATGACGGCGACAATGTCGACGACGCGCGCGTCTTCGTCGACGAAGGCCAGAAGAGCGAGCTGGAGATGCAGGCGCGCAACGCCACGCACGGGCTGGTCGCGGTCGGTGCCGACGCGGCGCCGGCACTGGTCGAGGCCTTCGCCGGCTCAGGGCCGCGCATGCGCAAGTACATCGCCTTCGCGCTGGGCGAGATCCGCGACGACTCGGCACCGGTGCACGACGTACTGCTGCAGGCGGCGGCCGACCCCGACGAGAACGTGCGGATGAATGCGGTCGAGGCGCTCGGCCTGAAGGCGGGCACGCCGCGCACCGTCGCCGCCCTGGTGGCGGCACTGGCCGACGACGCCGACGAGGTTCGCTTCAATGCCGCGCTGGCACTCGCCCGCCTCGGCCCGGCGGCGGAACCGGCGACCGAGGCGCTGGTCGCCGCACTGGACGACGGCAACCGTTACGTCATCGGCTATGCAGTCGAGGCACTGGAGCGGATCGGAAGCCCGCGCGCGACCCACGCCCTGCTCACGCACCTGAAGGGCGCGCGCTGGTGCCCGCTGACCAGCAACAAGAGCCTGTTCTAGGGATCGCAGAGGCGACGGATGGGCAACTGGAGCCAACGCTTCTCGGTCGAGGGGAAGCGTGCCTTCGTCACCGGGGCCGCCGGCGGCATCGGCAGCGTGATCTGCTCGGTCCTGGCCGACGCAGGAGCGGACATCGCAGCGGTGGACCGGGACGGGGCGGAGCTGGACGCGGTTGCCGCCGCCGTGCGCGCCAGCGGCCGCCGCTGCGAGACCTTCGCCGCCGACCTGGCGACGATCGAAGGCCCGCGCAATGCCGCAACGGCGGCGATGGCCGCCTTCGGCACCATCGACATCCTGGTCAACAACGCCGGGATCGCGGTGATCGAGCCGACGCTGGAGACCGACCTGGACACCTGGGAGCGGACGATGGCGATCAACCTGCGCACGCCGCTGATCCTGGCGCAGGCGCTGGCGCCAACGATGATCGCGCAGAAGGCGGGCAAGATCATCAACATCTCGTCCCAGGCCAGCGTGATCGCGATCGAGGGCCACGCCTCCTATTCGGCGTCGAAGGCCGGCCTCAACGCACTGACCCGCAACATGGCGGCGGAATGGGCGCGCCACAACGTGCAGGTCAACGCGGTCTGCCCGACCATCATCATGACCCCGCTGGGCAAGCTGGTCTGGGGCGACCGGGCCAAGTCGCAGCCGATGCTGGACCGCACCCCGCTCGGCCGCTTCGGCGAGCCGGTCGAGGTCGCCGACATGGTGCTCTACCTCGCCTCGCCGGCCTCGGATCTGGTCAACGGCGCCACGATGATGATCGACGGCGGCTTCAGCGTGATCTGAGCCGTTCCGCCGCCGGGCGATGTTGAGGTCGCCGCCGTTTGCGGGCAGGCTCGCCGTCGCCCGCTCACCGCCGAGGATGTGCCGTGACCGCCCGATCCCTGGTGCCCGCTCCCCAGCGACAGGAGCCCGTCCTGAGCCGTCGCCGCGGCCCGCGGCCGGTCGGCGAAGCGGGCTGGGGCCGCACCCTGCTCGCGGCGGCCGTGTGCCTGCTCTACTGCCTGCCGCTGCTCGCGATCGTCGGCTACGCGTTCAAGACCCGCAACCAGGTCCTGGTCGACGCCGATACCCTCGGCGCGCTGTTGCGAACCCTGGTGGTGTTCGAGCCGACGCTGGACAACTTCCGCCGCATCTTCGTCCAGCCCGAGATGGTCGGCAGCTCGGTCCGCGACACCGAGTTCTACTGGTACTTCCTCAATTCCGGCCTGGTCGTCGGCGCCTCGGTCGTCTGTGCCCTGGTGATCGGCACCCCGGCCGCCTACGGCTTCTCGCGCTTCCCGCCCCGCGGCTCCGGCGGCCTGCTGGTCGCCATCCTGGCCACCCGGATGCTGCCGCCGATCGTGATCACCATCCCGCTGTTCCTGCTCGCCCGGCTCAGCGGGATGATCGGCAGCTATGCCGGGATCATCGCGCTCTACACCGCCTTCAACCTGGCGTTCACCATCTGGATGATGAAGAGCTTCTTCGACGAGCTGCCGCGCGACGTCGAGGATGCGGCCCGCCTTGACGGCAGCTCGGAGACGCGGGTGTTTCTGCGCATCTGCCTGCCCAGCGTGCGCGGCGGGCTGGCAGCGACGGCGGTGTTCGCGCTGATCCTGACCTGGAACGAGCTGTTCTTCGCCATGCTGCTGACCGACACCGCCACCCGCACGGTGCCGCCGGCGATGGTGATCTACCTCGGCGCTGCCGGCAGCGCCGACTACGGCATGCTGGCGGCGGTGGTGACGCTGTTCCTGCTGCCGGTGATGGCCGTGACCTACCTGCTGCAGGGCCGGCTCCTGCGCGGCGTCACCTTCGGCACCATCCGGCGATAGCGCGCTCCGTGTTGGCGGCTGAGGCCGGTCCTGGACTAGGCTCGGGCCGAGGGAGTCGACGATGCGAACACAACTCGTGCTGAGCGCCGGCCTGCTGCTTGCCCTGCTCCCGCGCCCGGTATCGGCGCAGGAGGGGCAGTGGCTGGCCTACGACTACGCCGACACGGCCGGGCAGACCAACGCCCAGCTGCAGTTCGGGGTGGCGGAGACGGAGGCGCTCGTCGTCAGCGCTGCCTGTGCGCCCGGTGCGCCGCAGATCGCGGTCGCGCTCTACATCGACACCGCAAGCATCGCCGCCGGCGACCCGGCGACAATCAGGGTCGCGGTCGGCGGCCGCAGCGAGAGCCGCCCGGGGGCGGTGGTCGAGGACGTCTTCGGCACCCACGCCGTGACCACCCTCGCCCCCGACGACCCGCTGTGGGAGCGGCTGGCGGCCGGACTGGCGGCGACGCTCGTGGTCGAGGGCGGGGCGGAAACGGCGATCCACCTGCGCGGCAGCCGGGCCGCGATCACGCGCTTCCTCGCCAGCTGCGCCGTGCTGCGGGCCAGCCCGCCGCCCCAGCCGGTTCCCGACACGGCAGCCGCGCCCGCACCCGATGCCGAGCCTGCGGCGGCCGAGACTGCGCCGGATGCCGAGCCGACCACGGACACGGCGGAGCCGCCGGCCGCGCCCGAGGCCGAGACGACCGACACCGCGGAGGGTGCAGACACGACCGGCGCGGACGCGGCAGCGGTGCCGCTGGTCCCGGCGGCCCCGCCCGCGCAGCCGCCGGCGCCGCCCTACCCGCTCTACGTCACCGGCGAGGAGCCCGTCCCCGCCTTCTCCGCGATGCGGTTCGGCATCGTGCTCGACCCGCTGCCGCCGGGCAGCACGGTGCGCCGGACCGGCAGCACCGGGGTGCGCGAGGGGCATGAATGGCTGGAGGTGCAGACGGTCGGGCCGCGGGTGCGCACGGTGTGGGTCCGCCGCGACCAGCTGGAGCCGAGCGCGGCCGGCGCCGCCGGCTACCAGAACCCGAGCCCGGCGGCGACGCTGCTGATCCGCGAGGCGCCGCAACCAGATGCCGCCGTGGTCGGCGCGATCCCGGCCCGCGCCATCGGCATCCTCGACCTGGGCCAGCGCCAGGGCGACTGGGTGATGGTCAGCTTCGAGGGCGCCATCGGCTGGGTGTCGCACCTCTACCTGCTGCCGGTGGGTCCGGCGCTGCCGTCGGCCGAGCCGCCGGCCCCGCCGACGGCCATCGTCGCCACCGCCGAGCCCTACTCCGCCAGCCATGACGCCTGGACGGTCGACTGCGACCCCTGCCGCGCCGCAACGGACGGACCGGCCTGCAGCATCGCCAGCCCATCGCGGGCGACGGCGCGACGCCAGGCGGTGCTGACGCTGGAGCCGGAGACGGACGGCGCCACGGCGCTGCAGGCGCACTATGCTTCCAGCGCCGACCTCGCCGGCCCGGCCGACGCCGTGATGGCGGTGACCGTGGACCTCGCCCCGCCGCAGCCGCTGGCCGCCGGCGACTGGCGGCTGGACGCGGTAAGCGGCGACGCGCTGATCGCTTCCGCGTCGCTCGCGGCGCTGCTGCCGGCGGCACGTGGCGGTCAGTTGCTGACGATCAGCGTCAGCGACGGCGCCCGGATCTGGACCGACCAGTTCGCCCTCGCCGGCTTCCCGGCGGCATTGGACGACCTGACCGCCCGGCTGCCGATGCCGAGCCGCCTCGGTGACCCCGAGGTGTGCCCCGAGCCGGGGGCGGCGGACTCGCAGACGCAGCCCGGAGCCCAGACCGGCACAGGAACGGATGCCCCTTCCCCGGCCGACGCTCCCGCGGCGGACTAGCAGACGAAGTCGACGTCGAGCCGCTTGACGCCGTGTCTGAGCGATCGGTTCAAGGATTGTGCGGGGGTAAGAGGCGCATGGATGCTGCCCCTCACTGCCCCGTCGAGTCATTGGATGCGCTGCA
>JBHJOG010000030.1:0-8629 GCA_050329975.1 Alphaproteobacteria bacterium | reverse complement strand
ATGAGCGACACGATTCAATCGGTGGTGATGCCGAAATGGGGCCTTGCGATGCAGGAGGGCACTCTCACCGACTGGCATATCGCCGAAGGCGACAGCATCGCCCCGGGGAAGGAGATCTGCGACATCGAGACCTCGAAGATCGCCAATGCCATGGAGGCGACCATCACCGGCACGGTGAAGCGCCTGGTCGCCAAGCCCGGCGATACACTACCGGTCGGTGCCCTGCTGGCCGTGGTGGTCGACGGCGACGCATCGGACGCCGACATCGACGCCTTCGTCCAGAAATTCGAAGACGAGTTCGCCGAACTGATGGCGGCTGCCGAAGCCTCGGCGCCCAAAGCGCAGAGCGTCGAGATCGACGGCCGCAGGATCAACTACCTGGAGATGGGCCAGGAGGGACCCGCGATCGTCTTCGTCCACGGCTTCGGCGGCGACCTGAACAACTGGATGTTCAACCAGCCGATGCTGGCCGAGAAGCATCGCACTTTTGCCCTCGACCTTCCCGGCCACGGCGCTTCGGGCAAGGCGGTGGGCGACGGCTCCTTCGCGATGCTGGTCGACACCGTACACAAGTTCCTCGACGCGGTAGGCCTGGACAAGGCCCATCTGGTCGGCCACTCCCTGGGCGGCGGGATCGCCATCGGCGTGGCGCAGGCGGCGCCCGCAAAGGTCGCGTCGCTGACCCTGATCAGCCCGGCTGGGCTCGGACCCGACATCAGCATGGAGTACATCAACGGCTTCATCGGCGCGCAGCGCCGCAATGACATGAAACCGGTGCTCTCGATGCTGTTCGCCGATCCGGAACTGGTCACCCGCGATATGGTCAACGAGGTGCTGAAGTTCAAACGGCTGGACGGGGTGGAAGCCGCCCTGAAGACCATCGCCGGTGCCGTCTTCGCCGGCGGCAAGCAAGCCGCTGTGCTGCGCGATGGGTTGGCCGGCCTGTCGATGCCGGTGCACATCATCTGGGGCGAGCAGGACAGGATCCTGCCGCCGGCGCACGGCGAGGGCCTCGGCGGCCAGGTGAAGGTCACCAGGGCCTCCGATGCCGGCCACATGGCGCACATGGAAATCGCCGGCGAGGTCACCAAGGCGATCGAGGCAGCGGCAGGGGCCTGACTGGCCGCCCTACCCTGCAGCCATCCCTCCCAGCGCCGCCGCCAGCCGCGGACCGTCGGCGGCGGCGCTGAGATCTTCAAAGGCGCGCACCATCAGGAAGCGCACGCTGTTGACGATCATCGGTTCGTCGTGACGGCGGATCGAGGGGTGCAGCGGCATCAGTGCGAAGATCCGACCGCCTGACCGCTCGCTGATCTCAAAGACCCTGCGCGGCGGCGCGGCGACCGCCTCGGCCAGCCGAAGCCGGATCTCGGCTGCGACCGGGGCGGTGTCGACACCGGCCTCGGCGAGCTGAGGCTCGCTCGCCATCACATCCACCGCCAACTCGGCGAGGGCTGCGCCGTGGCCGGTCCCGACCGCGTGCGGACGGACCACCAGCTCGGCGACAAGCGCCAGGTCCGACAGCGCGGCGACGAACGCCTGCCAGCGGCCGTGCTCGAGTTCGACCACGAACGCCCGCTCCAGCATCAGCTTGTCCCACATGACCCCGGCGCGGGCGCGGCAGTATTCGTACATCGCCTTCTGCGAAACGAAAGCGGCGCGCGCGTGCAGGAACGCGCCGAGCTGCGCGGGGGCCTCGATGCCTGGCCGCGGCTTGAACAACGTTCTTCTTGTGCGCCGCAGCATTCTCACCCGACCGAAATGACACTTGTCGAAGCGGGAGAACTATGAGTATTCCTGCCGAAATTAACCACAAGAAGAATCGGGAATGGGAGGTTCGTTTGATGCTCGCACGAACCGCACCGACAGATACGACCGGCGGGTATCCGGCTCCTGATGGGCGCCGGGCCGGTCGCCGAGGCCCCGTGCCGCTCCCTTCCATCAAGACCCCATCCCAGACGACTCCACGCAACATCGTGCAGGAGGTTCCACGCTATGTCAGATAGTGAGATCACGCCGGAAGTGGCCCGGCGTCATTGGGGTAAGACCAGTGCCTTGATGTGGACCGCACTGTTCATCTGGTTCATCTTTAGTTTTGTCATCCACTTCTTCGTCGACGCCCTCAACGAGATCGTTATTCTTGGATTTCCTTTGGGCTGGTACTTCGCTGCCCAAGGATCCCTGATCATCTTCGTCCTCCTCTGCTTCTGGTTCGCCAGCCGGCAGAACCGGATCGACGAGGAATGCGGTTTGGCTGAGGACTGAGGGGCGCACTGGCAATGGCAATACGTGGCGACTTCACCCAGAACCTGGGCCGGGTCTACGGGATCTACACCGGCGGTTTCGCGGCCTTCGTCATCCTGCTCGCGATCCTGGAGCAGGTCGGCCTGCCCAACGAGATCATCGGCTACCTGTTCGTGTTCTTCACGATCGGGGTCTATGCCGCGATCGGTATCCTGTCGCGCACGATGCAGGTGTCCGAGTACTACGTCGCCGGGCGGCGGGTGCCGGCGGTCTACAACGGGATGGCAACGGCGGCCGACTGGATGTCTGCGGCCTCCTTCATCGCCATGGCCGGCGGCCTCTACAACGCGGGCTACAGCTACCTCGCCTTCGTGCTGGGCTGGACCGGCGGCTATGTGCTGGTCGCGGTGCTGATCGCGCCCTATCTGCGCAAGTTCGGCGCCTATACTGTGCCCGACTTCCTGGGCGCCCGCTATGGCGGCAACATCGCCCGGCTGATCGGCATCATCGTGCTGTTCTGCTGCTCCTTCACCTACATCCTCGGCCAGATCACCGGCACCGGCATCATCGCCTCCCGCTTCCTCGACATCGACTTCTCGGTGGGGGTCTATGTCGGCCTGCTCGGCATCCTGGTCTGCTCGATGCTGGGCGGCATGCGGGCGGTCACCTGGACCCAGGTGGCGCAGTATATCGTCCTGATCGTCGCCTATCTGGTGCCGGTCGTGATCCTGTCGGCCCAGCAAACCGGCATCCCGCTGCCGCAGCTGATGTACGGGCAGGTGCTGCAGCAGGTGCAGGAACTGGAGGCGACCAAGCCGGCGCTGGAAGGCGTCAAGCCGTTCATGCAGACGCCGCAGAACTTCACCGAAGGGCTGAACTTCTTCGCGCTCATCATCTGCCTGATGATCGGGACCGCCTCGCTGCCGCACGTGCTGATGCGGTTCTTCACCACGCCGAGTGTGCGTGAGGCCCGCAAGTCGGTCGCCTGGTCGCTGCTGTTCATCTTCCTGCTCTACTTCACGGCGCCGGCCTACGCCACCTTCGCCAAACTCGAGGTCTACCAGAACGTGCTCGGCTCCGCGGTCGGTTCCGTCGCTGAGGTGCAGGCCCTGCTCGACCAGCGAGAATGGCTGACGAAGTTCGGCGACCTGGGGCTGGTGACGATGTGCGGCTTCACCGGCGACAAGGGAGCCGGCATCGTCATGACGGCGGAGGCGATCTACAACGCCTGCCAGGGCCAGGGGGTGACCACACTGGTCCACTCCTCCTTCGCCATCCACTCCGACGCAGTGGTCATCGCCACCCCGGAGATCGCGGGTCTGCCGTACGTGATCGCCGGACTGGTCGCCGCCGGCGGCCTGGCTGCCGCCCTCTCCACGGCCGACGGCCTGCTGCTGGCCATCGCCAACGCGCTCAGCCACGACATCTACTACCGCATGATCGACCCGCACGCCTCGACCCGCCGCCGGCTGGTGGTGGCGCGGGTGCTGCTGGTCATCGTGGCGGTGCTGGGGGCGACGGCGGTTGCCTTCCTCGAACTCGGCAACATCCTGGCGCTGGTCTCCTACGCCTTCAGCCTCGCCGCCGCCGGACTGTTCCCGGCGCTGGTGATGGGCGTCTGGTGGCGGCGCACCACCACCACCGGGGCGATCTGGGGCATGATCAGCGGCTTCCTGGTCACGCTCGCCTACCTGATCTACACCCACCCCGGCATCGGCTTCGGGATGCCGACGATCTTCGGGATCAACAACATCTCGTGCGGCATCTTCGGATTGCCGGTCGGCTTCCTCGTGACCTATGTGGTCAGCCTGATGACGCCGGCGCCTTCGCAGGAGATGCAGGCCTTCATCCAGGCCCTGCGGACACCGCGCGGCGAGGCGATGATGGACCAGATGACCCGGGAGAGCGCGACCTGATCGCGCTCCCGGTTCGAGGCTCGACGACAGGGGAGGGGCGCCCGCGAGCGCCCCTCTCCATCTGAGGCACGATCGAGACAATCGAGAGCCAGGCAATGGACACAAGCTTCTGGGACGCCTGGTACTTCCACGTGCCCAACTACGTTCTGGCAGCGCTGGTCTACACTATGCTGGCCCGCGTCCTGCTCGGCCTGTTCGTACCGCCGGCCTGGGACAACTACATCTGGAAGGCGTTCCAGCGACTGACCGACCCGGTGCTCGCCGTGGCCGGCGCGATCACGCCCCGCAGCGTCCCGCCCCTGCTGCTGGTCATCTTCTCGGTGATCTGGCTGATGCTGCTGCGGGTCGCCTTCTACATCGCCATGGACAGCCTCGGGCTTGCCCCCGGCATCGAAGCCCCGGCCGACCCGGCCGTGCTCGACCTGCTGAACTGAAGCCGGGCTGACGGGTCATGGACCGCGACTTCATCATCTTCCTTCTGGTCGGGATCTGCATCGTCAACGGCATCTTCTCGCCGGCCGTGTTCTCGATCTGGACCTACGCCCCGGCCTGGTATCCGGGCTTCCTGCCCTTCACCCTGGAAATCAGCTTCTACCTGGCCTCGTTGGTCTGCTCGACCCTGACCCTGATGATCAGCGGCGTGGCGGCCGCCCTGTTCGAACGCGTGACCGGCCGCACGACGACCGACGAGACCAGCCTCTGGATCTGGTTCGCCGCCGCCGCCGCGCTCACCCTGCCCGCCGCCGGCAACATCGCCTCGGTCTGAAGAACCTAACGCGAGGTTGATTGGCCAACGCCACGGTAAGGAGTCATGCTGCAAAGGCTCAAGCAGAGAGCCGGAGCATGTACCCGATCCAGAGCCTCGCCTTGCTCAGCGTTGCGCGCGCCTGCGCCTATGTCGGGCTCGGGATCATGACCATCATGGTGGCCCTCTCCTACGACCCGATGCTGTGCATCCGGTCGGGCGCGATCCTGGTCAGCATGCTGACCGTCGTGCTGCGCTGGCGCGCGTTGCGTGCGGACCGGATCGACTATCGCCACAGCGAGGTGTGGGCGATGCTGGACGCCGCGGAGATGCCGCCTGCCGATCACGCGGCACGCCTGATCCGCAACGCCTATCGCGCCGCGCTGCTGCGCTTCGCCGACTACTCTCTGTACATGGCCGCCGCACTCTGGGCGATTGCCTTCGTCATCTGGCTCTGGGCATAGTAGGCGGCTCGGATCCCCGTCAAGAACACGAAGAGCCATCATGACCGACGCGACGATCGACGCGGCCCGCCTGGACGCGCTGGCTGCCTATGACACGCCGACCATCTGCAACGCGCTGGAGATCGCCCGCCCCGAGCGGCGCGGATTCGGGTTCACGGTGCGGACGCTTATTGCGCCGTTCCCGACGATGAAGCCGATGGTCGGCTTCGCCCGCACCGCGACCATCCGCACCGGCCAGCAGGCGACCCGGCCGCCGGCAGAGGTGCGCAAGCAGCGGATGGCCTACTATCGCTATGTCGGCGAAGGCGCCGCCCCGAAGGTGTCGCTGATTCAGGATCTCGACGACACACCGGGCCTCGGTTCGTTCTGGGGCGAGGTCAACTCGGCGATCCACAAGGCCTGCGGCTGCGTCGGCGTGGTCACCAACGGCGCCATCCGCGATCTCGATGCGATTGCGCCGGGCTTCAACATGCTTTCCGGCACCGTGGTCCCGTCGCATATCTGGGCGCATCTGGTCGACTACGCCTGCGACGTCAACATCGCCGGCATGGTTGCGAGCCACGACGACCTGATCCACGCCGACCGGCATGGCGCGGTGATCGTTCCGCCGGATGCGGTCGACGCCGTGCTCGCGGCGGCCGACCTGGTCACGCGCAAGGAGGCCCCGATCCTTGCCTGTGCGCGCGGCAGCGCCTTTACCCTCGATGCCCTGGAAGCTGCCTTCGGTGAGGCCGACGACGTGCATTGACAGGCGGGCGTAGCCCGGACCCGAAAGCGGAACCCCCGGGATGCCGCGCAAGCGGGCACTGTCGCTCCCGGGTTTCGCTGCGCTCCACCCAGGCTACGATTTTGGCACCGCGCCTACCCCAGCAGCTCGCGCGCGCAGACAACGCTGCGGGTGAAGGCGGCGAGCGCGGTGAAGCGTTCGGGGCCGGCGACATGGTCGGTCTCGATCGCGCCATGGGATCCGACGACCGCGCCGTGCAGCATCAGGTTGTCGACCATGGCGAAGTCCTCGATCAGCATGCCGTCGGCATCGGCGTCCCCATGCGGATGGCCGCCGACGCCGCGCGCGATGCCGATCCAGGCGCGGGTCCGCTCCGCAAACAGCCGGCCGTCGCAGGTATAGCCCAGCACCGGGCGGCCGAGCGCGCGCATGAAGCCCATCTCGTAGGCCGTCCCGACATCCATGCTCGGCCCGCGGAACGGCGTCATGTTGGCGACGATCAGGTCGCAGGTCCGCATCAGGTCCTCGTTGGCGCGCGAGATGCGATGGCCGGCCTGCGCCGGGGACAGCCCCGACAGGTCGAGATCCTTGTCCAGTGGGAACACGCCGACAAAGCCGTGGGCGGCGCAGATGGCCTTCTTTGCCTCCGCCATTGCCACCGGGTCCGGCAGAAACACGTCCGGTCCGGCGAGGTAGATTCGCTCGTTCGCCACCACCACCCCCAAGATGCGGCCGTCGGCTGCGCCGGCATGCACCGGAACCCTGCCGCCCGACCAATTGCCGCCAAGTGGTGCGCAATCGCATCGCAGCGGCTGCTTGTGCTTGATTATCCCCCGGCCGTTGCACACCCTGGCAGGGGCAGGAACGAATGACAAGGCCGTGACGGTCGCACCCATGCCGGTACTCGAAGTCCAGGGGCTGAGCCGCCGTTTCGGCGGGCTCACTGCGGTTTCCGACGTCAGCTTTGCGGTCGAGGATGGCGCGATCCATGGCTTGATCGGCCCCAACGGCGCCGGGAAGACCACCACCTTCAACGTGATCTCCGGCTTCTACCGGCCGAGCGCCGGACGTGTGATCTACCAGGGTCGCGACATCGGCGGCCTCGGCACGGCCGAGATCGCGCGGCGCGGTCTGGTCCGCACCTTCCAATCGACCACCCTGTTTCGCGAAATGACCGTGCTGGAGAACGTGCTGGTCGGCCGCCACCTGCACGCGCGGGCCTCCTTTTTCCGGCAGCTCCTGGGCCTGACCGCGGACATTGAGCGTAAGGCGCGCACGGCCGGCGAGGGGCTGCTCGACTTCGTCGGCCTTGCCGAGCGGGCAGGCGACGCCGCCGGCAGCCTCAGCCACGGCATGCAGCGCGCGCTCGGCATCGCGGTGGCGCTGGCCGCCGAGCCGCGGGTCCTGCTCCTCGACGAGCCGTTCACAGGCATGAACCCCGAAGAAACCGGCGGCATGATGGCGCTGATGCGCAAGGTGCGCGACCGTGGCGTGACCATGCTGCTGGTCGAGCACGACATGACCGCCGTGATGGGGCTGTGCGACCGGATCACGGTGCTGAGCTTCGGCCGGCTGCTCGCCGAAGGCGACCCGCAGGCGATCCGCAACCATCCCGCGGTGATCGAAGCCTATCTCGGGGCCAGCCTCGATGCTGCTTGAGATCACCGACGCCCATGTCCGCTACGACAGCGTTCCCGCGCTCAAGGGCATCGACATGGCGGTCCCCGAAGGCGGCATCGTCACCATCATCGGCGCCAATGGCGCGGGCAAGAGCACGGCCCTGCGCACCATCTCCGGCCTCAACCGCCTGAGCCGAGGCGAGATCCGGTTCGCCGGTGAGCGGATCGATCGGTTGCCGGCGGAACGCGTCGTCGCGCGCGGCATCGCCCATGTGCCGGAGGGACGCCGCGTCTTCCCCGACCTGACCGTGCTGGAGAACCTGCGCACCGGCGCCTACCTGCGCCGCGACAAGGCTGCAGTCGCCGACGATCTCGAGACGATGTTCGGCCACTTCCCGCGGCTCAAGGAGCGGCGGAGCCAATGGGCGAAGACGCTGTCGGGCGGCGAGCAGCAGATGCTGGCCATCGGTCGCGCGCTGATGGCATCGCCGAAGCTGCTGCTGCTCGACGAGCCGTCGATGGGGCTGGCACCGGTAGTGGTGCAGGAAATCGCGCGCATCGTCCTCGAACTGGCCCGCCGCGGCATCACCATCGTGCTGGTCGAGCAGAATGCCGAGCTGGCGCTGAAGCTCGCCGACTACGCCTATGTGCTGGAGACCGGCACCGTGGCGCTGGAAGGCCCGGCACGCGACCTCCACGAGAACGACCATGTCCGCCGCGCCTATCTCGGCGGCTGACAGCGAGGTACCCCTGCCGATCCTGGCCGCGCTTGCGCGCGCCGGCTGGCCGGTGGCCGCCTGGTGGTGGGAGCAGGCGATGGCGGACGGATTGGCGGCCGCGATGGACGGCGATTGCGCACTGGCCTGCGACCGCTTCGCCTCCGGCCGGGACCACGCCGCGGCAGGTTTGCCCGC
>JBHJOG010000029.1:0-2555 GCA_050329975.1 Alphaproteobacteria bacterium | reverse complement strand
TCGAAGGCGCCGTGCGGTGCGAAGCGGGCGCGGCCGTCGTCCAGGCTGTCCCAGCCCTTGATCAGCAGCACCTCGTCCGGTGTGATGGCCGGGGCGTAGTACCAGCGCTGGGTCGGGGCATGGGCCAGATGGTAGATCTCGCCGACCCGGCCGGGAAACACCTGGTCGGTGGCGACCAGTTCCTCCGGCCGCACGCTGGAGGCGTCGGCCACCGCCAGCGGCGACCTCAGAACCGGGCCGCGCATCGGACGCCAGACGTTGATCTGCATGATCCGTGCGCCAGCCGTCGCCAGCCGGTCGGCCTCGGCACCGCCGACCAGGTCGCGGAGCCGCCGCGGGCCGCTCGTGACCGTGTAGTCCACATGCACCCGGGTCGCCGGACCGCGCTGACCGTCCGGGTTGCCGGCGCCGCCCCGGGCGTCTGAGCGGCGGGTGACGTCGAAGATGATGACCTGGGTCGCCCCGGTTTCGCGACGCAGCAGCGCCTCGATCTCCGGGTAGTAGACGGCCTCGATCGCCTGGTCGTCATGGAAATCCGCGACGGCTGTCTGGTCGTGCCGCAGCACGAATCCTTCGCGATCGAGCGACAGGTCGGCAGCGAACGGGCGCAGGTCCCGGATGGCGACCCGGTGGCGCTCGGTGTCGAAGAACAGCTTCGGCTCGCCGCCGCTCATCGCCGAGCTGTGGAACACCGGCTTCACGTCCGACGGCGTGATGAAGGTCAAGGCGGCCTGCACATCGGCCGAAAACGGTGCGCCCGCGACGGAGTGGGTGGTGCCGGTGGCGAAACGGGCGGCGGGGGCGGCTATGTTCATGGCGTCATCCTGTGTGTCGTGCTCTGCGGTCAGAATTGGGGGTGCCGGGCCTCGACAGCCAGCGAGTTCCGTTCATCGTGACTTGAGCGCCGTTCAAGTCGCCGCGGCGAGTCCCTGCAGCCAGCGCTGCAACCGGTGCGCGGCGGCGGTCGGCGGGCTGCCGGAGGGCGTGCACAGGTAGTAGGCCGCCCCGGTCGGGCTGCCGTCGCCGAAGGGGGCGACCAGGGTGCCGCGGGCGAGCCGGTCGTCCACCAGCGGCCGGCGGCCGATGGCAAGACCGTGGCCGGCCTCGGCAACCTGCAGAATCTGCTCGCTTCCTTCCAGCTCGATGGCGCCTTTGCGGGCCGGCGGCGGCAGGCCGCGGGCGCGGGCCCATTCCTCCCACTCGTCGGGCGAGGCGGCGTTGACGATCAGCCGCACCCGGCCGAGCACGGCCGGCAGATCCTCGCCTGCGGCCAGCGCCAGATAGGCGGGGGCGCAGACGGGCAGGGCGGTCTCGCCGAGGAGGAACCCGGCCTCCAGGCCGGGCCAGCTGCCCTTGCCGTGGCGGATGGCGAGGTCGACCTGGTCGCGCTTGAGGTCGAGGACGCGGGTGGTCGGCACCAGCTGCAGATCGATGTCGGGATGCGCGCGCTCGAAGGCGCTGAGCTGGGGAATCAGCCAGGTCGCCGCCAGCGAGGGCGGCAGGGTCAGCCGGACCACGGTGCGGCCGCTCGGCCGGAGCATCGCTTCGGTCGCCGCCTGGATCTGGCGGATCGCCGGGTCGATCTGCTCCAGGTAGCGCCGTCCGGCGGCGGTCAGCTGCAGGCGTGCGCCCGACCGGTCGAACAGAGCGATGCGCAGGAAATCCTCGAGCCGGCGCACCTGGTGGCTGATAGCGGATTCCGTGACGCCCAGGCTGTCGGCCGCGTCGCGGAACCGTTCGTGCACTGCGGCCGCATGAAAGGCGCGCAACGCGGGGAACGGCGGCAGAGTTGTCCGGGAAGCAGCCATGACTGCAGGCTAGAGCCGGCGTGAGGCGCGTTCAAGCGGCCGGCTAGATCAAGCTGCCTCAAACCGGGAATCGGTTTGAGGCAGATAACTTGATCGGTATCAAAGAGTTAAAGCAACTGGTCCGCGTCCGGGTGGACGCGGGTTGCTTTAGTCGAGCTCGGCCCGCAGCGCGCGCAGGAAGGTTGCCGCTTCGTTGGGGGTGACGGCGGCGAGCCGGATCAGGCTGTCGAAATGGCGCGTCAGAGCGCGGATGTGCTCGACCGCGTTGATCACCAGGTACATGTCGCCGACATAGAGCGCCGCGCGCAGCGGGCCGAACACCGTATAGGGCGCCGAATAGGCCCGGCGGCCGTCGAACAGGAACAGGCGGAAGGTGGGATAGAGCTCGTCGACCAGATCTGCCATCTGGTCGAGTTGGCGGCGACGCTCCGCCAGCGGCAGCCCGGACCACAGGCCCTGGCCGTGGGCAAGCGATTCCAGTGCCTGGCGCGGCATGCAGACCTCGATGTCGGTTTCCGGACGTCGGGAATAGGCCAGCCGCCGGTCCGCCTCGCGGATCAGTGTCGCCGGCTGCGGCCCGCGGCGGAACCCGTAGAGGTAGACGATGACCTCCGGGGTGCGCAGCAGGTCGGGGATCGTGCTCGGCACGTAGCGGATCTTGTAGCCGATCGCTTCCCGGTGCCAACGGGCGAGCCGGGTGTCGTCCGCGCCGACGTCGATCTCCTCGATCTCCAGCGTCGGCGCGAT
>JBHJOG010000028.1:0-4232 GCA_050329975.1 Alphaproteobacteria bacterium | reverse complement strand
TCGATCGCGCTGGCGGCGGAGGCGGTTCCGATCTGTCGCGAGACGGGCATGCAGTATGTCGGCGCGCTGGTGCTCGGATACCAGGCCCTGGCCGCCCATGATGACGAGCCTGTGCGTCGTGCCGCCCTGGACGAGGGCGAGGCGCTCGCCCTGGCCGGCGGAATTGCGCACAACGCCATGTTCTTCGGGCTGGCCGCCATCGAGAGCGCGCTGCTCGCCGGTGCGTGGGACGAGGCGCGTCGATATGCCGAGGGCCTCGACCGCGCTTTCCTCGACGAGCCGGTGCCGTTCCTCAGCTTCATTGCGGAGCGCGGCCGGGTGCTGGCCGATCATGGCGAACGGCCGGGGGACGCGTCGGTGCTGGAGCGGATGGAGGCCTGCGCGGAGGCCGGGCGCGGGTTAGGCTACGGCTACTTCCTACCTGCACTCGAGGCTCCGGTCGCGACTGCCCAGCCGGCGGCGTGATAGCCCCGCTCCGCGCGTTCAGGGGATCAGCCGTTCCTTGCGCAGCCGCGTGAACAGGTCGCTGAACGAGGCCGGCGTCCGAATATGCCCGCTGAAGCCGCGCTCGCGGCTGAGGCCCATGTCGCAGAATACCTCGATATCCCGTCCCAGGTCGGCATCCACGTGCCACCATGGGGCAAGCGCAGCGATATCCGGTTGCACCAGCCCATGCTCGGCCGCAAGGGTTCGCCACGAGTCTCCGGCATCCGCCATCATCTCGACCATCGGCTGCATGCGGCCGGGGTAGGGGGAGACTTCCAGCCCGAACCAGTCTGCGATGTGCAGCCACATCCTCCGCCAGCGGAAGATGTCGCCGTTGGTGACGTTGAATGCGGTGTCGGCAGCCTTGGGGTCGGTCGACGACCAGATCATGTGCGCGGCCACCTGGCGGGCGTCGCTGACGTCGGTGAGCCCGTCATGCTGGGTCGGCGAGCCCGGGAAGACGAACGGGCGGCCGGTCGCCTTGCAGAGGCTGGCGTAGACCGCAACGGCGGTGCCCAGGTTCATCGCGTTGCCGGGCGCATAGCCGATGATCGTGTGGGGCCGGGCGACAGACCAGCTGTGGCCGCGGGTCCGCGCACTGTCGAACAGGGCGTCTTCGTGCACGTAGTAGAAGTTCGCGCCGGGCAGCCGCGGCAGGGTTTCGACCAGGGGCGTCTCGATCGGCCGTTTGGCGAAGTCCTCGAACGAGCCGAGATAGTGCTTGAGCCCGGTGACCAGCGCCACATGCTGCAGTGCATCGCCGGGGATGGCAGCAAGGGCGTTGCGGATCATCGCCCCGTTGACCACGCAGTTCTCCTCTTCGTTGGCGCAGCGTTGCCAGGTGGCGAAGAAGGCATGGGTCACGGCGCCGGCGGATGACAGCGCGTCCCGCGTGCCGTCAGCATCGAGCAGATCGCAGGCCACCGGCTCCACTCCGGGGACGCCGGGATTGCTGCCGCGCGAGGTTCCGACCACCGCCCAGCCACCCTCGGCGGCCAGGCGCTCGGCGATGTTGCGGCCCACCATGCCGGTGACGCCGAAGATCAACGCCCGCTTCTGCTCCGTCATTGAGAGTCCCCCGGTATCGCCGTGTGCAGCCTTGAGCGCGTGTCATAGGCCGTGGAGCCGGGAGTCGGCAACATCCAGCAACGAGATGTGGCCGGACCAGCAACCTGCGTCGACAGATAGGGCGGGCGCCGACGCGGCTAGTTGGTGAACTTGTGACTCACCGGCCAGAAGGCGCGCGCATCGACCGCCATGTTGAAGTCGTAACGTCCCTCGTCGTTGGGATAGGTGGCGGATTCGACTGCGAGGATGCGATAGCCGCTGCTGTCGGCCAGGAAGAGGGGCGAACCGGAGTCGCCCTGCAGGGTATCGCATTCGTGGAAGATGGTATTGTCGTCCCACACCTCGACGACCGGGCAGCGCAGGTTGGCAGAGAGAAACGCCATCCCGTCGGCGCTGTAACCCCCTTGCATGACGTAGAGTTGTCTCGAGGCCACCCCTTGCTCCAGGGCCGCAGTGGTCAACGGCTCGATCGCCATCCATCCCACGGTGTTGCCGATCGGCCGGTCGAGGGTCAGGAACGCCCAGTCGTACCCGTCTACGTCGGAACTGTTGTCGTGAAGGATCGGATCGAACTGCGGCGGGACATAGGTGCTGATGACCCGCGCACGGTCGACATAGTGTGGCCCGCTGGCACCTGCGATGAACTCTAGGGCCATGTCGGTGCCGCCGGGGCCGTCGCCGCCGAACATGCAATGGGCGGCGGTCAGGACGGTCGACGGGCCGACCAGCGTGCCTGTGCAATGGCCGCCGCTGGCATAGGTGATCCGGCCGATCATGCTCCATGGCGCCTGGCGCGAATCCGGCCAGATCCGGTCATCGTGACCGAAGAACACCCGGCTCTGGTCGATGCCCTCCCGGCGGCAGTCGACTGTGTCGGTGAAGGGGATGCAGAGGCCAGTGCCGGCAGGCTCGTCGCATTCGCCGTCGTTGCTGTAGATACAGCTCTCGGGTCCCGGCGGCGGCCCCGCACGGCGACAGTCCCAGCTGTCGGTGCCCTCGGCGCAAAGCCCGGTGCCGTAGCTCTCGTCGCATTCGCCGTCATAGCGGTACTGGCAGGTATTCGATTGGGCCTCGGCCGACTCCGGGAAAAGCGCCAGGCCGGCGCCGCCCATCGCCACCGCCGCCAGCAGGCTCCCGCCCAGTGCCAGGGTGCCGGGTCTCGGAAAAATCCTCATCGCTCAACATCCATGCTCGCGCCGCAGCGCGGCGGTTGGTCCGGGAAACGCGGTTGCGGGGCAACCGAGCGCAACGCAGCAACAGAACCGATGATTGTGGCGAAACGCGAGCCGGCTTTCTACTATGCCGCTCGACGTTCCTGCCAGAAGATCGGCGCGCCGGCGAACGATACCGGGCGAAGCTTCATAAATCGTGCCGGAGATCCAACGGTGACCGAGACAGTCTGCGGCGCGGTGCTGGCAAGAGCGGCCGGCCGAACCGGGCAGGAAACCGCTGCCGAACTCTGAGTCAACAACGAAAGCGCAGGGCAGAAGCCCTGCGACGAAGGGGAAACGCCACAATGGCAAGGACGTCCGTTCGCCAACGCCTGGCTGCAGGCGAGCGTTGCTACGGGACCATGATCTTCGAGCTGTTCACGCCGGGGCTGACCGCGATACTCGACCAGATCGGGTTCGATTTCGTCGTGCTCGACATGGAGCACAGCGGCGTCGGCATCGAGACGATCAAGACCCAGATCGCTTGCGCCCGCGGCCTGGGAATCGAGGCCTATGTGCGGGTCCCGGACGGCCAGTACAGCACGATCGCACCGGTGATGGACGCCGGCGCACAAGGCATCATGGTGCCGATGGTGGAGACCGGCGAGCAGGCGCTCGCCATCGCCAATGCGGTGCGGTACCGGCCGGACGGCCGACGTGGGCTCGCCTTCGGGATCGCCCATGACGGCTACGGCGCCATGCCGCCGGCCGAGAGCATGGAACAGGCCAACGCGGAGAACGTCGTCATCTGCCTGATCGAGACGCGCCGCGGGGTGGAGAACGTGGAGGCTATCGTGAACACCCCCGGCGTCGACATCGGCTGGGTCGGACATTATGACCTCACCAATGACATGGGCATAACCGCACAGTTCGATCATCCGGAGTTCTTCGCCGCGGTGGATACGGTCGGGGCCGCTTGTGCGGCAGCCGGCAAGGCGGCCGGGATCCTGGACGCCAACCCGGCGATGCTCGAGCGATTCACCCGGTCGGGCTTCCGTGCACTGGGTTTCGCCACCGACGTGGCGGCGCTCCGGATTGCATATGGAGACGGTTTGAAGATGCTGCGCGGCCTTCCCGGCCGGTGGAACTAGAGATCATGGGGGGTGGAATGCGGCTGGCAGGCAAGACGACGCTGGTCACCGGCGGCGGCTCGGGCTTCGGCGCCGGGATCGCCAGAACCTTTGCCCGCGAGGGCGCCAAGGTTGCTGTGGTCGACATCAACATGGGCGCTGCCGAGGCGGTTGCGGCCGAGATCGGCGAGTCAGCCCTGGCGATTCACGCCAATGTGGCCGAGGGCGCATCGGTCGCGGCAGCGGTCGAGCAGGCGACCGCGCAATTCGGGCGGCTGGACATCGTGGTCAACAATGCCGGCGTCAGCCACCGCAACCGCCCGATGCTGGAGGTGGACGAGGCCGAGTTCGACCGGGTGTTCGCAGTCAACGTCAAGGGCATCTTCCACATGGCTCA
>JBHJOG010000027.1:0-7014 GCA_050329975.1 Alphaproteobacteria bacterium | reverse complement strand
ATCGTCAGCACGATGTCCTCGCCGGCGGGCAGGTGCAGGTCGTTGATCTCGCTCTGGCCGCCGGGATGCTCGAACTTCCACATCCACTGCCTGGCCAGCACCGCGATCTCGATCGCGCCGGCCGGTACCCGCTTGGAGCCGATGTATAGCCAGGTCGCCCAGACGAAGAAGCCGAGCAGCAGCACGAAGGGTAGCGTCGCCCAGGCGATCTCCAGCTTCAGGCTGGAATCGGCAGGCCGGGCCCGGGCGGCGGTCCTGCCGCGGCGGTAGCGGACGGCAAAGACGACGATCAGGATGAACACCGGGGCGGAAAGCAGGACGAGCAGCAACGTGAAGCTCACCACCAGCAGGTCGACCTCGGCGGCGTAGGCGGAGGCGCGTTCCGGCCACAGCGGGACGAAGCCGCTCATCGGCGCCTGCGCCCGCGGCGTCGGCGGTCGCGCAGCAGCGACACCCCGACGAATGCGCCCACCGCTGCCACGGTGCCGATGCCGCCCGCGCGCAGCAGTCCCCAGATCAGCGAGCCGTAGCGACCGGTCTGCGGGTCGTAGCGGTAGCAGAGCAGCAGCAACCGCTCGCCAATGTCGCCGATCCGGCCCTCTCCGGCTTCGGTCAAGGCAAGGCGCAGGCTGGTCGGTTCAGGGGCGACGCCGAACAGCCAGCGCGCGAGACGCCCGTCCGGCGTCAGGACCGCAATCGCGGCGGCGTGGGCATATTGTTCGATGCCGTCGTCCCAGGCATATCGGAAGCCGAGCGCCCCGGTCACCGCGGCGATGCTCTCCGCGGGGGCGGTCACCGCGTCGACCTCGCCGGCCAGTTCGGGAAATCGGGCCGCCAGGGCCTCCAGGCTGGCGCGGGCCTCGCCGGGGGTCTCAGCCGGATCGATGCCGAATGCGACGACGGCGAAGTCGGTGCCGGCGCGGTAGGGCTGCACGGCGATCGCCTGCGCGAGGCCGGTCAGCGTCACGCCGCAGATGTTGGGACAGTCGTGCAGGACCGGCGCCAGCAGGATGGGCTTCCCACCGGCGATCTCCCGCAGCGTCGTCGGGCGTCCGTCCGCATCGACCAGCGGCGCGTCGAGGGGCGCCTGGACGCCGGCCTCGCCGTCGATGCCGACGACGCTCGCCGGCTGGAACAGCGGCTGCGCGGCGGATGGCCCGGCTGCCAGCAGCAGGGCGAGGCCGACGGCCGCGGCCTTCATCGGTCCGGCTCCCCGGCAGACGGCCAGCCACGCTCGGCCAGCAACCGCATCGCTTCGTCCACGGGGATGCGCGCAATGCCACCGGCCCTGTCGGACCAGCCGTGGGTCGTGAGCAGCGTCTCTGGATCCTCGATCGGCGTCCCTGCCGTCTGCGGTGGCGCCGTGCGCGGCTGCAACGCAGGGGCGCCACGCCGCTCCGCCGTCCCGGCCATCAGATCCAGCACGAGCCAGATGGCCAAGCCGACCACGGCCAGCACGCCGATCAGGCCGGCGACCGCGATCATGACGGACCGCGGCCTGACGTCCCGCCGCTCATGCGGCGGCGCAAGATGGTCGACGTCCGTCATCGGGCGCCCAGACGGCGCTGCACCCGTGCGCGCAGCGCCAGCACAAGGCCGGCGACGAAGAGCGTGCCGAGGCCGGCGAAGGCGACCAGCGTCAGCAGCAAGGCCGGCACGTCGTCCCCCGGCAGCACCAGCCAGGCGCTCTCCAGCAGCTTGCCGGCGAAGGCCAGCCCGATGACGAGGAGCAGCCAGCGCCGGCTGCGCCGCACCTGCGCGTCCAGCAGCAGCAGGATCGCGGCCGCCTGCAGGACGACCAGCGCCCAGAGCGCATAGCCCCACACGCCGTCCGCCCGCGCCTGGTACCAGTCTACGCCCGCCGGCTTGTCGCTGGACCAGGTGATGAAGTACTGCATGAAGGCGAGGTAGCCCCAGAGCAGCAGGGCGGTCAGGATCAGCGCGCCGAAGGCGCCGCTGCGCGGCTCCCGCCGGCTGGCCAGCAACCGCGCCGCACAGCCGGCGAGCAGGGCGACGGTCATCTGGATCGAGAGGACATACAGGCCGTAGCCGGACGAATGGAAGTCGGGCTCGCGGGACATCAGCCAGTCCACCCCGACCAGCGAGCCGAGCACGGGGTAGGCCAGCAGCCCGCCGGCCGCGATGGCCCTGCCGCGGCCGCGCCGGACGATCAGGAGCCAGCTTGTCACGCCGAGCAGCCCCAGCCACAGGGCGCTGCGCAGGGAGAAGAACCAGGGCTGGAGGTAGGCGGAGCGGAATCCGTCGGGAGCGGCGTCCGCCCACGGGTAGAGGCCGCCGATACCGAACAGCACCGGCAGCAGGGCAAGTGCTGCGAGGGGCAGCAGCACCGCCTGCGCCTCGACCGGTATCGCCAGCTCTACGCGCCAGCGGCCAGGGACCAGCCGCATCGTCATCAGCAGCCCGACCGCGCCGATCGGCATCGCCGACCAGAGGAAAGCCGCGGACAGCCATGCAGCCAGGGCCGCTTCGGCGAACGGGGTGACGACCAGCACGCCGCCGCAGGCGAGCAGGCCTAGCGCGAGCGCCGTCGACAGCGGCCGGTGGCGGGCGATCGAGGCGGCTGAAACGGTCATTGTTCCTCCAGAGGGAACTGGAGGTCTTCGGGCAGGTCGGCGGCCGGCGCGTGCTGGCTGAGCTGGAGCGCCCGGATATAGGCGGCGATCGCCCATCGATCCGGCGGGGCCACCCGGTCCGCATAGCTGTACATGACCCCGTAGCCGCGGGTGATCACCTCGACGAAGTGGGACTCGGGCGCAGCCCTGAGCTCCGGAGTGTGAAAGCTGGGCGGTGGCGGATAGCCACGGGCTGGCACCACGCCGGCGCCGTAGCCTGCCGTGTCGTGGCATGGGGCGCAGAAGATTGCGTAGCGCTCCTGTCCGCGCGCCAGCAGGGCTGCCGTCATCTCCGGCCGCTCCATCGTCGGCCGGTCCCGGGCGACGGTCCCCTCGGGGGCAAGCTGCAGGACCTTGCCGTCGGCGAACAGCCCCGCCTCGCCATAGGCGTCGTAGCGCCGCTGCTGCTCCATGTCGTCGCAGCCGGCGAGCGCCAGGACCAGCAGCCATGCCAGGGCCCTCACGACCGGGGCTCCGGGTCGAAGACGACATCGACGCGCGCGGGTCCGAGCGTGCCCAGGAAGGCGCCGGTCCGCTCGGCCTCGAACAGCGGGTCCCCGGCGCAGAGCAGCAGGAAGAAGCGGTCGTCGGAGGCGAGACGGAAGCGCTCGAGCTCGAAGATCGGATGGTGAAGCCGGGGCAGGCGGTTGAGGACCAGCATCCCAAAGATCCCGGCCAGCACCGCGAACAGGACCATCAGCTCGAAAGCGATCATGGCGAAGGACTCGATCGCGATCAGTGGCCTGCCGCCCACGTTGAGCGGATAGTCGAGATTGGTGTGGACCTGCAGTCCGAAGCCCAGCGCGGCGCCCAGGACCCCGCCGGCGAACATCAACCGCGGGATGCGGCGTTCGCGGAACCCGAGCGCCTCGTCCAGTCGGTCGATCGGAAACGGGGTGAAGGCATCGACCTGCCGGTAGCCGGCGGCGCGCGCCGCACGCACCGCGGCGACCAGCGCCTCGGCGGTGGCGAACTCGGCTGCGATGCCGAACGGCGCGCCGGCGCGATGCGGCTCAGCGGCCATCGGCATGCCCCTCGACGTGGATCGCCTCCTTGACCTCGAAGGCGGAGATCATCGGCAGGAAGCGGACGAACAGCAGAAACGGCACCAGGAAGACGCCGAAGGTCCCGGCGAAGAGCGCCCATTCCCAGACGCTCGCCTGGTAGCTGCCGTACGAGGACGGCAGGTAGTCGCGGTAGAGCGCCGTCACCAGCAGCATGTAGCGCTCGAACCACATGCCCACGGCGACGAACAGGCCGACGGCGAACAGCGTGAGCGGGCTGCGTCGAAGACGCCGGAACCACAGCAGCTGCAACGGCGCGAAGTTGCAGAGCACCGCGCCCCAGTAGCTCCAGGCGTAATCGCCGGTGAGGCGGTCGACCAGCGTCTGCCGGTCGTGGCCGGGGCCGGCGTAGAGGCCGTCGAAGGCCTCGGCGAGATAGCCGTAGGCGGTGAGGAGGCCGGAGGCGAGGAACAGCTTGCCGAGATGGTCGAGGTGGCGCGGCGTCACCAGGTCGTGGAGCGCGAATCCCCGGCGCAGCACCACCGCGATCATCGCGACGACGGCAAAGCCCGAGAAGGCGGCGCCGACGACGAAGAAGGGGGGAAACACGGTCGTGTTCCAGCCGGGCACCGGACCCGCGGCGAACAGCAGCGAGATCTCGGAATGGACGGAGATCACCAGCGGCACCGCTATGGCCGCGGTCAGCCAATAGGCCTGCCGCCAGCGCGCCCAGTGCCAGGCCGAGCCGCGCCAGCCGAGGGCGAACAGGCCGTAGAGCACCTGCGGGGCCCGCCGCCGCGCGCGGTCGCGGGTCGCCGCCAAGTCCGGGATGATCCCGATATACCAGAACAAGGCGGACACGATCAGATAGGTCAGGACCGCGAAGAAGTCCCAGGTCAGCGGGCTGTGGAACTGGGGCCAGACGCCGGTCGTGCTGGGGTAGGGCGCCATCCAGTAGAACAGCCACGGCCGGCCGAGATGCAGGACCGGATAGATGCCGGCGCAGAGCACCGCGAACAGGGTCATCGCCTCGGCGAACCGGTTCAGCGCGCTGCGCCAGTGCTGGTGCAGCAACAGCAGCAGCGCGGAGATCAGCGTGCCGGCATGCCCGATCCCGAGCCACCAGACGTAGTTGGCGATGGCGATGCCCCAGTTGACCGGCATCGCGGTGCCCCAGACGCCGACCCCATAGGTGAACAGCACCCCGACCGCGAGGAAGAATAGAAGCAGCAGCAGGCAGGCGACCGCGAACCAGAGCAGCCAGTTGCGCCGCTGCGGATTGGCAAGCGGAATCGCCGTGACCTCGCGGGTGACCGCGGCATAGGCCTCGGTCCGGCCCGACCGACCCTGGTTGCCGGCGACGTCGGTCAATCCGCGTCCTCCCCGTTCTCGCTGCCGCCATCCCCGGGAGCGCGGATGCGGGCGAGGTAGGTCGTGCGCGGGCGCGTGTTGACCTCCTCGAGCAGGGTGTAGTCGCGCGGCTGGGCCTTGCGGCGGCTGACCGCCGAGCCGGGATCAGTGACGTCGCCGAACACGATCGCGCGGGTCGGGCAGGCTTGCTGACAGGCTGTCCGAACCTCGCCGTCGGCGATCGGCCGGTCGTCTAGCTTGGCGGCGATCCGCGCCGCGCTGATCCGCTGGATGCAGTAGGTGCATTTCTCCATGACGCCACGCCCGCGGACGGTGACATCGGGGTTGCGCGCCGCCTGCACCGGCTCGGGATCGTCGCCGGTGAGGTCGAACCAGTTAAAGCGCCGCACCTTATACGGGCAGTAGGACGAGCAGGTGCGGGTGCCGATGCAGCGGTTGTAGACCTGCAGGTTGAGGCCGTCCCCGCTGTGCACGGTCGCATTGACCGGACAACCCATCTCGCAGGGTGCCTGCTCGCAGTGCATGCAGGGCACCGGCTGGAATTGGATTGCGCCGTCTTCGTCCCGGTAGCGGTCGATGCGAAGCCAGTGCATCTCCCGGCCCATCGCCACCTGTTGGGCGCCGACCATCGGAATGTTGTTTTCGGCGACACAGGCGGCGACGCAGGCGTTGCAGCCGATGCAGAGATCGAGGTCGATCGACATGCCCCAGGACGGGCTGCCCGCCGTCCGCAGGGGATGGAAGCTGGGGGGTGGGCCCTCGGCGCTGTCCTCGCCGCGGGCATCGGCATCCGCCGCAGCGACGGTGCGGACCAGGGGCTGCCCCTCCATGCTGTCATGGCGCTGGGTGATGGCCAGGGTGACGGCGTCGCCGGTGGCGGTGACGGCTGCGTTGGCCTGGTGCGTCGGGCGGCCGCTGCGGTCGAGAACGACCGCGTTGTATCCGATCCCGGTGGCGGGACCGGCGCCGCGGCTGCGACCGAAGCCGCGGAAGACGACCACGGTCCGTGCGGCCTGGCCGGGCATCGCCAGCGCCGGGCCGACCACCGTTCCGCCGTCGATGGTGACACTGACCAGGTCCTCGTCGGCGACGCCGAGGTCCGCGGCCAGGGCGGGACTGAGCAGCACCGGGGCATCCCAGGTCAGCTTGGTCAAGGGCCGGGGCAGCTCCTGCAGCCAGGGATTGGCGGCGAAGCGGCCATCCCAGATACAGGGGTCGGGGCGGATGATCAGCTCGATGCCGCCAGCTTCCCCGGCTGGCTCGGGCACCCGCTGTGGCGTGGCGATCGCGCCACCGTCCAGGTCAGCCGGAGGGGGTATGCTGCCGGCGACGATGCCGCGGTGCAGCGACCGCGTCCAGTTCTCCTCGAACCGGTTGCCCCAGCGCCCGCGCCAGCTGTCCTGGACGATTTCGCGGTCGCTGCGGTCCAGCCTGCCCTGGACCGTGTCCAACAGGACATGCGGGGAGCGAACCGACAGGAACGGCCGGACCAGGGGCTGGAGCAGCACGACCGAACCGTCGGCGGCGCGGGCATCGCTCCAGGATTCGAGGTCGTGCGGGATCGGCGCGTGCCAGTGGCAGAGTCCGGCGGTTTCGTCGTCGTACAGCCCGGCATGGACCCGCAGCGGCACGGCGTCGAAAGCCTCGGCCATCGGCAGGTCGCCGGGGGCGCTATGAAGCGGGTTGCAGCCGAGCACCAGGAGCGCGGAGAGGCCGCCGGCCTCGGCGTCGCCCACCAGGTCGGCCAGGGTCAGCGGCTCGAGCTCTCCGGTGTCGGGCTCGGTGTACCATTGGGTGGTGCCGCGATTGCCAAGCCGCTCGTTGACCAGGATAGCCAGCGCCTGCACGGCGGGTTCGTGCTGCCTGCCGATCCGGAGAAGGCCGCGCGGTCCGGCCCGCGCCAGGGCCGCCGCTGCGGCGGCGATCCAGGCGGCCTCAGGTTCGGGGAGGGTCGGCGCGGGGACGCCTTCCAGGCCCAGACCCGACGCGAGCGCCTGCAGCAGGGC
>JBHJOG010000026.1:0-41277 GCA_050329975.1 Alphaproteobacteria bacterium | reverse complement strand
AAGAAGGCCGGCAAGGCGGCGTCGGCGGGGAACGCGTCGTCCTGAGGGAACATCGTCAGATGGTCGCGGTTGTTTCGCCATGACGTCCTCGCTCTATCATCATGGCCGGGCTTGGAGTGGCGGGGGAGATCACCCTTGCGACGGACCGGCCGCCTGATCCATGCCCAAGTCTCGCAAGAAGTCCCGGCCGTTTCCGTCGCGTGAGGACGTCATCGCCTTCATGCAGTCGGTGCAGGGCAAGATCGGCAAGCGTGAGATCGCGCGCGAGTTCGGCATCGCCGGGTCCGACCGGCCGGCGCTCAAGGAGCTGCTGCGCGAGATGGAAGCCGATGGCCAGATCGAACGGACAGGGCGACGCGCGCTGGTGACGCCTGGCCAGCTGCCGGCAGTGTTCGTCGGCGAGATCACCGAGATGGACGACGACGTCCTGCTGGCCCGGCCGGTCCGCTGGCCGGGCGACGGCGAGCCGCCGGTCGTCGAGGTCCGGCAGGGGCCGCGCCGGCCGTCAGTGTCGGTGGGCGATCGCGCCCTGCTCAGGGTCGTCGGCAGCGACGAGGGCCGGGTCGTCGTCCACGTGATGCGGCGCTTCGAGCGCGAGACACCCGGCCTGATCATCGGCGAGTTCGGCATCGGACCGGACGGACCGCGGATCACCTCGTCCGAGAAGCGCGGACTGGCCGACTTTGCCGTCCCTCCCGGACAGGAGGGTGGCGCCGTGCCCGGCGACCTGGTCGAGGCGGAGGTGCTGCCCGGCCGACGCGGCAGCCTGCCGCAGGCACGGGTCAAGGCGCGGCTGGGCGCGCTCACCGATCCGGGCGCGGTCAGCCTGATCGCCATCCGCGCCCACGACCTGCCCACCACCTTTCCCGACGAAGCCGTCCGGCTGGCCGATGCCGCGACCGTGCCCACGCTGGGCGACCGGGTCGACCTGCGCAACGTGCCGCTGGTCACCATCGACGGCGAGGATGCCCGCGACTTCGACGACGCCGTCTTCGCCGAGGCCGACGGCGATGGCTGGCGGCTGCTGGTGGCGATCGCCGACGTCGCCTGGTACGTGCGGCCGAACGACCCGATCGACCGGGAGGCCCGCAAGCGCGGCAACTCGGTCTATCTGCCCGACCGAGTGCTGCCGATGCTGCCGGAGGCGCTGTCGAACGGGGTCTGCTCGCTGCGGCCGAAGGAGCCGCGCGCAGTGCTCGCCATCGAGATGCGGATCGATGGCAACGGAACGCTCACCCGCTATGCGGTGATGCGAGGGCTGATGCGCTCGGCCGCCCGCCTGACCTACACCCAGGTGCAGGCGGCGATGGACGGCACGTGGGACGACACCACCGGCCCGCTGGCAGAGGCGGTGCTGGAGCCGCTGTTCGGGGCCTACCAGAGCCTGCTGAAGGCGCGGGAGGCGCGCGGGGTGCTGGGACTGAACCTGAACGAGAAGCGGATCGTGCTCGACGAAGCCGGCCGGCCGGTCGATGTGCTGGTCCGGTCCCAGGATGACAGCAACCGGCTGATCGAAGAGTTCATGATCGCGGCCAACGTGGCGGCGGCCTCGACCTTGGAGGCGGACGGGGCGGCCTGCATGTACCGGGTTCACGACATGCCCTCGCCCGAGAAGATCGAGCAGCTGCGCGCCACGCTACGCGAACTGGGCCTGCCGCTGGCAAAAGGCCAAGTGCTGACGCCGGAGGTATTCAACCGCATCCTCGACAGGGTGCGCGGCACGCCCGACGAGGAGATGGTCAACATGCTGGTGCTGCGCAGCCAGGCGATGGCCGAATACAGTCCGCGCAACATCGGCCATTTCGGCCTGTCGTTGGTCCGATACGCCCATTTCACCTCGCCGATCCGGCGTTACGCAGACCTGCTGGTCCACCGCGCGCTGATCACCACCTGCGAACTCGGCGAAGGCGGCGAGGACATGGCGTCGGCTTTCGGCCGCTTCGAGGACATGGCGCCCCGCATCTCGGCCGCCGAACGCCGCGCCCAAGCCGCCGAGCGCGACACGGTCGACCGTTACATGGCCCTGTACTTGGGCGACAGGGTCGGGCAGCAGGCGGAGGGGCGCATCCGCGGCGTATCGCGCGCCGGCCTGTTCGTCGGGCTGGACGGCAGCGACGCCGACGGCTTCATCCCGATCAGCACGCTGCCCCGGGACTATTACGAGCACGACCCGGCACAGGGGGCGCTGATCGGCGAACGCACCCGGCGCCGGTTCCGCTTGGGCGACCGGCTGGTGGTGCGGATCCGCGAGGCCAATCCGCTGACCGGGGGCATCATCCTCGAGCTGCTGGAAGGCGGCAGCCGCAAGGGCCGGGCCGAGCCGGCGGAAGCGACCGGAAAGCCGCGCAAGGGCAAGCCGGTCAACCGATCTCGAACCGGCCAAGCACATCCGCCACGTCGTCGGCGAAAAGCGGACCGACCCGGATGATCGCGGCGTCGACCGGGAGCCCGTTCAGCTCGGGGTGGCCACGCGCGAAACTGGTGAGCAGGGCGAACGGGATCTGCTCGGTGGCCGATATCGCGCCGAGCGCGCGCGCCAGATCGACCCCCGTCATGGTGTCGAACACCGTCGAGGAGATGACCAGGTCCGGCAGGGTGCGGATGGCGAGTTCGAGCGCCGCGATCGGCTGGGAGACGGTGACGACCCGGTAGCCGCAAGCCTCGAGCTCGCTCCTGACCTTGCGCGAAACGGCCCTGGCGGTGCTGACCAGCAGCACCTCGACCTCCCGGACCTCCACGTCCCCGACGTTGAACGACCATCGGGACGGGAGCTGGCGGATCTCCTGCTTGAAGGCCGAGGGCCGAAGGCTCTGGCCGGCCAGCGCGCGACGCAGGGCATCGGTGTACCTCTGCAGATCGTCGCGGTGACGCCCCGAGATGGCCTCGATTTCGGCGAGGTAGTCGGAGGCCCGCAGCGCGATGATCGACAGTTCGGGAAAGTCGTGGGTTCCGCCGGCGCCCCGCAGCGTGTGGACGATCCGCCGAGCCTCGTGCAGTGCCGCCCCCGGATCGCCCGCACCATCGGCGGCGTTCACGACCAGGCCGTCGAACCGGTCCAGCATCTCATGAGCGTCCTCGATGAACTCCACCCGGAGTTGATCGGTGAGTTGCTCCATTTGTTCCTTCATCGCGTTCATTTCGGCTGGTTCCCGGCTGCTGTGCGGCCCAAGGCGGAGGCCCCGATCGGATCGGACCCACAGTTTCCGCCGCTGCGCTTAAATGACCGTTTATCTTTTTGCTTCGGACTGGTAGGAGTTTTGGCAAAGCGTGCCGGTTGAGCGGTCGTGATGGCAGACGCCTGTCCGGAGACGCAACGAAGCCACCCCTGTGAGGTCCGTCAACCTGATGATTGCGCCCATCCTGCGCACTGCCCTGATCCTGCCGCTGCTGGTGTTGGCGATCGGGGGCTGCACACGGTTCTCCGGCGTCGAGGGCCCGAGCAACGTCTATGCTGCCGGCTCCGCGTCGCGCATGTTCGCCACCAGCTATCGTTTCATCGACTCCCAGTACATTCGGCAGATCGCGATCGCCGACATCGCGACCGACGGCCTCAATGCGCTGGTCGAGATCGACCCCGCGCTGGCGTTCGATTTCTCCGGCAACCGGATCCAGCTCGCCAACGCCGGCAACATCGTCGCCGACCTGCCCGCGCCACCGCCCAACGACGTCGGCGGATGGGTCACCGTCACGGTCGACCTGATCGAGGCCGGTCGCAACACCTCGGCCGCCGTGCGGGCCATCCCGCCCGAGGTGCTGTACGAAGGGATCATGGACGACGCGATCGGCTCGCTCGACCGCTACACCCGCTATGCCTCCGCCTCGGACGCCGCCGACGACCGGGCGGACCGCGAAGGCTTCGGCGGCGTGGGCATCACCATCAGCCCCACGGAGTCGGAGGGTGTGGACGTGCTCGCGGTGCTGCCCGACACGCCGGCGGCGCTGGCCGGGGTCGAGGTCGGTGACCGGATCCTGGTGGTCGACGGAGTCTCGGTGCTGGAGAAGACGGTGCGCGAGGTAGTGGCCCTGCTGCGTGGGCCGATCGGCTCGAAGGTGACTCTCACCGTCCGCCGCGGCGGCAGCCGGGAGCTGACGCTGAACGTCACCCGCGCCTATATCATCGCGCCGACCGTGATCACTTCGGTCGACGGCGACATCGCAGTGGTCCAGATCGCCAGCTTCAACGTGCAAACCGCCCAGGACCTGGAGCAGGAGATCATCGCCGCCTACGCCAGGGCCGGCGGCAATCTCGGCGCGGTCATCCTCGACCTGCGCAACAACCCGGGCGGCCTGCTCGACCAGGCGGTCGCGGTCGCCGACCTGTTCCTGAACAGCGGGCTGGTCGGCTCGGCCGAGGGCCGGCACCCCGACAGCCATCAGCAGTTCCTGGCCTATTCCGGCGACATCATCTCGGGCCGCCCGCTGGTGGTGCTGATCAACGGCAACACCGCGTCTGCCGCCGAAGTGCTGGCCGCGGCGCTGCAGGACTTGGGCCGGGCGGTGCTGGTCGGCAGCACGTCATATGGCAAGGGCACCGTGCAGACGGTGAACCGGCTGCCGAACGACGGCGAGCTGACGCTGACCTGGTCGGCGCTGCATGCGCCCAGCGGCTACATCATCCACCAGCTGGGCGTCCGCCCCAACGTCTGCACCACTGGCTACCGGTCGGCCGCGGCGGCGCTGAGGGACGCCGAGCAGCAGGCGCCTGCGATCGCCGCGGCGATGCGCCGCTGGCGGACCCACCGGCTGCTCGAGCTGGATGCGGAGGCGACGCTGCTGCGGTCCCAGTGCGAGCCGGAAGAGGACCTGGACGACATCGACATGGAGGTCGCCCAGGCGATTCTCGCCGACCCGGCCGCCTACCAGTCGCTGCTCAACCTCGCCCCCCGGGACTTCGCGGCCGCGCCGCAGGACTGAGCGCCCGACCGGGCCCGCCAAGTTGCGCTGGCCGCCCGGTTTGACAACGGCGCGGGGGCGGTGTATCACCCGGCTCCTTCACAGGGTCGACCGCAGGCGCGGCGGCTGCGCATATGAATGAAGAGGTCGACCGATGGCCAAGGCCGCAACCATCCTGATCAAGCTGGAAAGCACGGCGGACACCGGGTATTTCTACGTGGCGAAGAAGAACCCGCGGAAGCGCCCGGAGAAGATCGAGTTGATGAAATACGATCCGCGCGCCCGCAAGCACGTGCTGTTCAAGGAAACCAAGCTGAGGTAGCAGCCAACAGCTGCCGGGCGGCGATCGGCCGGCGTCCTCAGGCCTTGAGCAGGCTTTCCACCGTTTCCAGGAACTGGGCGACCGAGATCGGCTTGGCGATATAGGCCTCGCAGCCGCCCTGGCGGATCTTCTCCTCGTCCCCCTTCATGGCGAACGCCGTCACCGCGACCACCGGGATCGAGCGGAGGTCGTCGTCCTCCTTGATCCACTTGGTGACCTCGAGCCCGGACACTTCCGGCAGCTGAATGTCCATCAGGATCAGATCGGGCCGCTTTTCGCGCGCGATCTTCAGCGCCTCCATGCCGTCCTTGGTCTGCAGCGTGTTGTAGCCGTGCGCCTCGAGCAGGTCGTGGAACAGCTTCATGTTCAGGTCATTGTCTTCAACAATGAGGATTGTCTTCGCCATCAATGTCGCTTCACTAGTTGCGGTCCCCCGAACCGGGCCGCACAATACCACGCGACCGACGCGTGGCAAGCAAGTCCGGGTCCGACGACGGTGTTGCCGCTGACGGTCGCGAATGCGGTGTCGCAGCCGGGTAGCGATACCGCCCACAGCTAGCACGTATCACATGTGAAGAGCAGGTTTACGGCATGCGGATTGGCATCGATTTGGGCGGCACCAAGATCGAGGTGGTCGCGCTGGACGAGACGGGCACGGAACTTGTCCGCCGCCGCATCGACACCCCGCGCGACGACTACCGAGGCACGATCGGCGCCATCGCCGGCCTGGTCGCCGGCGTGGAGGCCGAGCTGGGCCAGACCGGCACGGTCGGCGTCTCGATGCCGGGCGCGATCTCGCCGGCGACCGGCCTGGTCAAGAACGCCAATTCGACCTGGCTGATCGGACAGAGGTTCGACCGGGACCTCGACGAGGCACTGGGCCGCACGGTGCGCTGCGAGAACGATGCGAACTGCATGGCGGTGTCGGAAGCGGTCGACGGGGCCGGTGCGGATGGCCGGGTGGTGTTCGGGGTGATCATCGGCACCGGCGTCGGCGGCGGCGTGGTGGTCGACCGGCAACCGGTCCGCGGCGCCAACGCGGTCGGCGGCGAATGGGGACACAATCCCCTGCCCTGGCCGCGCGACGACGAACGGCCGGGGCCGGACTGCTATTGCGGGCTCAAGGGCTGCATCGAGACATTCCTCTCCGGTCCCGGCTTCCAGAACGACTATGCGCGCAGCACCGGCCGGTCGATGAAGGCACCGGACATCGTGGCGGCGGCCGAGGCCGGCGACGCCGAGGCGGAAGCCGCGCTGCAGCGCTACGAGGATCGGCTGGCGCGCGGCTTGGCGACGGTGATCAACCTGCTCGACCCGGATGTGATCGTGCTCGCCGGCGGCATGTCGAACATCAAGCGGCTGTATACCAGCGTGCCGGCGACCTGGGAGCGCTACGCCTTCTCCGACCGGGTGGACACCAGGCTCAGGCCGCCGGTGCACGGTGATTCCTCGGGCGTGCGCGGCGCGGCCTGGCTGTGGCCACAGCAGAAGCCGTAGCAGGGCGATGCGATGGCAGGCCTGTGCAGGGACTGCGGCGCGGCAACCGGCGAGACCGGCCGCTGCCTCGCCTGCGGCTCGCCGCGCTGCATCCGCCATCCAGAGCTGCTGACGCTGTCCATCGCCCATATCGATTGCGACGCCTTCTATGCCTCGGTGGAGAAGCGGGACAACCCGGAGCTGGCCGATAAGCCGGTGATCATCGGCGGCGGACACCGCGGCGTCGTCTCCGCCGCCTGCTACCGCGCCCGGCTATACGGGGTGCGCTCGGCGATGCCGATGTACAAGGCGCTGAGGGCCTGCCCGCAGGCGGTGGTGATCAAGCCGAACATGGCACGCTACGTCGAGGTGGGACGCCAGGTGCGGTCGCTGATGGAGGCGCTGACGCCGCTGGTCGAGCCGCTGTCCATCGACGAGGCCTTCCTCGACCTATCCGGGACCGAGCGGCTGCACGGCCACAAGCCGGCCTGGCTGCTGATCGACCTGATCCGGCGGATCGAGCAGGAGATCGGCGTCACCGCCTCGGTCGGGCTCAGCTATAACAAGTTCCTGGCCAAGGTGGCGTCGGACCTGGACAAGCCGCGCGGCTTCGCGGTGATCGGACGTGCCGAGGCGCAGGACTTCCTGGACCGTCAGCCGGCGTCGATCATCTGGGGTGTCGGCCCGAAGCTCGCGCAGGCGCTGGCCCGCGACGGCTATGCCACCATCGCGGATCTCCGCGCCGCATCCTGCGACCGGCTGGTGGCGCGCTACGGCGAGATGGGCCTGCGGCTGCACCACCTCGCCCGCGGCGAGGACCAGCGGGCGGTGAAGCCGGACCGGCCGGCCAAGAGCATCTCGGCCGAGACCACCTTCGATGACGACCTGTCGGCCTTCGCCGACCTGCGCGGCAGGCTGTGGCCGCTGTGCGAGAAGGTCTCCGAGCGGCTGAAGACGGGCGGGCTCGCCGGCCGCACGGCAACGCTGAAGCTGAAGACAGCCGATTTCCGAACGGTCACCCGGTCGCACCGGCTGCCGCGACCGACCCAGCTCGCCGACATCCTGTTCCGCCACGGCGAGGCGGCACTGGCCAAGGCGATTGACCAGGGTCCGTTCCGGCTGATCGGGATCGGCGCCGCCGACCTGGTGGGCGCGGCGGACGCCGACGGGCTCGACCTCGCCGACCCCGGCGCGCAGCGGCGGGCGCAAGTCGAACGCGCGATCGACAGTGTACGACTGAAGATCGGCCGCGACGCGATCCGTCGCGGCCGGGGGCTATGAACCGCACGGCATGCGTACGGCGCTCAGAAGTCGAACGGCACCCGCAGCGTGGCCCGGATGTCGGGGGCGTCGGCTGTCACGCCTGCTTCGAGATCGAGCGCCACCCGTGCGTTCTCGGCGATCCGCTGGGTCAGGTTGAATGTCAGCGCCCCGATGTGAAGCTCCTCGGAGTCCACGTCCCGGCCATTGATCTCGGTGACGGACTCGAAAATGTAGTTGTGCTTGTAGCCGAGACTGAACGAGGTGTTCTCGTTGATGCCAAAGCCCATGCCGAGGTTGATGCCGATTGCGTCCCCCGGATCGACGTCGCCGACAAAGGCATCGCCGATCGTCCGGTTGACCCCGGCCGGCATGTTGTAGGTGTAGCTGAGATTGCCGAACAGAACCGCAGGGCTGGTCGGATAGATCGCCGTGATGCTCGGCTCGACCGCCCAGAATCCGGAGCCGGTCGCCAGCTCGGTCTCAATTCCGTCTGTGTCGCGGTCGACCTCGAACGGCCCGAGGCCGGTGGTTGACTTGACCCTCAGGTTGCCGACGAAGACCGGCCAGTCGTCGCGCCCCTCGTTGATCTGGTAGTGCAGCGCCGCCTCGATGTCGCCCAGGCCATAGCCGGTGGTGCTGGTCGTCCGTGACAGGTCGCCGGTGGTGCGCGAGACCAGATTCGTGACCCGGTCGCTGCGGTAGACGAAGGGGAGCCGGACCTCGGCCTCGAGATCGTCGGTGATGCCGTAGCGCACATTCAGCGCCGAGGTCAGTGTGTCACGGTCGGCATCGCTGGCTTCGATCACGCCCAACAAGACCGCATCGATGATCGAAGCGCCGCGAAATACCAGGCGGTTCTGCGAGGAATGAATGAACTCCAGCGAGGGCTCGACCACCCAGCCACCGCGGCGGGTCAGCACACCACCCTGCTCCGCCAATGCCTGGACCTCCGGGCGCGTCGGCGGCGCATCGGGCGGCGGCGTGCCGACCGGCTGCTGGGCCTGGGCGACGTCTGTTGCGCCCGTGGCCGCGCTCTGCAGGATCGCGTCGTCCATGGTCGCGCCGAGGGACGCCCGCAACGGCTGCATCACCTGGGGAAAGATTACGTCGCGCATCACGCCGCCGCTGTCGATGGTGGCCGGAACCGGCCCCGGCTGGCGGGCAGCATAGGTCTGCTCCCCGCTCCGCAACGCCTCAACCTGGCCGATCTGCCGCTCCAGGCTGCGCTGCTGCTCTTCGAGCAGGCGCTGCTGCTCGGCCAGTTGGCGAGCCTGCTCTTCCAGCAGCCGCTGCTGGTTCTCGAGCTGTGCCCGCTGTGCTTCGATCGCCGCCCTGAGCTGACCAAGCTCGGCGACATCGACTGCCTCCTCGGCGCGGACGACCCCATGCGTCGCAATCACCAAAGCGCTGACCGCCGAGAGACACAACAACCTCACAGGGATTCTCAGCGCCATGGCTCACCCTCTTGTACCCCAATGGGAAACCAGCAGGAAAACCCTAGATGATCGCCTGATCTCTCGCAACAAGCATTGCAACAACATCACAGTATGTTGCACAAATACAACAACTTTTTCGTACAGGAAGAACTTGTTCAATACGACAATTTCACAATGCAAGTATGATCAATCAATCAACAGGACTATCTGACGATTCCGCATCTCCGACTTGAATCCTGTGCTTGTTCAGCAGGCGATAGAAGGTCATCCGAGAGACGCCGATCTCGCGTGCGGCGCGCAGAACATTGAATTGCCGCTTGCGCAACGCATCCTGCAACAGCCGTCGTTCGGCTGCAGCCCGCGCCTCATCCAGTGACGGCAGGTTCCATTTCGCGCCATTTGGCGCATCGGCAAGACCGAGGTCGGCGGCCGCAATCCGGCTGCCCGACGCCATAACCACGGCACGGCGTATACTGGTGATCAGCTCCCGGACATTGCCGGGCCAGCTGTGCTGGGCGATCGCGGCCACGGCATCGCGGCGGAAGCCGGTGATCGGCCGCTTCAGTTCGCGTGCGACCTTGCGCAGGAAGTAGGTCGCAATCAACTCCACGTCGTCGCCGCGCTCGCGCAACGGGGGCAGGTGGATTCGGATTCCGTTCAGCCGGTAGAACAGGTCGGCCCGAAACTGTCCGTTCTCGATCGCCTTGTCGAGGTCGACATTGGTCGCGGCGACGATCCGCGTGTTGGTGTGAATCGGCGTGGTGCCGCCCACCCGCTCGATCACACCCTCCTGCAGGAAGCGAAGCAGGTTGCCCTGCACCTCGGCGGGAAAGTCGCCGATCTCGTCCAGGAAGCAGGTGCCGCCCCTGGCCGCCTCCAGCTTACCGATCTTGCGCTGGTGGGCACCGGTGAACGCGCCCTTCTCATGACCGAACAGTTCCGACTGGATCAGGGTCGAGGAGAGTCCGGCGCAGTTGATCGCAACGAACGGGCCATTGCGGTTGTCGGACCGCTCGTGGATCGCCCGGGCGACCAGATCCTTGCCGGTGCCGCTCTCGCCTGTGACCAGGACAGGCAGGTCGACCGATGCGACTCGGCGAATGCTGACGAAGACCTCGCGCATCGCCGGGCAACGGCCGAGCATGTGCGGTTCGTCATCGGCATGCACGGCCTCGCGGCTCCTGCGGGAGAGCGCGGCCATCCCGGCCATGTGGCCCAGGGTCAACAGCAACCGGCCGGTGTCCGCCGGCAGGGTATGATAATCGATCAGCGCCCGCAGGCGCACCAGGTCGACAAGCTCCGTCTTCTCCGACTCGCCGTAGTCGATGAAGGCGAGCATAGGAAAGCCGGGGGCGGCATCGAGAATCTCCAACGCCCTGCGGTGGCCGGCCTCGGCACGATCCTGGCCCAGATCGACCAGTGCGCCGATGAACGACTCCTTCGCGAGCAGCGGCTCGATCTGCGCGGCGGCGTCCCCTACCTGAACCTTGAAGCCGAAACCCTCAATCTCGCAGATCATGTCGCGCACCCGCGAGCGTACCGGTCCATGCACGAACAGGATCCGCCTTGCTGCAGGCTCGGGCGAGAACGACGCGGATTGCCTGCCGGCCGCGGCAAGACCCTGAAGCATTGAGCCGGAATTCTCCATACCTCCGCCCCCCCGGACATCGACAATAAATCACACTATATTACTGTGGTCAGGAGAGAACGCCTGCGTCTCCTACCGAAACCACTCAGGCCACGATCGTCACATCTTGAAGTGGAGCCTCACCGCGAGTAGGGCCGACTCTGTCGAGAATCTTTGCAGTCGGGCAACACCACTGGATGATCTCCCCCCGGGATCCTTCGATCGAATGGATCCGTCACTCAAAAAAGACGCACATCATGACACTTCGTTAATTATCTGTTAACTACGAAAAACTCTGTGTGTTTCACCACAAACTCTCACTTCATTGTAGATGAAGCACACAATTGTATCAACTGATTATGTTTCTCCTACATCCAATCTCCATTGACTGTCCGGGTCGCCCTCGGCTCTTGAAGCGGATTGTGTCACGGCAGCGAGCCGATGATGCCGAGCGCCGTGGCGTCGTTGAGCCGTCCGCCCAGGCTCGAGGCCCGCATTTCCGGCAGCCTGCTGGTGAAGTTGGCGACCGTGATCTCGACGGTCATGGTCTGGCTCAACGATCGGCCGATCGCGTCGTTGGTGATGATGTTGGCAAACCGACCGCCACCGACGGCGTGCAGCACGGCACTAAACCCGTCGCCAGTGCTGACGAGCACCCCGTTCGGATCGGACGGCAGGCCGGCAAGCTGGGAACTGGTCGGCGCAGGTCCGCTGAACAGCTCGCCGTTGACCAGGATCGTGACGCCCTCGGGCAACGGATCCGCCAGAAAGAAGCTGGTGGTCACCAGCCTGCCCCTGTCGTCCAACTGCATGCCCACTTCCTGGACCAGCGCGTTGTCGACGAAGGAGATGATGTTGAGGCCGAGCGCAATCTCCCAGCCGTCGACGATGAACTTGCCACGCAGCATGGCCAATTCGTCCCGCGACAGCGGCGGCTGGCTGAGGAAGACGCTGCCGTCACCGATCGCAGAAGCCGAACCGGCCTCCGCGGCCTGGGCGAGCGGCCACGGCGGCGCAATTGCCGCGGCGGTTATTGCGCAACCCATCAGGCGCGTCAGGCGCCGGTCGTACGCCCTCCGCGAATCGTAGCTTCGGTGAACCATTGAAATCCTCCCGATGGCCGCATCAGGCGGCGTCCAGTTTCATTGGAAGTCCCCCAGGTGGATGACCGGCCGGATTGGCATCACCCGACCGGGCATCCCCATCGAGAACGCGCCGAGACTGCCCCTGTCCAACGCCGCCCACATCGGCGCGTTGGGACGGAGGCGCCAGTCCGCGACCTGGTTGAAGTGCTGCTGGGCCTGCTCCATGTCGGCGGTGATCACGAGCAGGATCTCGTTCCACATCTGCTCAAACTCTTCGCGCGGATAGGCCTTCACGCCGAGCGCCGGGTCGCCGACCAGCACCTGGTCGCCGACAATGCCCTTCAGCACGACGAAGTGCTTGTACCCGTTGAGGTCGATCAGGGCGATCCCCGGGACCTGCTCCTGCGCGAAGGTATCGAGCCGGATGCGGAAACCGTCTGCGGTCAGGCCCAAGCCATCGAGGTAGTCCTTCATGTCCAGCATCGAGAAGCCCTCGACCCGGATCTTCTCCTGGTCGCCTCGGGCGAACATGGCTTCCAGAGCCTCGCGCTCGGTCGTCGAGCGGTCATAGTGGTAGGTCAACAGGGTCGCCACCGCCGCCGCGCCGCAACTGTAGTCGAACTGCTGCCGCACCACTGTCTGAAACGGCATCTCGGCCCGGCTGACTATCGGGACATTGACCGTTAGTCCGCCGACGTTGAGCATCACCTCACCGGCTGCCACTGACGCTACCTGGCCGAGAACGACCGCAGTCACGATTGCCGGCATGGCCGCTATCCGGCCGAATGTCGCCAACCTCCCGCCCCGGGAATGCCAACGACCGCGGGTCCGGGGGGGAAGTCCCGAACCGTCGGCAGGCGGGACACTAATGCAGGTTGATCGTGACACCGATCGTACCCTGCAAATTGCTGTTGATCCCCGAATTGACGAGGACATTGGCGAAGCCGGCCATTCCACCCATCGCGTTGCCGACATAGGCGGCGCCGGTCGACGCGTTGTCGCCAGTGAAGGTCGAGTTGTTCTCGGCCAACAGGTCCTGGTTGACCTCGTCGTTCTGGCTGGTGTTGAACGAGTTGGAGGTTGAGGTCGCTGTCCCGCTGTTGTCGGCCGTGGCCGTGGCGGTGGACTCGCTCGTGTTGCTCACATCCTCACGACCGCGCAGCGTAGCCAGGTCCTCATCGGAGAGTGCACCGATTCCATTCGAATAGGCGGAACCGGGTACGGCACCCTCCTCAGCCAGTGAGGGAGCGGCCAGTATGGCAACCGCGATCCCCCCGACCACGAGTAATCCAATTGCGTTGGTGCACATCTGCTTCCTCGCATCAGCGATCCGGGAAACGGGACCGACGGGCACCGCCCGCCGGTCCGTTCTCGTGACGTCAGGCGGGATCCTCAGAACTGGTTGAAGACACCCACGTTCGCCGCCACCGCGACGCCGCCCTGCTGGGCGCTGCCGATGCCCGACTGGGCCTGCACGCTGATCGCGCCGGCTGCGGCATTCAGGCCGACGGCGAGTGCGGCATCGGTCGTATTGCCGGTCGTGACCAGCAATTGCAGTTGGTTGCTGGCATCGGTCACCACCAGCGCGTTCATCTCCTGACGAGCGACCGCGGAGTTCTTCTGGTTGAACGACTCGCTATAGGCCGCGGCCGTGCCGCCGTTACCGCCGATACCGAGACCGATACCTGTCCCCGACGCGTCACCACCGGCACCCAGGCCGACGATCGCGCCCACGCCGTCGGCGCTGCCACCGGCACCGCCACCGACGCCGACCCCGTTGCCACCATTCGCATTCGCGCTCGCCGTGCTGACCACGGTGTTGGTGTTGTTGTCGCCGCCGTCGGCCTGCGGGTTCGCGAAGGCCGCGCCGGAAGCCAGGGCCAAACCCAGTGCGGCAACACCTGACATCAGGACTGTACGCATCAGACTTCTCCTCTTGATGCTGTTCATGGACGATCGAAAAGGCTCTCCCTTCTCTTGCGCCGATGGTCTGCCACCCTGCCTCGGAGCAGATCTCGTGAGCCGCGCCGCCGACGCAGGTCAGTCAGTACAATCCCTGTGCCACGCTCCATAACTATTTGATCTAATTTACTATTCTTGGTTCACCATGATGTGGGTCGACCCCCCGCGCCTCGGGTGGATTCCGCTTAACTCACTGTTTTGGAAGGAAAGCCCTGGGCGCGCGCACCCTTTCGCTCCCGCGCAATGTCACGTCGGTGTGACTGCAGCAGGCGCAATTTTATTGCGAGATGCGTGGGAAGAGGGCCGCTCGGCCGCAGAATGGTTAACCAACAGTTAACCGGACCGAGACGAACCTCGCGTCAGGCGATGTGCATCAGAGTTGTGACGACCCCGCCAGGATGGCGTGCACGGGCGTGCCGTCGCTCGGTCGGGGTGCCAGCGGCAAGCCCCATCGAGTTGCGGCCGCTAGGGCCGATCCTGTCCGGTGGTGAAGGGCGGCAGGGGTTGCGCCCGTGTAGAGGGGTCAGTTGGCCAGCGGGCCGGCCACGGTGACCGCTCCATTGCTTCTCGCCACGTCGCCGACGATGCTGCCCCCAGGCTTCTGACTGCCCAGCTCGTCCATCAGGATGACGGAGAATGTATCGAGGCTGACCGGCGATTCCGGCGAGGAGACGAAACGCGCCCGCTCCTGGTCCAGTTCGGCCAGTGACACCCGCTCGCCGAACCCGGATGTCTGCGTGCTGCCGTCGGCCAAGCCTGTGCGGGGCGCGGCGAGAGACCCCAGCCCCAGCGCGAGCCCGACCATCAGTACCAGCGTCATTCGGCCACGCGCCGCGGCCGGAACCTCAGCGGTCCTCGCCCCTGGGAGGGCAGTTGTGTTGCTGTCGTATCCCTGTCGCATACCTCATGCCTCCCGAAATGACATCGCCGGGTGGCTGAATGGCGGTCCCCACCCGCACGGCGTCACCGACCCCGTCAAAGCTACCCCTTCAGCTGCGCGCGCTTGCAGTGCAAGTAGCATGCCCGGGCCGATCGCCACGGGGCGAAGGTTTCGCAGATGTAACCTCGAACCGACGCGCGGCGTTCGGACTACGCCGGGGTCAACACTCCGGAGCTGGCGTCGGCTCGATCACCCTCAGGTCCGCGTCGAGCACGAAGTCGCGGTAGTCCAGCCGCATGCTACGGGCGACGCCGTTGCCCAGCAAGTCCATCTGGACCTCGTAGTCGGCTTCCTCGCTGCTGCTGGTCTCCGGGAAAATCGCCATCCGCACCCGCCACCCCTCGATCGCGGTCAGGTCGGTCGGGCCATGGGCCGCCAGGCGGGTCTCGCTGGCCGCTCCCGCCTCCAACGGCCGGCCGAAGGCAGCATTGATCAGCAACGGCTGGTCGGTGTTGGCCCCGTCGAAGACCACGGCCGGCCACAGAATGTCGCCAGTGGCCGCGCGCGAGAGCATCTCCTCGGTATGGGCGGCCGGGAACATCGCTCCTTCCGGAAGCAAGATCTCCAGGCCGCGGGGCTCGACGTAGAGCGCGGTTCCGGCATGGGTCGCCGGGTCGAGCTCGGCGGTGCCCTGTACCCGCTCCGTCCGCCGGCCGCCACGCGAGGTTTCGACCTCGAAGTTGAAGGTCAGCCCATCCTTGGCTTCCCATGTCGTGTAGCGCGACGAAATGAGCTGGTCGGGCTGCTCGTGATACGCCACATGCAGCGAGTAGCTCTGTTCGACAGCCCATCCATTGCACTGGTCGGTCCATTCGACCGCGAATACGCCGCGCGCGTCCGCAACGTTGCTGTCGCCGACGATGTGGTTCAGGCTCAGCACATACACGGCGCGATGGCCGACGATCTCGGCGGCGGCCGCTGCCGGCAACAGCGTGGCAACCGCGCCGCAGGCCGCCAGGCTCCACCCACGCCAGCGAAGGCGCAGAGGTCGATCAGGGGTCAGTCGTATCTTTGCAAGAGCTGGCATGATCCGATGTGCATTCCGGGAGTTGGAGCTTCGCAAGCCTCGGGATCGCGTGCCTTCACGTGGATGATCGACCGGACGAGGCCCCGTCGGGCAGGCTGAGCGCGTTCCGAGCCTTATCCATGTGACGTCGGCCCTCTCGTTGTCCAGTCACAATGCGGCAACAAAATGTGCGCCGCTGCTGCCGTTGCTACTGCGTCGCCGGCAGGTCCAGGCTCGGCATCATCCAGGACAGCTGGATCAGCGTCGGCTCCTCGCCGGCCGCCGCCGTCGCCGCCGGCAGCCTGGCGACCAGGATGGATCGCCCGTCAGGCAGCGTGAGCAGCGGCGCTTCGGCCGGTGCAACGGGCGCATTTGCCGCAACCGCGGCCGCAGTCCCCGCAGATCCGGCGGCGGCCATGACCGGCTGATCGGCCGGCGACGACGCGGCGGCGACCCGGATCACGCGCCCGTCCGACGTCGCGCCGAGCATCGCCTCGCCGGCCGGCATGGTCGCGAGCGCGGCGGCAGCGGTCCCGTCGGGTGTATAGTCGACGCAGATCGGGTTGCCGCCGAGCACGCGGAACATCGAGCAATCCTCCTCGAGGGCCGCCGAAAGCGCGTGGTCTCGGACAGTCTTGCCGGAGCCGATCCACACGGCGCCATCGAGCGCGTATGTCGCAATGGTCACGGCCGGCGGAATGCCGCAGCCGGTCAGGATGAGTGGTGTCGCCAGGATCGCCAAGTGCCGCACGACTCGCCTCCTTTGACCCCCCACACGAATAGTCGGGGGAGTGAGAGTCGGGCGCAAATTAATCCGCTCGGCCGGCGCCGATTGTCAGCCCGGTTCCGAGGGCTCTGCAGGCCTGGCAGCCGGCGCCGGCCGGTCGGTGAGCTTGGCGGCAAGCCGGATCGACAGCTCCCGCAGCCGCTCGAGCGGAACCTCGGCCGGCGCCTTCATCATCAGGTCCTCGGCCTTCTGGTTCAGCGGGAAGGCGATGACCTCGCGGATGTTGGGCTCGTCGGCGAGCAGCATCACGATCCGGTCGGTGCCGGGCGCCGAGCCGCCGTGCGGCGGCGCGCCGTACTGGAAGGCATGCAGCATGCCGGAGAACTGGGTCTCGACCTCCTCCCGGGTGTAGCCGGCGATGGAGAACGCCTTGAACATGATCTCAGGCAGGTGGTTCCGTATCGCGCCCGACGACAGTTCGACGCCGTTGCAGACGATGTCGTACTGCCAGGCCTTGATGGTCAGCGGGTCCTGCGTCTCCAGCGCCTCCAGCCCGCCCTGGGGCATCGAGAACGGGTTGTGGCTGAACTCGACCCGGCCAGTCTCGCCGTTCAGTTCGAACATCGGGAAGTCGACAATCCAGCAGAAGCGGAACACACCCTGCTCCAGCAGGTCCAGTTCCTGGCACAGGCGGGTGCGGGCGAGGCCGGCGAACTTGGCCGCCGGCTGTGGCATGTCGCAGGCGAAGAAGACCGCATCGCCATCCTGCGCATCGGTCAACTGGCGCAGCAGGGCCTGCCGCGCCTCGTCCAGGAACTTGGCGATCGGGCCGTCGCAGCGGCCGTCGCGCAGAATGACGTAGCCGAGCCCGGGCGCGCCCTCGCCGCGGGCCCAGTCGTTCAGCTTGTCGAAGAAGCTGCGCGGACGGGCAGCGGCGCCAGGCGCGCGGATGGCGCGGACAACGCCCCCCTTGGCAACGGTGCCGGCAAAGACGCGGAACTCGCTGCCGGCGAAGACGTCGCTGACGTCGCGGATCACCAGCGGGTTGCGCAGGTCCGGCTTGTCGCTGCCGTAGGTCAGCATCGACTCCTCGAACGGGATCCGCACGAAGGGCGGCCTGTCCGTCCGCCTGTCGCCGCCGAAGCTCCCGAACACGCCGGCCAGCACCGGTTCGATCGCGGCGAACACGTCGTCCTGGGTAGCGAAGGCCATCTCGAAGTCGAGTTGGTAGAACTCGCCGGGCGAGCGATCGGCGCGGCTGTCCTCGTCGCGGAAGCAGGGAGCGATCTGGAAATAGCGGTCGAAGCCGGCCACCATCAGCAGCTGCTTGAACTGCTGCGGCGCTTGCGGCAGCGCGTAGAACTTGCCGGGATGCAGCCGGCTCGGCACCAGGTAGTCGCGGGCGCCCTCGGGCGAACTGGCGGTCAGGATCGGGGTGGAGAACTCGCGGAAGCCCTGCTCGATCATGCGCCGGCGCAGATCGGCGATGACGTCGGTGCGCAGCTTCATGTTGCGGTGCATGCGGTCCCGACGCAGGTCGAGGAAGCGGTAGCGCAGCCGCGTCTCCTCGCCGGCGTCCTGGTCGCTGGCGACCAGCAGCGGCAGCACGGCGGCAGCGGACTGGACCACGAACGCCTCGATGCGCACCTCCACGTTGCCGGTGGCGAGCTTTTCGTTCACGGTTTCCGCGGTGCGTTCGACGACCCGGCCGGTGACGGTGACAACGCTTTCGACGCGCGTGTCCTCGATCGGCGCGAACAGCGCATGATCCTGCTCTATGACGCATTGGGTGATGCCGAAATCGTCGCGCAGGTCGAGGAACAGCAGGCCGCCGAGATCGTGCTTGCGATGCATCCAGCCCGACAGCCTGACCGTCTGGCCCACATGGTCCGGGCGCAGTTCACCGCAGGTGTGCGTGCGATACGCGTGCATCGGCAGCCTCTCGGAAGTCGTCACAGGACTTGCCCGTCGTGGGCGGCGGGACAGTTCACCGGCAGGCCTTCGTTGTCAAGCGAGGCGGGGCGCCGGCCAAATGCGCCGCCGGCCCGATCGGATGCTTGCCGCCAACCCGACAAGGGTCTACAGGAGCCGGATGTGCTCGTCCTGCCTGCACGCGGCCGTTCCGGCCGCTGATGTGCGTCACGCCCGATGACCTATCGCCTGATCACCGACACCGAGGCGCTGGCTTCGGCGTGCGAGGCCTTCGCCGCCGAGGCGTACGTCGCGGTCGACACCGAATTCATGCGCGAGAGCACCTACTGGCCGCAGCTCTGCCTGGTGCAGATCGCCGGCAGTCAGGACACCGTGCTGGTCGATCCGCTGGCTCCCGGCGTCGACTTGGCGCCGATGTTCACCCTGATGGCGAACCCCGCGGTGACCAAAGTACTGCACGCGGCCCGCCAGGACCTGGAGATCTTCCTGCATCTGGCCGGCAGCCTGCCGACACCCCTATACGACAGCCAGATCGCCGCCATGGTCTGCGGCTTCGGCGACCAGGTCGCCTATGATTCGCTGATCGTCAAGCTGACCGGCAAAACGATCGACAAGGGCAGCCGGTTCACAGACTGGTCGGTGCGCCCCCTGAGCGAGAAGCAGCTCGCCTATGCGGCCGAGGACGTCATCTACCTCCGACCCGCCTACGAGAAGCTGAGGGCGAAGATCGCGCGCTCCGGACGGGAAAGCTGGGTGGCCCAGGAGATGGACCGGCTCACCCAGCCGGAGATCTATGTCGTCGACCCGCAGGAGGCGTGGCGGCGACTGAAGCTGCGCAACGCCAAGCCGCAGCTGCTGAACGTGCTGCGCGAACTGGCGGCGTTCCGAGAGATCGAAGCGCGCAACCGCGATATCCCGCGGAACCGGCTGATCCGCGACGACGCCCTGCTTGAGATCGCCAGCCGCCACCCGACCACGACCGCTGACCTGGCGCGGACACGCGGCGTCAGCCAGGGGCTCGCCAACGGGTCGATCGGCCGCGGGCTGATCGAGGCGGTGCAGCGCGGGCTCCAGCGGCCAGCCGCCGAGGCCCCCAAGCTGGAGCCGCGGATGAAGCTGCCCAACGGCATCGGTCCGGCCGTCGACCTGCTGAAGGTGCTGCTCAGGATGCGCTGCGAGTCCCATGGGGTCGCCGCCAAGCTGGTTGCTTCGATTGATGACCTGGAACAGATCGCGGCGTTCGGCGAGAAGGGCGAGACCGACGCCCTTCAGGGTTGGCGTCGCGAAATGTTCGGAGAGGACGCCCTGAGGCTGGTCCGCGGCGAACTCGCGCTGTCGATCGGAAAATCTCAGGTGATGGCGCTGCCCACCCAGCGGGGCACGGCGGCCGAACCCGCGACGATAGCCAGCGCGCCCGTCGCCTGACCGCCTGTCGCCTGACCGACTGTCGCCTGACCGGGGCCGCGCCCGGTCGCGTCGGACGTCCGGTCAGGCGGCCGCCACCTGTCGGGCGATTCTCATCTCGGGCCTGAGTCCGGCGCGCCGCGCCAGCTGGCCGAGCCGACGCTCCGCAGCACCGGCGATCAGCGGCGCGACGGTGGCGTCCAGGTGCAGCACCAGCATATCGTCCGCCCGCTCCAGCCGGGTGTGGACCAGTATCTCGCGATCGCCGCCCGACATCTCGTAGGCAAGCCTGAGCGCGCCGCCGGCGACCGTTGCATCCTGGAATTCCGACTCGCTCAGCAGCGTGCGGGCCGGCGCCAAGCATGCCGCCTCGAAATGCTGGGAGTAGCGGGCATAGACCGCCGACGCCAGATAGGCGCGACCGGTATGGTCGAGCCCGACGGCCGGCATCAGGAGCAGCCGGCGGAACACCTGCTCCGATCGGTAGTCGGGATGCTCTCGCCAGCCGATGTCGCCGACCAGGCAGGCCGCGCGGCGCATGCGCTGATGCTCCGGCGATTCGTCGACGAACAGAGGCGACATCCAGGCGAACACGTCGTCGCCGGTGATCCGGAACCGCGGCGTATCGGCGGAAATCTCCGCGCAGTGCGCCAGCAGCGGATCGCGCGCCTGCTCCTGCGGCGACAGGTGGCGCATCAGGCGGCCTTCGCGCACGCCATAGGCTGAAAACATCACCTTGGCCGGGCGCGCGCGCTCGATCACTTCGGCAAGAAGGATCGCCGCGATCGGCATCACTTCCGTCCGACGCCGCGACAGGCCGAGCACCGCCCGCTGGTCCTGATGCCCCCCCTTGACCACTTCCGTCAGAAATGCCTCGAGCCGGGCGTGCTCCACCGTCAGGCCATGGACGATATGCACCGGCGTTCGGCTCGCATTCATGTAGACGCGCGCAAGTGCTCGCCAGGCACCGCCGACGGCAATGAAGCTGCGGCCGTGAACGTCCGGCAGCCATTTCAACCCGTCCAGAGTCTTGCGCACAGCCTTGCGGACCTCGCCCAGATCGCCGCCATGGGTGCCGAGCAGGCGCAAGATGCCCACGGGCCTCGTGTCGCAGTCGCCGATCCGACCCTTGTCGAGGGCCACGATTTCAAGGCTGCCGCCGCCCAGGTCGCCCATCGCGCCGTCGGCGCCGGGCAGCGAGGCGAGGACTCCCTCGGCCGACAGCCGCCCCTCCTCCGCACCGCTCAGCACCTCCACGTCGATGCCGGAGAGCCGGCGAATGCGTTCGACGAGGTCGGCCCCGTTCTCCGCCTCGCGCACCGCGGCGGTGGCGAAGGCATCGATCACCGCGACATCGAGCCCATTGGCGATGCGCACGAAGCGGTCGAGCACACCGGTCACGCAAGCGATCCCGCGGGCGCTCAGCCGGCCGCCAACTGTCAGGTCGGCCCCTAGCCCGCAGGCGGTCTTCTCGTTGAAGATGGAGCGGCTCGCCCGGCCGCGCATGTCGTAGACGACGAGCCGGACCGAGTTCGATCCGATGTCGATGACGGCGATGCGGTTTTCGCCTTGTCCCTCGATGGCCCGAACCAAATGGGTGTCACCGTCCATGCCCGCGCCTCCCTCGCCTCAGACCGCGGTCGGCCGCTGGCCGGGCGTCGGAGGGGCGCTGTCCTCCAGAGCCGAGCCACGACCCGAAAGCGAGGGGTTCTCCATGAAATACTGATGGGCGGAGAACCCGGCGCCCTGGGCCTGCGTGCGAACGAAGTTGCCGTCGGGCATCAGCACCCAGCTCTGGGTGTCGTCACGCAGGTTGGCGACCATGATCTGATCCAGCACCTGCTGGTGCACGGTAGGATTCTCGATCGGAACAAGGGTTTCGACCCGGCGGTCGAAATTGCGTGTCATCCAGTCCGCCGAAGAGAAAAAGACGCGGGCGCCACGCGATGGCAGGCCGTGGCCGGCACCGAAGCAGACGACGCGCGAATGCTCGAGGAACCGGCCGACGATGCTCTTGACCCGGATCCGATCCGAGAGGCCGGGCACGCCTGGACGCAGGCAGCAGATGCCGCGGATCACCAGGTCAATCTCCACCCCGGCCTGGGAGGCCGCGTAGAGCGCATCGATGATGCTGGCGTCGACGAGTGCGTTCAGCTTGGCCCAGATCTGGGCCGGCCGACCCGCCTTGGCGTGCTCCTTCTCGGCCTCGATCAGGTCGATCAGGGTCTTGCGCAGCGTTACCGGGGCCAGCGCCAGCTTCTCCAGCCGGTCCGGCGTGGCGTAACCGGTCATGAAGTTGAAGGCGCGCGCCGCGTCCCGGCATAGCGCCGGGTCGCAGGTGAAGAAGGACAGGTCGGTGTAGATCTTGGCGGTGATCGGGTGGTAGTTGCCGGTGCCGAAATGGCAATAGGTGCGCAGGCCCTCGCCCTCGCGGCGGACCACCATCGACACCTTGGCGTGGGTCTTCAGGTCGACGAAGCCATAGACCACAGAGGCGCCCGCCCGCTCCAGGTCGCGCGCCCAGCGGATGTTGGCCTCCTCGTCGAACCGCGCCTTCAGCTCGACCATCGCGGTCACCGACTTGCCGGCCTCGGCTGCCTCGACCAGTTCGCGGACGATCGGCGAATCCTTGCTGGTGCGGTAGAGCGTCTGCTTGATCGCCACCACCGCGGGGTCGTGGGCCGCCTGGCGGAGGAAGTCGACCACCACGTCGAACGTCTCATAGGGGTGGTGGACGATCATGTCCTTGTGCCGGATCGCGGCGAAGCAGTCGCCGCCAAACTCGCGGATGCGCTCCGGGAAGCGCGGCCGGTAGGGTTGGAACACCAGGTCCGGCCGGTCGCCGGTGATGAGCTGCGAGACGTCGGCAAGCCCGGTCATGCCCTTCAGCCGGAACACGTCGGTTCCGCCGACATGCATGTTGGCGATGACCTCCTTCTGCAGCTCGTCGGGCGTATCGGCGGTGAAGGCGAGGCGGATGACATGGCCGCGTCGACGGCGCTTGAGCACGGTCTCGAAGTGACGCACCAGGTCCTCGGCCTCTTCGTCGATTTCGATCTCGCTGTCGCGGAGCACGCGGAATACGCCCGACGAGATCACCCGGAAGCTGGGAAACAGCCGGTCGAGGAACAAGGCAACCAGTGTTTCCAGCCGCATGTAGCGGATGTCGGGTCCGGGCAGCCGCACGAAGCGATCGACCACCTGCGGCAGCGGCACCAGCGCGTGGATGGTCTCGCCATGGTCTCCCGGGTCGCCGCGGCGCAGGAGCAGCACGAGCGCGGAGCTGAGATTGGCCATGAACGGAAACGGGTGGGCCGGATCGATCGCCAACGGGGTCAGGATCGGGAAGATCGTGTCCATGAACTGGGCTTCGAGCCAGCTGCGGTCGTCGTCGTTGAGCGCGCTGCCGTCGACGATGATGATGCCTGATTCGGCGAGTTGGCTGCGCAGCTTGGTCCAGATCGTCTGTTGGTCGTCCATCAGCCGGCTGGCACGCTCGTTGATCGCCTGCAGCTGCTGCTCCGGCGTCAGACCGTCGTCGCTGACGATGCGCACGCCCGCTTCGACCTGACTCTTCAGGCCGGCAACCCGGACCATGTAGAATTCGTCGAGGTTGCTTGCCGAGATGCTGAGGAAGCGCAGCCGCTCGAACAGGGGATGGGCGAGGTTCTCCGCTTCCTCCAGCACCCGGCCGTTGAAGGCGAGCCAGGAGGTCTCCCGATTGATGAAGCGTACAGGGTCGTCGGGGCCGATCGCAGGCAACAGATCCTCGGCCTGCACGATCGCTTCGGCCGCCGTCTTCGCCTTCGCCATATCCATTCCCACAGTCATCGATCGGTCGCCGGCGCGCATGATAGGCAGCCAGTGTTACGGGCCGGTTTCACCGCCCAGACTCCGGCATTGCGGCCGCTCCATCACGCATGTCGCAGGCGAACCGGGACTCGGGCAACGGTGAGTCCGCCCTCGCAGGACGCGCTAAAATGTACTGTTGAATGCGCCGCCGTCCAGCAGGACGTTCTGGCCGGTCATGTAGCCGGCATGCACGCTGCACAGGAATGCACAGGTCGCGCCGAACTCCTCCGGCCGGCCGAAGCGGCCCGCGGGGTTGCCCTTCGCGCGCTCGGCAGCGAAGGATTCGGCGTCGACCCCGGCCTCTTCGGCGCCGCGGCGTAGATTGGCCGAGAGCCGGTCGGTGTCGAACGGGCCCGGCAGCAGGTTGTTGATCGTGACATTGTGCCGCGCGACCTGGCGCGACAGGCCGGCGACGAAGCCGGTGAGCCCGGCGCGCGCGCCGTTCGACAGGCCGAGGGTCGGAATCGGCGATTTCACCGCCGCCGAGGTGATATTGACGATCCGGCCGAACCCGCGTTCGCCCATCCCGTCGACAACTGCCCGGATCAGCATGATCGCGGTGATCATGTTGGCCTGAACCGCGGCGATCCAGTCGGACTCGTCCCAGTCCCGGAAATCGCCTGGCGGTGGGCCGCCGGCATTGTTGACCAGGATGTCCGGCTGCGGGCAGGCGGCAAGCACCGCGGCCCGCCCCTCGGCAGTGGTGATGTCGGCAGGCACCGGCCGCACGGCGACGCCGAACTCCGCGGCGATCTCGTCGGCCACCGTCTGCAGCGTGTCGGCCGTACGGGCGTTGATCACCAGGGCGACTCCGTTCGCTGCCAAGGCCCGGGCGCAGGCCCGGCCCAGCCCCTTGCTCGCCGCGCAAACGATCGCCGTCCGGCCTTCTATTCCAAGGTTCATGCCTCGCCCACCTCGTTGTTCGCCGCCTCAGCTATCTCATCGAGCACCGCCAGGGCAAGCTTCGGCCTGATCGCCCGCCGGTCGGCGAGCGCCCGGGCATCGAGGGCGCGGACAAACGCGGCCACGGCGGCAAAACTGCGCTCCATCCGCTGCAGGGCGATCGCGATCACCGCCTCGCCAAGCACGATCTGCCGATCCGCAGCCAGCTTGGCCATCACCGCGGCCAGCACGGCGTCGTCCGGCGCGCCCACGGCCGCCGCCGGACACGCCGCCATGCGCGAGCGCAGGTCGGGCAGCACCGTCGGGCGCCGCACGAGCGGCTCTCGGGATATGTAGACGAGCGCACCTTCGGACGCATGGACGAGGTTGTGCAGGTGGAACAGTGAGCGCTCGTCCACGTCGGCGAGCGCGCCGGCCGAATCGAGCTCCAGCACCCACCGCCGGTTCGCCGCCGCCATCGCGTCGGGGCCGGCCGCGCGCAGCCGCTCGATGCCAGCGACGTCGGCCTTCGCCCGGGCAGCCCAGATCTGCGCCAGATGGGTCTTGCCCGCGCCGGCCGGCCCGTGCAGGCCGATGGCGAAATGCGGCCAGTCCGGCCAGCGGACCACGAGGTCGTGGGCGGCGCGGTTGCAGGCGCCGACGACGAAGTCCTCCGCGCGGTAGGATGTCGAAGCCGGCAATTCCAGCGCCAGCTGCCTGCGACTGTCGTCCGCCACCTGTTGCCGCCTATCAGAGCTGTCGAGTACCTAGGGCTCGAAACGCAAGGTGGGCATGTGTGGCGCGATGGTCAAACCTTGCGGCCCCGGCGGCGGCTGGGCCTGGCTGCCCCAGTCGTTCAGCGCAGGCGTATCCCAGCTGCCGGGGCCGGCTGCCCGGGGGTCCGCAGCCACGGCCTGCCCGGCATGCCGGACGGTCAGGCCGGGCAGGCCGTTCGCCGAGAGTCCAGGCTCGATCACCAGGCCGGCACCCGCGAGGTCGCGCTGCAGACTCGGCAGGTCGGCGTAGTGCTGCAGGATCAGCCGGGCGCTGTGGCCGCCGACCACGGGTACGTCGAACCGCTCGACGATCGACGCCTCGTCGAGCGCCCGGCGGATCGCGATCCAGTCGTCGAGGCTGGCGAAGCTGGCGGTCAACTCGACAGTCGACAGCGGGCCCTCGTAGCGCGGCTGCAGCCGGCTCTCGACCCAGAGGCGCCCCACCGCCTCGACCACCGCATCCAGCGTCTCCTGCCGGATCGAGGAATCCGAGGGCGCGGTGAGGATGGTCGTCGCCTGCCAGCCGTCGGCCGCCGCGACCGTCAGCCGGATCTCGGCCTCCCCGCCGGCGGGCCGGTACTCGGCCACCAGCGTCCCCGCTGCTTCGTAGCGGCCGGACAGCCGGCCCAGCGCCGCACCGTCGCCCGCGATCGCCTCCTGGGCGTTCACCGCCTCGACGTCGCCGAACTCGCCATAGGGGACCGTGAGCGGCGCCAGGCCGGCGCCCCCGGGATAGACCAGCCAGGCGTCGAGCCACGGATTGGTGCCGCTCCAGAGCACCGGTACCCCGCCGTCATGGAAGATCGGCACCACGACCAGCAACGGCGCCGCTGTGTCCAGGTAATCGAGCCCGAACCCTTCCAGCATCGCGCGCACCGCGTCGGGGCGCAGGCTGACCCGCAGCCGCCCGCCATCGGCGAGCACCGCCACCTCCTCGACATAGCCGGCGACGTTCGGTCCGGTGGCGACGGGCAGCCGCGGATGGTCGCGGGTCGCGGTCAGCCGCTGCAGCACGATCGCCAGCGCCTGCTCGCGGGCTGCCGCCACGGCGGAGTCGCGGCCGGCGGGATCGGACGACTCGGCCCGATCGGGGACATAGGCCACATAGGCCTCGTTCGCAGCCGCCGGCATGGCGCCGACCACCGCCAGCGCCCATGAAATCGCAGCAAGTCTTGACCGGAATGGTGACAGCCTAGCCATGAACTGCGATCTCCGCTTCCGCCGGCACTCGAAATGAGGCATGTGGGGGGCCGAATCTGGCCAAATTACGATGTGTTCATCGGGAGCGCCGTGAGCAAGACCTATCGCGACGCCGGCGTCGACGTGGAAGCCGGGGACCGTTTCGTCGACGGCATCAAGGAACTGGCAGCCAGCACCGCGCGACCCGGCGCCGATGGGGCGCTCGGCGGGTTCGGCGCCCTGTTCGACCTGAAGCCGACCGGGCTCAAGGACCCGGTGCTGGTTGCCGCGACCGACGGCGTCGGCACCAAGGTCAAGCTGGCGGCGGAGACCGGCCGCCACCACGGCGTCGGCATCGACCTGGTGGCGATGTGCGTCAACGACCTGGTGGTCCAGGGTGCCGAACCGCTGTTCTTCCTCGACTACATGGCCAGCGGCAAGCTGCAGCCTGCGGTGGCGCACGCGCTGGTCGCCGGGATCGCCGACGGCTGCCGCCAGGCCGGCTGCGCGCTGATCGGCGGCGAGACGGCCGAGATGCCCGGTGTCTACGCGATCGGCGACTACGACCTCGCCGGCTTTGCCGTCGGCGCGGCGGAGCGCGGTGCGATCCTCGACGGACGCACGATCCAGCCTGGCGACGTAGTGATCGGGCTCGAATCCGACGGGGTGCACGCCAACGGCTTCTCGCTGGTGCGCCGCGTGCTCGGCCGCGGTGCTGCCCGGCTCGACGCGCCTCCGCCCTATCACTCGACCGCGGCGACGCTGGCCGAGGACCTGCTGCGGCCGACCCGGATCTACGTCCGCGCCTGCCTGGCCGCGCATCGTGCCGGGCTGGTCGGCGGCTTCGCGCACATCACCGGCGGCGGCCTAGTGACCAACCCGCCGCGGGTGCTGCCGCAGGGCTGCGCGGTGCGGCTCGACCTGACGGCCTGGACCCTGCCGCCGGTGTTCCGCTGGCTGGCGGCCGAGGCGGCGATGCCGCCGCTCGACCTCGCCGGCACCTTCAACTGCGGGCTCGGCATGCTCGCCTATGTCGCGCCCGAGCACGCCGACGCCGCGATGGCGCTGTTCCGGGCCGAGGGCGAGCGCCCGCTCCGGGTCGGTGCCGTGGTCGCGCGCGACGGCGAGGCCGTGACCCCGGCAGGGCTCGAGCAGTGGCGCTGAGGGTCGGCGTGCTGATCTCGGGTCGCGGCTCGAACCTGAAGGCGCTGCTCGACGACCTAGCCCGGCCGGGATCGCCGGCGCGGATCGTCCGCGTCATCGCCAACAACCCGGATGCCGGCGGACTTGCCCACGCTGCGGCGGCCGGGGTCCCGGCCTCGGTGATCGACCATCGCAGTTTCGCCGGCCGGGCCGAGTTCGACGCCGCACTGGGCGCGGCGCTGGAACAGGAGCGGGTCGACCTGGTCTGCCTTGCCGGCTTCATGCGCGTGCTCGGCGACGACTTCATCGAGCGCTGGGCCGGGCGGCTGATCAACATTCACCCCTCGCTGCTGCCGGCCTATCGCGGGCTCGACACCCATGCGCGCGCGATCGCCGACGGCGCGGTCGAGAGCGGCTGCACCGTGCATGCGGTGACGGCGGAACTCGACGGCGGCCCAGTGATCGCCCAGCGCCGGGTGCCGGTGTTCGCCGACGACACCCCGGACAGCCTCGCCGCGAGAGTGCTGGAACAGGAGCACCTGCTGTATCCGCTGGTGGTGCGGGCGATCGCAGAGGGATCGGTGCGGGTGCCGGCACGGTAGGCGGCCGCTACTGCCCCTCGCGCAGGCCTTTGACGAACTCGCCCAGCCCGATCTGGCGGCTGCGTCGCAGGCGTTCGGCACGCAGGATCGCCTGTACCGAGGCGACGCTCTCCTCGAAGTCGGTGTTTACGATGATGTAGTCGTACTCGGCGTAATGGCTCATCTCGTCGGCCGCCTTGGCCATGCGCTGGGCGACGATCGCGTCCGGGTCCTGGGCGCGGCTGCGCAGGCGGCGCTCCAGCTCGGCGGTCGAGGGGGGCAGGATGAAGATCGAGACCAGGTCGTCGCGCGCCGCCTCGGCCAGCTGCTGGGTGCCCTGCCAGTCGATGTCGAACAGCATGTCGCGCCCGTCGGCCAGCGCGCCTTCCACCGGTGCGCGCGGCGTGCCGTAGTAGTGGCCGAACACCTGGGCATATTCCAGCAGCTCCTGACGGTTCTCCATCAGCCCGAAGCGCTGCTTGTCGATGAAGTGGTAGTGGACACCGGCGACCTCGCCGGGACGCTTCGGCCGGGTGGTGACCGAAACCGACAGCTCGATGCCGGAGTCGCGCTCCAGCACCGCCCGGGAGATCGAGGTCTTGCCGGCGCCCGATGGCGACGACAGCACCAGCATCAGCCCGCGCCGCCGGACGTCGGAGTTCAGCTGCACGATCTCGCCGCGGCGGCGGGCCTGGCTACTCGACATTCTGGACCTGCTCGCGCATCTGGTCGATCACCGCTTTCAGCCGCAAACCGGTCTCGGTGAGCGCCAGGTCGCCCGACTTCGAGCACAGCGTATTGGCCTCGCGGTTGAACTCCTGGCAGAGGAAGTCCAGCCGCCGGCCGATCGCGCCGCCGGCGTCCAGCAGATCGCGGGCGGCGGTCACGTGGCCGATCAGCCGGTCCAGTTCCTCGCGGATGTCAGCCTTGGCCGCCAGCAGCGCCACCTCGTGGGCGAGCCTGTCCGCCGGCAGCCCCGGCCGGTCGACCATCATCGCGTCGACCAGTTCGCCCAGCCGGATGCGGATCGCCTCGGGCTGCGCCGCGGCCTTGGTGCCCGCCTCGGCGACCAGTGCGGCAATCTGGTCGACCTGGTCGCTCAAGGTCTGCTCGAGCCGGGCGCCTTCCTCGGCGCGGGCGTCGGCCAGCCTGGCCAGCAGCGCCTCGGCGCCGGCGAGCAGCGCGGCATCGAACGCCGCCGCCTCGTCCTCGCCGACCCCGCTTTCCTCGTCCTCCTCGATCACGCCGCGGATCGCCATCAGGCCCTCGAAATGCGGCGGCTCGCCGGAGACCTGGTCGGCGAGCGACTCGCGCAGCGCCAGCAGGCGGTCGACCCAGTCGCGGTTGACCCGCAGCGCGCGCGCCCTGAGCGGCCGGTCGAAATTCAGCGAGACCTGCAGGCTGCCACGGGCGAACCGGGCCTGCACCTGCCGTCGCAGCGCCAGCTCCAGCCGATCGAAGCCGGGGGGAAGGCGGAAACGCATGTCCAGGCCGCGGTTGTTGACGCTCTTCGCCTCCCAGGCCCAGGCCGGCCAGCCGTTGCCGCCCTCCTCGCCGGCCGATTCCTGGCGGGCAAATCCCGTCATGCTCGCGATCGCCATCGATGAAATCCCTGGTTTTTCTTGTCCTGTCCCCTGACCGCGCCGAACCTAGTCGCACGCTGCGGCAACGGCAACGCGGAATGGGTCCGGCAGATGAGCGATGACAGAGCAGCTTTGACCCGGGATCGCCTGCGCGACCCGCAGTCGATCCTCATCACCGGCGCCAGCAGCGGGCTCGGTGCGGCCCTGGCGCGGCACTACGCCATGCCGAACAGAAGGCTTTCGCTTTCCGGCCGCGATCGCGACCGGCTCGAGGCGGTCGCCGCGGCATGCCGTGCCCGGGGCGCGACGGTGACGCCATGGGTGGGCGACGTCACCGACCGTGCGGCGATGCGGCAGTGGATCGAGGCCGCCGACAATGCCGATCCGCTCGACCTGGTGATCGTCAACGCGGGCGTTTCGGCCGGCACCGGCGACGCGGGCGAGACCGAGGACCAGGCGCGCCGGATCTTCGCGGTCAACCTGGACGGCGCGCTCAACACGCTCCACCCGGCCAAGGACCGCATGGTCGCCCGCGGCCGCGGCCAGATCGCATTGATCTCCTCGCTCGCGGGCTTCCGCGGCTTCCCCGGCGCGCCGGCCTATTGCGCGTCGAAGGCGGCGGTGAAGGCCTATGGCGAGGCCCTGCGGATCGACCTCAAGCCGGAGGGCGTGGCGCTGAGCGTGGTCTGCCCCGGCTTCGTGGCGACGCCGATGACCGCCGTGAACCGCTTTCCCATGCCGGGTCTGGTCCAGCCCGACCGGGCCGCCGCGATCATTGCGCGCGGACTCCGGCGGAACCGGGCGCGGATCGCCTTCCCGTGGCCGAACACCTTCGCCAGCTGGCTCGCAGCCGCGCTTCCTTGCGCGTTCGCCGACATGCTGCTCGCCCGGCTGCCGACCAAGGGCTCCGACGCATAGGTTGCGCATCCCTCATTTGAGCGAGATGACAGGCGCTTCCATTCAGGGTAGAGTGATATCGCATTCAAGTCTGTTTCGGAGAGCATGCCGGCCGGCACTCAGCCAATTCTTCGGCTCGTCTCCCTCAGCCTGCTCAAGAACAGGTCCGACCGGCCCGGGATGCTTGGCCGAACAGTGTCTCGCTGGGGAGAGGTGCCGCATGCACTCCGATCGCCTGATGGACGCCCTCGGCCGGCTTTACGCGGCGACCATCGCCCCCGACACTATCGGTGCAGCCTTGAACGCGATCGCCGATGTCTTCGAGGCCCGCGAAGCCTGTCTGATCAGCGTCGACAAGTTGAACAACCGCAACGACATCCTGGACACGGGCTATCGCCTGTACACGCCAGACGCCCACCGCGCCTATGGAGCCCACTACGTCCAGGTGGACGATGTCCGCTTCGAACTGGAGAGGTCGCCAGTCGGCTCCGTCTTCAACGACGCCGACCACTTCAGCGACGACCGTGTCGCCCGCAGCGAGTTCTACCAGGACTTTCTCGGCCCACGCGGCGCCCGCTACATCCTCTCTACCAACCTGATCAACGACCGGCGCCAGATCGCCGGCCTCAGCCTGCACCGCGCGCCGGAGACAGGGGCGTTCACCAAGACAGAGGCCCTGCTGATGGCGCACGCGGTGCCACATCTGCAGCGGATCGCCAGGCTGCGGGTTCGCCTGTCGGACCTCGAGAGCCGGTACCGGCGGAGCACGGCGGTGCTGGACGGCCTGACTTTCGGTCTGGCGTGCACCGACGAAAAGGGGCGGCTGGTGCTGACCAACGCCTGTTTCGAGCGGGCGCTGGCGCTCAAGGACGGGCTGACCGTCCGCAACCAGATGCTGCAGGCGGCGACCACGGCGGCGACCGCCCGGCTCGCCGAGGTCATAACGGACGCCGCCCGCGCCTCGGCCGGCAAGGGCTCGCCGAGTCCGGGCGCCGGGCTGCGCATGGCCCGCCCGTCGGGCCGCAGGCCATGGGCCCTGGTCGTAGCGCCGTTGCCGGCCCGCTCCGCGCTGGCGCATCGGGAGAGCCCTGGCGCCCTGATCGTGCTGACCGACCCGGAGACTGCCAGGGCGACACCCGTTCTCCAGCTTGTCGAGCTGTTCGGTCTGACCCGGGGCGAGGCGCGCCTGGTTGAGCGCCTGCTGCAGGTGGACTCCCTCGCCACCGCCGCCGAGATGAACCGGATCACCATCGGCACCGCCCGCCACGTGCTGAAGCAGGTGTTCCACAAGACCGACAGCCACTCCCAGTCGGAGCTGGTCAAGCGGGTGCTGCAGTCGCCGATCGGGCAGATCGAGGAGGAGTGAGCGAGCTGCCGCTCGCTCTGGCTGCTCTACGCAGGCCTGTTGATCTACCTGGTGTCCGTGGTCGGGATCGGGCTGTTCATCTCCACGCTCGCCCAGACACAGCAGCAGGCGTTCCTCGGGGCCTTCGTCTTCGCAGCGCCCGCGATCCTGCTCTCAGGCTTCGCCACCCCGGCGGAGAACATGCCCGACTGGCTGCAGGACCTGACCGTGATCAATCCACTGCGGCATTTGCTGGTGATCGCGAACGGCCTGTTCACCGAGGACATGCCGCTCGCCACCGTGGTCCGGAATGCCTGGCCGCTCGCGGCAATCGCGCTGGTGACCATGAGCCTGGCGACCTGGTTGTTCCGCCGGCGGCTCGGCTGACGGCAGGCGCCCCGAATGCGACGGGGCGCGCCAGACCGGCGCGCCCCGCATCCCGTCCGAGTTTGGCCTACTGATAGACCGTCCAGTCCATGTCGGACTCGATGATGGTATACCGGCCGTCATCGCTCCACTCGGGCATCGCCTCGAGGCTCGCCTCCGAGACGTCGAGCAGGACCAAGGCTTCCTCCTCGGCCCAGTAGTCGAACGCGCTCAGCGAAACGACGCGCTGGCTGTCGCCGATCCCCAGGAGGCCGTCGTCCAGCGAGACGATCACGTACAGCTCGCCGTTTGCGTCCTGCGCGATGTAGTCCACCGTACCGATGTCCTCGCCCTGCGCATCGACGATGTCGAGGCCCTCGAGACGCGTCACGCCCTGCTCGCCGAGCATCTGGCGGGCGTTGCCCATCTGGTCGGGCGTCGCCTCGACCACCGCCGGGGCGCCTTCCTCGGCCCCAGCCGCGGGCTCGACCTGGGCCGCCGTCTCGCTGCCGGCCTCGGCGTCCATCCTGGCTACCACCTGGGCCTCATTGAAGGCGATCCAGTCCAGGTCGGATTCGACGACCGTGTAGCCCGGAACGTCGTAGTCCCATTCCGGCAGCGACTGGAGGCTGGCCTCGCCGCCTTCCGTAAAGATGAAGGCCTCCTCTTCGATCGAGTAGTTGAACGCGTCCAGGGAAACCGCGCGATACTCGGCACCCAGGCCCAGGAAGCCGCCATAAGTCGCGATCAGGTAAACCTGACCCTGGTCGTCATACGCGACCGCTTCGACCGTTGCGATCTCCTCATGCTCCCGGCTGAGGATCTCGACGCCTTCCAGATCGGTGATATCCTCGGCTTCCAGCACCCGCCGAGCATCACCAATCATCGCGACATCGGCCTCGGCCGACGTGCTCTGGTCGACAGCCGCCTGATCGGTGCCCGTCATCGGCTGCTCGTCGGTCGCAGCCAGCTCGGTATCGGTCATCGGCTGCTCGTCGGTCAGCGCCTGCTCGGTATCCGTCATCGGCTGCTCGTCGGTCGCAGCCTGCTCGGTGTCCGTCATCGGCTGCTCGTCGGTCGCAGCCAGCTCGGTATCCGTCATCGGCTGCTCGTCGGTCGCAGCCTGCTCGGTGTCCGTCATCGGCTGCTCGTCGGTCGCAGCCTGCTCGGTGTCCGTCATCGGCTGCTCGTCGATGGCGGGCTCAGCGGCCGCTGTCTCGGTCCCCTGGAACGCTTCCCAATCCAGGTCCGACTCGACCACGGTGTAGCCAGGCTGGTCGTAGTCCCAGGCCGGCAGCGCCTCGAGGGACTGCTGGCCACCGTCGGTGAAGATGAAAGCGTCCTCAGCGATCGAGTAGTTGAAGGCGTCCAGAGAAACAGCGCGATAGTCCTGGCCGAGCCCGAGGAAGCCGCCATAGCGCGCGATCAGGTAAAGTTCGCCCTGATCGTCATAGGCCACCGCCTCGACCGCCGCGATGGACTCGCCGTCCACGCTCAGGATGTCCCGGCCTTCCAGGTCGGTGACATTCTCGGCCTCTAGCACGCGGCGGGAATCGCCCACCACCTCGTCGAGGCCCGTGGTGACGCCGGTGTCATCGGCCACCTGTTCAGGCAGCGGCGCAAGATAGGCCTCGACCTGGATCCCCTGGATCGTCTCATCGGACTCCAGGACGGAGTAGATCTGCGCCGACTGCGGATAGCCCCCAGGCGCTGTCCCCGTGGCAGCGGGCGGCGTGGTCGCCATCGTAGCCCAGTCACGCATCACCAGGCCCTCGGCGTCCGCCACATAGTCCAGGTGGGTCAGGGGGATCGCATGGTCACCAGGCCACATCGCGCCCGTGTCGTTCTCGGTGGTCGCCACGATGACGAACACGGCGCCGTTCTCATTCTCGGCGACCATCCTCACCGTGCCGATCCGGTTTCCGTCGACATCGAAGACGCCCATGTTCTCGATGTCGGAGACCGACATGCCTTCGAGTTGCTGGATCGCCGTCCCGACGTTCTCGGGGTCGAAACCGGCCGCGTACTGGCCCTCGACCTGAATCAACGTCTCTGGATTGTCGGCATCGGCGGCCGTCGTCTCAGCCCCGGTGTCCTGCGCCCAGGCCACGCCGGCGCTCAACACGAGGGCACTGACGGATCCTGCCAGATAGCTACGTCCGAATCGCATCGTCATAGCCCACTCCTTGCTCTCTACGGGAAAAAGTTCCGCCCCGCCGCCCATGTCGGCGAGTGCATGCAGAGAACAATTCAGCAGGGTAGAAATGGTTCCGCGGAGTTGCGGAGAGAACGCTTCCCGTTTTCCGGAGCGTTAACCTGCCCGACCTCAGTTGCTTCCGTTCTGCCGGCCTGCAGCCTCGATCTCGCGCCAGCGGGCGACATTGCGGTTATGTTCCTCCAGGGTACGGGCGAACGCGTGACCGCCGCTTCCGTCGGCGACGAAGTAGAGGTCGTCCGTCTGCGCCGGATGCAGCACCGCCTCGATTGCCTCGCGCCCCGGATTGGCGATCGGGGTCGGCGGCAAGCCCTCGATCATGTAGGTATTGTACGGGGTTTCGGTTTCCAGCTCCGATCGCAGCAGGCCGCGCCCCAGGGGCCCGGAGCCGAGCGTGATCCCGTATTCGACGGTCGCGTCGGCCTGGAGCGGCATGCCGCGGTTGAGCCGGTTGATGAAGACGCCGGCCACCCGCGGCATCTCCTGCAGGTTGCCCGCTTCCTCCTGTACGATCGAGGCCAGGATCACCGCCTCCTCGGGTGTCTCCAGCGGAAGGCCTTCGTCGCGCTGGTCCCACTGCTCGGCGACCAGGCGCCTCATGTCGTCGCGCATCCGGGTGACAATCGACTCCCGGCTGTCGCCATAGCTGTAGAAGTAGGTCTCGGGGAGCAGCTCGCCCTCGGTCACCGCGATCGAAAGCTCTCCCACCAGCCCTTCCGCATCGTTGACCAGCCGCAGGATCTGCTCCGTCGTCAATCCCTCCGGCGCCGTCAGCCTGCGCTGGACCGTCGGGCCGTCAATCAGGATCTGGCGCGCTTCCTGGGCGCTCACTCCGGCCGGCATGGCGAACTCGCCCGCCCGCATGTCGACCCTGACCCCGTCGCTCGCGGTAATGCGCTCGAACTTGTCGTAGTACTCGAGGATCATTGGATCCTCGATGACGCCGGCCGTGGTCAGCGTGGCGGCGATCTGGGCGACCGACGAGTTCCGCGAGATCACCACATTGGTCTCGGTCTGCAGCGGCCCTGGAGCGGTGTAGCGTGCCCAGCCCCAGGCAAAGATGCCGGCAGCGACCAGCCCGAGGATGAATACCAGCCCGATGAGGCGGCCAAGGAACTTCAGCATGAGCAGCTCCGGCTCGATCGATGACGTTGACCTGGGCGACTCTCTGCTCGTCCGTGGCGGCGCCCGACGCCACGCGGACAACGAAGCGGGACGGCGCCCCGATCCGTGCCGTCAATCGATCGCGCGGAAAACCAGCGACGTATTGGTCCCGCCGAACCCGAATGCGTTGGACATCACCGCCCGACAGCGGCGGTCGCGCCCGGTGAGCGGCACCAGGTCCATGCCTTCGGCCTCTGGCGAGGGATCGTGCAGGTTCAGCGTCGGCGGCACCGCATTGTTCCGCAACGCCAGAATCGAATAGATCGCCTCCACGCTCCCCGCCGCGCCCAACAGGTGTCCGATGGCCGACTTTGTCGACGACACGGCGACCTTGCCGACGCCGGCGCCGTACACGGTCTTGATCGCCCGCAGTTCGACAACGTCGCCGGCAGGGGTGGAGGTCGAGTGGGCATTGACGTAGTCGACCTCGTCCGGATTCAGCCTTGCCCACTTCAGCGCATTGCGCATGGCGCGGATCGCGCCGTCGCCATTCTCGGCCGGCGATGTGATGTGGTGGGCATCGCCGCTCAGCCCGTAGCCTGCCACCTCCGCCAGGATATTGGCGCCGCGCCTCTTGGCATGCTCATATTCCTCGAGCACGACGATGCCCGAGCCTTCGCCCATGACGAACCCGTCGCGGTTCTCGTCCCATGGCCGCGACGCTTCGGTCGGCCGGTCGTTGAAGCCGGTGGACAGTGCGCGGGAAGCGGCGAAGCCCGAAATGCCGATCCGGCAGATGGCGGCCTCGGACCCGCCCGCGACCATGACGTCGGCGTCATCGAGCATGATCAGACGAGATGCGTCGCCGATGGCGTGCGCGCCAGTTGCGCAGGCGGTCACTGCCGCGTGGTTCGGGCCGCGGAAGCCGTAGCGGATCGACAGCCGCCCGGACGCCAGGTTGATCAGTGCCGCCGGGATGAAATGTGGCGAGACGCGGCGCGGCCCGCGGTCGTGAAGGGTGAGCGCGCCGTTGTAGATGGTCTGCAACCCGCCGATGCCTGACCCGATCATGACGCCGGTGCGGATCTGCTGCTCCTCGGTTTCGGCGACCCAGCCGGAGTTCTCCACCGCCATCTGGGCGGCGGCGAGCGCATAGACGATGAACTGGTCGACCTGGCGCTGCTCCTTTGGGCTCACATAGTCATCCGGGTTGAACCCCCCCTCGCCCTGGCCGAGCGGGATCTGCGCCGCGATCGTCGCTGCCAGGTCGCCGGTTTCAAAGTGCTCGATCGGGCGCACGCCGGACTCGCCGTTCACAAGCCGGCGCCAATTGGTATCGAGCCCAACCCCAAGGGGCGTCAACAGGCCCATGCCCGTGACTACTACACGTCGCATGTCAACTCCCGCCGCCCGAAGCCGGGCCGATGAACTGCATGCCGAGCCAAAACTTCGATGAGGTCGTCAATTCGCGTTCTGCTGGATGAAATCGATCGCGTCCTTGACGGTGGTGATCTTCTCGGCCGCATCGTCGGGAATCTCGACGCCGAACTCTTCCTCGAACGCCATGACCAGTTCGACCGTGTCCAGGCTGTCCGCGCCCAGATCGTCGATGAAGCTGGCATTGTCGGTCACTTTGCCTTCCTCGACGCCGAGGTGCTCGACGACGATCTTCTTCACTCGTTCCGCGACATCGCTCATCTAATGATCCCTCATTGGCGGTAGCCGAGACGACACTTCAAGGCAAAAGGTCCGTCCGGTCAAAAATATCTTCGCGCTGCGTCCGGCATGCGACATCCCGGATTCGTGATCCCGCGCCGTCAGCCGCGACCGTCATCGGGCGGTCACGCTGAGCGCTCGCCCTTACCATCGGCCGGGCCGGCACGCAAGCCCTCGCACGGTCCGGGGATCGCGCCGACGCCCGCTGTGCGCCCCGCATGAGGCCTACAGCATGACCAGCCCGCCGTTGACGTTGAGGGTGTGACCGGTGATGTAGGAGGCCTCGCTGGAAGCCAGGAACGCCACCGCCGCCGCGACCTCGTCGACGGCGCCGAGCCGGCCCATGGGGATCGGGTCCGCCATCCGCTTGTGCTGGTCTTCGTTCAGTGCCTCGGTCATCGTCGTGGTGATCATGCCCGGGGCCACGCAGTTCACGGTGATGCCACGGGTGGCCACCTCCGCCGCGATCGCCTTGGTCATCCCGATCATGCCGGCCTTGGAGGCGGCGTAGTTCGCCTGGCCGGGATTGCCGATCACGCCGACGATCGACGAGATGCCGATGATCCGGCCGTAGCGGCGCTTCATCATCCCGCGCAGCACCGCGCGCGCAAGCCGGAAGCCGGCGGTCAGGTTGACCTCGATAACCGCGCTCCAGTCGTCGTCGCTCATGCGCACCGACAGGCCGTCGCGGGCGAACCCCGCATTGTTCACCAGGATGTCGAGGCTGCCGCCGAAACTGGCGGCGGCCTGGTCGGCGGCGGCCGCCACCGCCTGCGCCGCCTCCGCCGACGACAGGTCGCCGACGACGGTGGCGACCCGCCCGTCCAGGCCGGCCGCGACGGCCTGCAGCGCCTCCTCGCGGCGTCCGGTCAGCACCACCGCCGCGCCCTGACCATGCAGGGTGCGCGCGATCGCGCTGCCGATGTCGCCCGAGGCGCCGGTAATCAGCGCGGTCCGCCCGCTCAAGTCAAACATGCTCCCGTTTCCTCCGTCGTGGCGCCGGACGGCTTGCGGTGCATGAGGACCGCCGCCTGACCGGCCACCTTCGTTGCAAGTCACCCCAGATCGGCGATCAGGGCCTCGATATCCCCAGGGGTCGAAACCGCGCGTCCGTTCAGGTCCCGGTCGATTCGCTTGGTCAGCCCGGTCAGCACACCGCCGACCCCGAGTTCCACGATGGCCTCGATCTGCCGATCGCGCAGGAACTCGATCGTCTCGCGCCACCGCACCGCGCCGGTCACCTGTCGAACCAGGAGCTCCCGGATCTCCGCCGGATCCTCGACCGGGCGCGCGGTCACGTTGGCGACCAGGGCCGGGTCGGGCGGCGAGATCGCGGCGACGGCGAGCGCCTCGGCCATCGCATCGGCAGCCGGCGCCATCAACCGGCAATGGAACGGCGCGCTGACCGTCAGCAGCACGGCCCGCTTGGCTCCCTGCTCCTTCGCCAGCGCGATCGCCCGCTCGACCGCCGCCGCATGCCCGCTCACCACCACCTGGCCGGGCGCGTTGTCGTTGGCCGCTGCGCACACCTCGTCCTGTGCCGCCTGCTTCGCAATCGCGTCGACCGCATCGAAGTCGAGTCCGAGAATCGCGGCCATCGCCCCTTCGCCGACCGGAACCGCCGCCTGCATCGCCCGGCCGCGCAGCCGCAGCAGACGGGCGCAATCGGCCAGCGTGAGCGCGCCGGCGGCGCAGAGCGCCGAATACTCGCCCAGCGAATGGCCGGCGACGTAGCGGCCGACCCTGGCGAGCGAAACCCCGCCCTCCGCCTGCAACACCCGGACGACAGCCATGCTGACCGCCATCAGGGCCGGCTGGGTGTTCTCGGTCAGCGTCAGGTCCGCCTCCGGCCCCTCGACCATCAGCCTGAACAGGTGCTGCTCCAGGGCGTCGTCGACTTCCTGGAACACTTCGCGCGCGCAGGGAAAGGCCTCGGCCAGCGCGGCGCCCATACCGACCACCTGGGCCCCCTGGCCCGGAAAGACGAATGCATAGCCCATCGGTTCACCGCCATTGTTCTGGGTCGGGATCCCGGGTCGACGCCCTCGTGGAGGGGCGACACGACCGCTGCCTGATGCCGCCCGCGGCCCTGCCCTGTCAACAGCCTTGCCGGCGGCGCGGCGTCGGTGCTGCCGACAAAACACTTGCGCCATCCCGGGCGATTGGGGGATAAGGCGCCCGCAACTCCTTGCCGTCACGCCATGCGTGGCGGCTTGGCGTGTTTGCCGTGCGAGTGTCGACCGGCCGACATGCCGTATCAGCCGTGGGGAGTAAAACATGGCAATGTATGAGTGCGTGTATATCGCACGCCAGGACATCTCGTCCAATCAGGTCGACGGCCTGAACGAAGCCTTCTCGGCCGTCATCGCCGAGAATGGCGGCACCGTCGCCAAGACCGAGTATTGGGGTCTTCGCAACCTCACCTACCGGATCAAGAAGAACCGCAAGGGGCACTATGTCCTGCTGAACATCGACGCGCCGCACGCTGCCGTCAGCGAACTGGAGCGTCAGATGCGCCTGCATGAGGATGTCCTGCGCAACCTGACCCTGCGCGTGGACGAGCTGGAAGAAGGCCAGTCCGCGATGCTGCTGAACAAGGGCGATCGCGGAGAGCGCGGCGACCGGGGTGATCGTGGCGGCCGCCGCGACCGCTTCGCAGGCGAGCGCGGACCGCGCCGCGAAGGGGGCTTCGGCGACCGGGATCGCGGACCGCGTCGTGAGCGCAGCGAGGGCGCCCCGGGCGCAGCGCCGGCGAGCGAAGGAGCCGAGGAATGAACACTGCCACCGCCACGACCGTGCGCCGGGCCACCGTCGGCCGCCGGCCGTTCTTCCGCCGGCGGAAGACCTGCCCGTTCAGCGGGCCCAACGGCATGAAGATCGACTACAAGGACATCCGGACCCTGTCGCGCTTCATTTCCGAACGTGGCAAGATCGTCCCCAGCCGCATCACCGGCGTCTCGGCGAAGAAGCAGCGCCAGCTCGCCACCGCCATCAAGCGGGCCCGCTTCCTGGCCCTGCTGCCCTATGTGATCAAGTAGCGGGGACGGGAGAGAAGCATGGCAATGCAAGTCATCCTGCTCGAGCGCATCGAGCGACTCGGCCAGATGGGCGACGTGGTGAACGTCAGGCCCGGGTTCGCGCGCAACTTCCTGCTGCCGCAGCGCAAGGCTTTGCGGGCAACGCGCGAGAACCGTTCCCTCTTCGAGTCGCAGCGCGCCCAGCTCGAGGCCACCAACCTCAAGCGCCGCGAGGAGGCGCAGGCGGCCGCCGAGCCGCTGGACGGCATGATCGTCACCCTTATCCGGCAGGCGAGCGACATGGGCCAGCTCTACGGCTCGGTCACCTCGCGCGACCTCTCCGAAGCGGTGACCGCCAAGGGCGTCACGATCGAGCGCAGCCAGATCGTGCTCAACCGGCCGATCAAGACGCTCGGCCTGCACACCATCCGGGTCGCCCTGCACCCGGAGGTTTCGGTCGAGATCACCGCCAACGTCGCGCGGACCGAAGACGAAGCGGCGATCCAGCTCAAGCGCGGCAGCGCCGTTCTCGGCGAGGACCAGTTCGC
>JBHJOG010000025.1:0-14007 GCA_050329975.1 Alphaproteobacteria bacterium | reverse complement strand
GGCGTTCGCCCGATCGTCTGGGTCTGCGAGCCGGAGCTGGTGAAGGCCGTGCTGCTGGACCGGTGCGAGGAGTTCCCCAAGGACCCGCTGGCCCGCCGCGTGCTCGGGCCGCTGGTCGGCAACGGCGTCCTGATCGCCGAGGGCAAGGACTGGAAGTGGCAGCGGCAGACCGTGGCGCCGCTGTTCCGGCATGGCGAGCTGCTGGACTACGTGCCGGCGATGCGCGCGGGCGCGGAGTCGGCGGTCGCGGCTTGGCGCGCCGCTGGGTCCGGTTCGACCCACCTGGTCGACCAGGACATGGGGCGCGCCACCTATCATGTGATCTCGAACACGATCCTGGCCGGCGGCGCCGAGCAGGTCGGCGCCGTGCTGGCGGAAGGCGCGGCGCGCTACGGCCGCGGCCTGCAATGGTCGCTGGCCTATGCGGCGACCAACGTGCCGGCCTGGGTGCCGCGCCCGCTCGGCCGGCTGATGCGCCGGCACGAGGCGCGGCTGCGCGCAGCGGTCGGCGCGATGATCCGCGACCGCCGCAGCGACCCGACGCCGCGCGACGACCTGTTCGACCGGCTACTGGCGGCGGCCGAGCCGGCGAGCGGCAGGCGGATGTCGGAGGAGCAACTGGTCGACAACCTGCTGACCTTCCTCATTGCCGGGCACGACACCACCGCCAAGGCCCTCGCCTGGGCGCTCTATCTCCTCTCGGGCGAACCCGAGTGGGAGGCGCGGATGCTGGAGGAATGCCGGCAGGTCGTGCCGCAGGGGCGGGTGGAGGGGGCTCACATCGCGCGGCTGACCGTCACCCAGCAGGTGCTGAAGGAGGCGATGCGCCTGCTGCCCTCGGTGCCGGTCATCACCCGCTACGCCGCCCGCGACCTCGAACTCGCGGGCCATCGGATCCGGGCGGGGACGGCGGTGGGGGTGCCGATATACGTCATCCACCGCCACCACCGCCTCTGGCAGGAGCCGGACCGTTTCGACCCGACGCGCTTCGCGCCGGAGCGGGAGTCAGGCCGGAGCCGCTACCAGTTCATGCCGTTCGGCGGCGGCCCGCGGGTCTGCATCGGTGCCGCCTTCGCCATGATCGAGGCGACCGCGATGCTGGCGACGCTGGTCGGGGCGGCGCATTTCGGCCGCCTTCCCGGGCCGCCGCCGGTCCCGCTCTCCCGCGTCGTGTTGACGCCGAAGGACGGCCTCCCGCTGAGGGTGACGCTGCGGGACCGGTAACGGGTTCGTCTACTGGGCCTGGATATAGGTCATGATCCTGGCCTGCAGGTCGGGGTCGGCCTGGGCAAGCTGGGTGATCTGGTTGTACTGCTCGACAGTCAGCCCTTCGCTCTCGACAGCCTGCACCATCTCGGCCTGGGCCTGCTGGCCGAGTTCGGCGGCATCCTCGGGCGTCTCAGCATCCTGGACCCGCGGCTGCCACTCCTGGACCAGCACCTCGATCTCGGCGGCGGCGGCGGCATAGGACTGCAGCTCGTCCTCGGAAAGCTCGACGGCCTGCGGCACGTCCGACTCGATCTGCGCGATGGCCGGCAGCGCCATTGTTGCGGAGAGGGCAGTAGCGGCCAGGGCGGCGATGGCTGTGCGATGGAAAGTCATGAAGTGGTTTTCCCTTCTATCCAATCGAGTTGCCCCCGCGCGGCGCCGCAACCATAGAGAATGGCAGCATTGCTTCCGAAGCGTTGGCGGGGATGATCAGAAATATCGGGGAGAATCGGCCTGTATCAAGAAACTTATTCTCAAAAATATGACAGGTGGTCACCATTATCCATTGGCGACACGTAACGTTACTATGCGTTAATCGGATCGAGCGCGGATGGGACTTACTTGCTAGATCCGCGGATCCTTCCTGCGGTGCGGGGTAGAATGCGCGCGTTGCCGTGCCCGGAGGCGGGGCCTAAAGCGTCATCCGGTTGATGCTGACTGCCAGCCGGTCGTTGTTGACGATCAGCTCGCCCTCGGCGATCCGGCGACCCTTGACGAACAGCTTGACGTCGGAGTCGACGCTGGAATCCAGCTCGATCACTGCGCCGCGGCCCATCTTCAGCAATTGGTGCACCGGCATCATCGCCGTCCCGAGCAGGGCCTGCACCTCGAGCGAAATCGTGGAAAGCGCGAGGTTCTCGTCGAGGTCGTCCATCGCTGTGCTGGCCCCTGCTGCAAATGTCCGGCGAGGCCGGCGTCGGAGGCACCTTGGGACAGCCACGGTTAATCGGCGGTAAAGCGGGGTGCGATTTCCCGGCGGTCTACAACAGCCTCAGGTCGGCCACCCCGAGCGGGACCGCGAACTCCTCGCACCAGATGTGGACCTGCAGGTAGTCGCCGATGTCCAGGCCCGCGGGCAGGGGATAGACCTGGGCGCCGGTGTCGGATTGTAGCGGGCCGAGCTTTGCCGCCGGGTCGTAGCCTTCGTTGCCGAGGCCGACCACCGGATCCGGGGCACCGTCGAGGCTGAAGTCGGAGCCCAGGCTGACCACCCACTGGCTGCCGGTCCAGAACACGCTGGCGGTGCCCGTGGTCTCATGCCCGCTGGCGCCGACGAAGCTGCCCGTCGCCGTCTCCAGCCCGGTGACATTGTGCGACGCCAGCACGATCGTCTGCGTGGCGCTGCGGTCGCCCGACTGCGTGCAGCCGACCGCCAACACCGCGATCACGGCGACTGCAGCCGATGTTGCCCGATATCGATGCATCCTTCCCCCTCGCTTGCTGCCTGCCCCATGCAGGACTCGCCCACGCCGATTGTAACCACAAATCCTGTCACAAGGGCGTGCGCGCCGCCGGCATCTGGACGGCGGGCCTGGAACGGACCAAGATCGGGTCTGCCCCGTCGCCTCGTACCGTGCGTTGCAGAGCCATGAGTGGCATCAAGTTCAAGCCCCGGACAAAGCCCCGGCCGAAGACCGAGCGGCCGCGCCTGCACAAGGTGATCCTGCTAAACGACGACTACACGCCGCGCGAATTCGTCGTCACGGTGCTGAAGGCGGTGTTCCGGATGAGCGACGACCAGGCCTATCGGGTGATGATGACCGCGCATCGGCTCGGCGCCTGCGTGGTCGCGGTCTACACGCGCGAGATCGCCGAGACCAAGGCGACCGACGCCATCGACGCCGCCCGCAAGGCCGGCCACCCGCTGACGTTCACCACCGAGCCGGAGGAGTAGGCGCGGAGCTGGATGTCAGCCGGTCGCCGCTGCAGCGATGCGGTGCAGGAGCACCTTGAACTCCTGGGCCCCTCCGATGCTCTCCTGCCCCTCCTGCACGTCGACAAGCTGGACGACGCACAGCCGAAGGCTTGGAACGACTGCGAGGGCCTGGCCACCCAGGCCGAGCGCCATGAAAGTGCCGGCCAGCGCGGGTTGCTCACCGCAGTCATCGGTCCTGAGCATCCACCAGAGGTAGCCGAAGTCGAGGCCGAAATCCGCCCGCGACAGCGGTCTGGTCGAGTCGTCGACCCAGTGGCCGGGAACAATCTGGTTTCCTGCCCAGACGCCCCGGTTGAGGTACAGCTCGCCGAAGCGCGCCAGGTCCCGAGCGCTCAGCCGCATGGTGTAGGCGGGAAAGTCGCTGCACGGGTCGTAGGCAAAGGCGCCGTCGCTCGGGCTGTAGTCCTGCATGCCGATCGGCTTGGCCACCCGCTCGTCGAACCCGTCGAAGACGTCCTGCCCCGCCAGCCGCCGGTAGATGCCGCCCAGGGCGTTGAAATCCCAATTGTTGTAGTACCAGAAGCTGCCCGGGGGATGGCTGCCGCGGGGAGGGCGGTTCGCCGCCATGCGCAGGCTCTCGTACGCGGCGGGGTGATAGACGCCCGAGCGTCCCATGAGCAGGTCGCGGATGGTGGCCGTTTTCTCGGCTTCGCTCAGGCTCGGCGGCCGGTCGTCGATCCCGAGCTCGTCCAGAGTCTGGTCCAGCCTGATGGTTCCGTCCGCAATGGCGATGCCGTAGAGCGCGCTGAGCAGGCTCTTGCGCACCGACCGTACGTTCACCTTGTGCGCCGGTTCGCCCCAGGCGGCGGCCGGCTGTCCGTCCTGCCGGATGACCACGGCGGTCGGGGCATAGGCGCGGGTCCATTCCTCCGCCCTGGCGAGACCTTCCGTAGACCAGCGTCTGATCGGACCCGTCAACGGTACGCTACTCCTCTGCCGCCTTGCAGGCGGCGAGGGCGGCAGTGGCCGCCGGGTCCTCGTCGTCGCTTCCCGCCGTCCCTTGCGCCAGCGCCGCGAGCGCGGGCAGGCCGCTTTCACCGCCTGCCAGTTCGTCATGCACGCAAGCGCAGAACGCCTCGTGGTCCCGGCCCTCGGGCAGGTCCGACACCAGGTCGCCGGCGCTGCAGGTCTGCACGAACAGCGGCTTGCTGCACGCCAGGATCGCCCGGGAGACGACCGGGTCAGCCAGCGCGGCCTGCCGCGCGCCGTCGCCCTGGGCGGCCTCGGCGGCTTGTGCGACGCCATCCACCGCCTCGCGCAGCCCGTCCTGGTTCGACGCATAGCGGTCGGCCATGCAGCCGCAATAGGCCTCGGCCTGCGCGGTCTCCATTGCGGCCGTCTCGGTTGCGGCGCTCAGGCAGCCGTCGCGGAAGTTGTGCACCGCCCGGTCGAGCCCGCCGCCCTGCTCCTGGACAAACATGAAATAGCTGGCCGCCATCCCGATCAGCAGGCCGCCCAGCCCCCAGAGCGGGATCGACTTCTTTGTGAACCGTGCGATCAAGGCGCCGATCAGCGCGACGACGATCCCGCCGCCGATGATTCTGCCGATCAGATATGCCGTCACCGTGTACCTCCTTGCTTCGATCTACCGGTGGCGGGCTGCCTGCCCCCGCAGGATTGGCTACTCCTCGCCCCCCTTGCGCTTGTACAGCGCCTCCAACCGCGGGCCGTAGAGTTCGCGCAGGACGTGGCGCTTCATCTTCAGCGACGGGGTCAGGATCTGGTTGTCGATGGTGAAGGGCTCGTCGGCGAGGGCTATTTGCCGGACCCGTTCGATGACCGACAGCTCGGCATCGCTGGCGCGGACCGCTTCCATCAGGGCGGCGCGGAACGCCGGGTCGTCCTTCAAGGCCGCGACCTCGCCGGACTTGCCATGCGCGCTCGCCCAGGCCTTCGCCCAGTCCGGGTCCGGCACGATCAGCGCCACCAGATAGGCGCGCTTGTCGCCATAGACCATCGCCTGCAGGATTTCCGGCCTCAGGCACAGGACGCCCTCGACCCGCTGCGGCGAGATGTTGTCGCCGCCGGAGTTGACGATGATGTCCTTCTTCCGGTCGGTGATCTGGATGAAGCCGTCCTCGTCGATATGGCCGATGTCGCCGGTATGCAGCCAGCCGTCGCGCACGGTCTCGGCGGTGAGCTCGGGGATGTTCCAGTACCCCTGCATCACCAGCTCGCCGCGGACCAGGATCTCGCCGTCGGCCGCGATCTTGACCTCGACGTCCGGGAAGGCCGGCCCGACCGTATGCATCTTGATCCGGCTCGGACGGTTGCAGGAGACGACGGGGCCCGACTCGGTCTGACCATAGCCCTGCAGCACGCGGACGCCCAGCGCGAGGAAGAAAATGCCGACGTCCGGGTTCAGCGGGGCGCCGCCGGAGACGAAGGCCTTCAGCCGGCCGCCGAAGCGTGCGCGAACCTTGTCGCGCACCATCCGATCGAGCAGCGGGTCGAGCAGCCGGTCGAAGAGACTCAGGCTCTTCGGGTCGTGATAGCGTTTGCTTCCGATCTCGACCGCCCTGTTGAACAGCGTCGCCTTCAGCCCGCCGGCCTTCTCGACCCCGCGCATGATCCGGCCGCGCATCGTCTCGTAGAGCCGGGGCACGGCGGTCATGATCGTCGGCCGCGCCTCGACCATGTTGCCGGCCAGCTTGTCGATGCCCTCGGCGTAGTAGACCTGAGCGCCGATCGACACCGGGAAGTGGAGGCCGGCGGCGTGCTCGTAGCTGTGCGACAGCGGCAGGAACGACAGAAACACCTCGTCCTCCAGCCCGATCTCGGCCAGCAGGTCGTAGGCGCCCATGATGTTGCACAGGATGGCGCCGTGGGAGAGCATCACCCCCTTCGGCTTGCCGCCCGTCCCCGAGGTATAGATGATGCAGCTGGTGTCGCTGCGGACGCTCTCGGCGGCCCAGGCGCGGGCCTGATCGATGTCGCCGTTCTCGGTGGCGAGCGCATCCCAGTCCAGGACTTCCGCCTCGTTGCGCGGCGCTCCGTTGGCCATGCTGATCAGCAAGCGGCAGTCGGTATCCTGGGCGGCCTCGGCGATGCGCTTGGTGAGGGCGGCGTTCGAGACCACCGCCGCCACCGCGCCGCTGTCGGCGAGCACATGCCGGTGATCGCCGACGGTGAAGGTGGTGTAGACCGGCACCGGGATGGCGCCGACGGTCAGGATGGCCAGGTCGGCGATCGCCCACTCGGGGCGGTTCTCCGAGCCGATGACCACCCGGTCGCCGCGCCGGATGCCTTGCTCGCGCAACGACTGCGCCAGGCGTGCCGTCCGGCTCGCGACCGAGCGCCAGCTGTGCGGCCGGAACACGTCGTCCTGCTTGGCCCAGAGGAACGGCGCGTCGCCGCGGCTGCTCGCCCGGTCGAAAAACATCGAGGCGAGATTGCCGATCGCCCGAAAGTCGCTTAAGTCCATGCGGTGCCCCCAGCCGGCGTTTCCTCTTGGTCGCTCGATCCGGCCCGCAGGTTCTCGGGTGCGCGCGAAGCCGTGACCGATCGGACATGATTATGCGAACCAGCCTGGAGAACAAAGCCAATCCGGCCCCCGAGGGCACCGCTGCCGGGGTGTCCGCGCTGGGCACGTTGCCCCGGTGGGACCTGACCGATCTCTACCCGGCGATCGAATCGCCGGAGATCGGGGCGACCCTGGACAAGGCTGCGGCCGACGCGGAGGCCTTTGCCGCCCGCTACAAGGGGAAGCTCGCGGGGTTGGAGGGAGCGGCGCTGGGGCGCGCGGTCGCCGAATACGAGGTGATCGACGAGGCGCTGTCGCGGGTGCTGAGCTATGCGGATCTGAAGCAGAGCCTGGACGCGCTCGACGCCAAGGTCGCCAAGTTCGTCCAAGGCGTGCGCGAACGGGCGAACAGGATCACGACCCACCTGCTGTTCTTCACGCTGGAGCTGAACCGGATCGACGACGCCCGCTTCGCCGAACAGCTGCGCGACCCGGCGGCGGCGCACTACGCGCCCTGGCTCGGCGAGGTGCGCGCGATGCGCCCGCACCAGCTTGACGACGAGCTTGAGCGACTGCTGCACGACAAATACATCGCCGGGCGCGCGGCTTGGAACCGGCTGTTCGACGAGACGATGGCGGGCCTGCGCTTTCCCGTGGACGGCCGCGAGCTGACCAGCGCCGAGGCGCTGCACCTGCTTTCGGACCCGAGCCCGGAGGTGCGCCGCACCGCCGCCGGCGTGATCGGCAAGGTGCTGAACGACAACATCCGCCTGCTGGCCCTGGTCACCAACACGCTGGCCAAGGACAAGCAGATCGAGGACGAGTGGCGGCGCTTCCCGCGGCCGGTGTCGGCGCGCAACCTGGCCAATCAGGTCGAGGACGCGGTGGTCGATGCGCTGGTCACCGCGGTCCGGGCGGCGTTCCCGCGCATCTCCCACCGCTACTACGCGATGAAGGCGCGCTGGCTCGGCGCCGAGACCATGCCTTACTGGGACCGCAACGCGCCGCTGCCCGACGTCGACGACAGCACCATCCCCTGGACCCAGGCGCAGGCGACCGTGCTCGGCGCCTATGGCGGCTTCGCCCCGGCGATGGCGGAGATCGCCGGGCGGTTTTTCGATCGGGGCTGGATCGACGCGCCGGTCCGCGCCGGCAAGTCGTCCGGCGCCTTCGCCCATCCGACCGTGCCGTCGGCTCACCCCTATGTGTTGCTGAACTACCAGGGCAAGACGCGCGACGTGATGACGCTCGCCCACGAGCTCGGCCACGGCGTGCACCAGGTGCTGGCGGCGGAGCAGGGCCACCTGCTGTCCCAGACTCCGCTGACCCTGGCCGAGACCGCCAGCGTGTTCGGCGAGATGCTGACCTTCCGCGCCATGCTGGCCCAGGAAACCGACCCCCGGCGGCGCAAGGCGATGCTTGCCGGCAAGGTCGAGGACATGATCAACACGGTGGTCCGCCAGATCGCCTTCTACGAGTTCGAGCGCCGGGTGCATGACGAGCGTCGCGAGGGGGAGCTCACCGCCGACCGGATCGGCGAGATCTGGCTGGAGATTCAGCGCGAGAGCCTGGGGCCAGCCTTTACGTTCGACGCCGAGTACGGCGTCTACTGGTCCTACATCCCGCACTTCGTCCACACGCCGTTCTACGTCTACGCCTATGCCTTCGGCGACTGCCTGGTCAACTCGCTCTATGCCGTCTACCAGCAGGGCGAGCCGGGCTTCCAGGAGCGCTACTTCGCCATGCTCAAGGCCGGCGGCACCAGGCGCCACCGCGAGCTGCTGGCGCCGTTCGGGCTGGACGCTTCCGACCCGGCGTTCTGGGACAAGGGCCTGTCGGTGGTCGAGGGCCTGATCGACGAGCTTGCGGCGATGGAAGGCTGACGCAGGCAACGCAGCCCGCCATGCGACTGCTTCGAGCCTTCCCGCTGCTTGCGCGCTCACAGAAGCTGGATTTCTCGGGTCGGCTGGCGTAGCCGGCCGCCGCTGTCGATGCCCGTCCTTTGGGTGCCCGAATGGAGGAACAGGAATGCTGATAAAGATCGACGTTTCTCCCGGGGAATTGCTGGACAAGCTGACAATTCTCGAAATCAAGGAAGAAAGAATCAAGGATCCTGCGAAAGTGCAGAATGTTGTACGAGAAAAAGAGGCGCTAGAGCGTGCAGCTCAGGCGCACATTGCCCAAAGTTCGGCAATTGACAATCTTCGGAAAGACCTGAAGTCGGTAAATGAGCGATTGTGGGATGTCGAGGATGAGATTCGTGAGTGCGAGAGAGCGCAGGATTTTGGAGAGAAGTTCATAGAACTTGCCAGAAGTGTATATCTGACAAATGATCACAGATCCGATATCAAGAGAAAGATAAATGACCTGCTAGGTTCTCGTTTTTCAGAGGTGAAATCGTATTCTGAATATAGAATGACAGAACGATAGACCCATCTTTAAGATGGCCATTCTTTTCATTACATCCACTCATATCGGTGATGCGATCCTGTCATCCGGATTGTTAAATAGGTTGCTTGAAGATTACCCCGATGACGGGGTGACTATTGCATGCGGAGCGCCGGCGTCGAAGGTTTTCGAAGCCGTCCCGCGGCTCGAACGAATCCTCGTCATCCGCAAGCGGCGCCACTCCCTGCACTGGCTGGAGCTCTGGCGCGCGACCTGGCTGCGCAAATGGCGGGTGGTGGTCGACCTGCGGCGATCGGCGATGCCGTACATGCTCCGGGCCGAACGCCGATATGGATTGCCGAAGGCCCGCGCGCCGATCCACCGCGTCGAGGCAATCTCGAGGGTCATCGGTTCACCGCCGCTCGCGCCGAAGATCTGGATCGCGCCGCACCACGAGCAGCGGGGACGGGAACTGGTCGGCGACGAGGACGGCCTGCTGGCAATTGGCCCCGGCGCGACATGGGCGGGAAAGATCTGGCCGACGGAGCGGTTCGTCGAACTGGCTCGTCGCCTGCAAGGCCCGGGCGGCATGCTCGAGGGATCCCGTATCCTTTTCGTCGGGTCCCGCGATGAGCGCGCCGGCGTGCAGCCGCTGTTCGAGGCGTTTCCAGCGTCACGGGTGATCGATGCGATGGGGCTCGACGTGCTGTCCACCTACGCGGCGCTGCAGCGGTGCAGCCTGTTCGTCGGCAACGATTCCGCGATGATGCATCTGGCGGCGGCAACGGGTCGGCCGACGGTGGGACTGTTCGGTCCCACGCGCGATGTCCACTACGCCCCCTGGGGAGAAAACGGACTGGTCGTCAGGACGCCCGAAACTGTGGAGGACCTGGTCGACTGGCCCGGCTACGACACCCTAACCACGGGTACCATGATGGCAGGCCTGACAGCCGAGGCAGTGGAGAAGGCGATCCACACCCGGTGGGGCGGGTCGTTGCCTCCCCGTCCATAGCAACGGGACAGGCTCGCTCGAGCCGCGGTACGGCGCCTGTCGCGCGTTTGCAGGAGCTCAGTTCAGGCTGTCGCGCGCGCCCCCACCCGACTACTCTGCGACTCGCAACCCCGGCTCATCCGGGGAAGGATGTACAGAGAGACAAGCCGCAATGATTCCGCAACTCCTCCGATCCGGCCGCCCCCCGGTAGTCCTTTGCGTTGCCCTTCTGGCTGCTGCCTGCCAGAGCGGCGGTCCGGCACCATCTGCTGTCCCCGCGACGGCATCCGAATCGGCACCGCCGGGCGCGAGCCTGCGCACGGCGCTCGCGGGGCGCAGCGTATTCCAGGCGGCGGATCAGGAAATGCTCGGCTGCACCTATCTCGACCCGGATCTCTACGACTACAGCTTCGACGATTCCGCCGACCTCGACCGCTTGGTCGCCTGGAGGATCGAGGAGGAAGGACAGCTCTGCACCTACACCGGAGCGGTGATGGACTGCTATGCCGTGTCGATGCCGCAGGCCGACACGCTGCTGATGACGTTCCTGGGGACTGACGAGGCTCTGGAGTACCGGGTGGTGGAGGGCAATCAATGCCAGTAGCCGATCGATCGGTCGACCAACCGGCTGCAATCGGATCCTAAGCCGGCGTCCGTTTCAGGGCCTGCCCGGGGCGTGGCGTCCAACGCGTTCCCGGTCCATGTCGGCAAGGGCAATGGAACCTATTCGATCGGCGGCGGCGCCACCGACAGGAACCGGTTCCCGTTCCAGACCAGCGCCTCGTAGCAGGCATCGTCGGTCGCCGGGGAGCCGCAGATGGTGCCGTGGCGGGACAGCAGGAGGATGCGGCTGGTTTCCCACTCCACGACGGTCCAGCTGTACGCCACCCAGCCGAAACGCTGGCCGTCGACGATGGCGTGGATGGTGCAGCCGACGCCGCCGCAGAACATCTGCTCGGTCGACGTGCAGAGGAAGAAGCCTTCGTCGACGATCTCGTCGTCGACGCCATCTCCGGTCAAGTCGACGGCGGTGAGCCAGGACGGGCTGGCGGAGAACTCGCCGCCCTCATAGTCGCTGCAGTCGATCGCGGCCTGGTCCAGCAGGGCCTGCGCCTGCTCCGAGGCGACCGCGAAACCGGCCGGGGCGGCGGAAAGAACGGCTGCCAGCAATATAGTGGGGATCGCCCGCATCGCATGTCGCTCCTAGCTGTAGTCGCGGATTGGACCGCGCTGTCCACTCACCAACTGTTCCTGAGTTCGCGCAGCTTCAGGAACACCGTCTTGGGATCCGGCTCGTCCGGCAAGTCGGGGAAACTCTTGCGCAATTCGGCGATCACGCTCGGGCTGTGCAGGCGGAAGAAGGTGTTGACCTCCTTCTCCAGCGCCAGAGTCGAGATCATGGCGTGGCTCGGGTCCTGGTCGGCAACCTCGGCGAGCAGGATCTCGGCTCGCGCGTTGTCGGGCTCGCGGTTCAGGGTGAACTTCAGGTTGTTGGCGAAATAGTCGTGGCCGGGATAGACCAGGGTATCGTCCGGCAACGCGCTCAGCTGGCGAGCGAAGGTGTCGTAAAGCTCGCTCGGATGGCCGCCGTTGTGGCAGTTGCCGGCCCCGGCGTTGAATAGGGTGTCGCCGCAGACCAGCGCCGGATGGTCGGTCCGGGTCAGCAGGCAGATGTGACTCATGGTGTGCCCCGGGGTGTCCAGCGCCTCGATATCCACCGTCCTGCCGACCTTGATCACGTCGCCGGCGGCAAGCCCCCGGTCGACGCCCGGGATCCGGTCCTTCGCGTTGCGGTGCGCGAGCAGGGTCGCACCGGTGGCCTGGATCATCGCGGCATTGCCGCCGATGTGGTCGTGGTGCTCGTGGGTGTTCAGCACCTGGCGGATGTCCCAGCCTTTATCCTTGGCGGCCGCGAGGCACTTGACGTGGTCGAGCGGATCGATCGCCAGGGCTTCGCCGGTCTCGGGGCAGGCAATCAGGTAGTTGAAGTTGCGATAGGCGTTTCCGGTCCAGATCTGCTCGACGATCATGCGTATCTCCAGGCTCGCTTTCGGTCTCGCCTACGATCCTAGCCGCTCCGGCGGCTTCGGGCACGAGCCCTGTTGACCGGGCGGCCAATCCGGACATCGTCACGCCTGCATCCTTTTCGCCTACGGTCGCTGTTGCAATCAACAGCGCAGGCTGGTGAATGTGCGACGAAACAGGGGCCAGGGTGTTCCGCTGCCTTGCGACCTGGACAGGAGCTGCCGTGACTGCCGACCAGATGATCATCTTCGCCGTTTTGGCCGGCGCACTCGTGTTGTTCATCTGGGCGCCGGTGCGCTTCGACGTGGCCGCGTTCACCGCCCTGATGGCGGCGACGCTGCTGCAGGTGGTGCCGCCGGAGGAGGCCTTCGCGGGCTTCGGCCATCCGGCTGTCATCACGGTGGCGACGGTGCTGATCATGAGCCGCGCGCTCCAGGATTCGGGTGTGCTCGACTATGCGGCAACCGGGTTGCTGCGCTGGGTCAGGGGGCCGGTCTCGCTGATCGCGGTGCTCACTTTCGTCGGTGCGCTGCTGTCGGGATTCATGAACAATGTCGGCGCGCTGGCGCTGCTGATGCCGCTGGCGCTGCGCGCCTCGCGCGAGGTCGGGGCCCAGCCGTCGCATGTGCTGATGCCGCTCGCTTTCGGCACGATCCTTGGCGGCCTGACCACGTTGATCGGGACGCCGCCGAACATCCTGGTCGCCAGCTACCGGGCCCGCCTTGGCGACGCGCCCTTCGGCATGTTCGACTTCACGCCTGTCGGCGTGGTGGTCGCGGCCGCCGGGGTGGTCTTCATCGTGCTGGTCGGCTGGCGGCTGGTACCGAAGAACCGGCGGGGCAAGCAGTCGGCCGACGCCCTGTTCCAGATCGGGGACTATGTCTCCGAGCTTCGGATCGGGGAGGAGTCGAAGCTGGTCGGCGCCGAGTTGCGCGAACTGGAGGCGCAGGCCGAGCACCAGGTCATGGTTGTCGGGCTGATCCGGGGAGCGCAGCGGCGCTACGCCAGCCTGCGTATGGAGAAGATCGAGGCCGGCGACATCCTGATCGTCCGGGCGGACCCGACGGACCTGGACAAGCTTGTCGGGCAGAGCGGGGTGGACTTCGTAGGCCGGGAAGATTTCGACCTGGGCGACCTGCGCAGCGACGAGGTCGGGGTGATCGAGGCCGTGGTGCAGCCGCGGTCGCGCCTGGAAGGGCGGTCCGCCGACCGTATGCGCCTGCGTCGGCGCTACGGCATCAACCTGCTGGCGATCGCCCGCGAGGGCGTACCGTTCCGCCATCGCTTGGGCCAGGTCCAGTTCAGCGCCGGCGATGTCCTGTTGCTGCATGGCGAGGTCGATGCCCTGCCGGACATCGTGCGCGAGATCGGGTGCCTGCCGCTGGCGCCCCGCGCGCTGCTGCTCACCGTGCAGCGCCGGGTCTGGCTGCCGGTGCTTGTCTTCCTCGCCGCGCTGCTGCTGTCGGCGTTCGGCGTGCTGCCGGTCCAGGTCGCCTTCGGAGTCGCGGTCGTGGTCATGATCGTCGGCCAGTCGATCACTGCGCGCGCAGCCTACGACGCCATAGACTGGCCGGTGATCATTCTGCTGGGATCGATGATCCCGCTGGGTGGCGCCCTGGAGACCAGCGGGGGCAGCCAACTGATCGCCGACGGCGTCCTGTCGCTGGCCGGGACGCTGGACCCGGTGGTCATCCTGATCCTGGTGATGGTGGTCACCATGACGTTGTCGGATATCATGAACAATGCGGCGACCGTCGTGGTGATGGCGCCGATCGCCGCAACGATCGCCATCCGGTTGGGGGTCGACATCGACGCGTTCCTGATGGCGGTCGCGATCGGCGGCTCCTGCTCCTTCCTGACCCCGATCGGCCACCAGAACAACGTGCTGGTGATGGGGCCGGGCGGCTACAAGTTCGGCGACTACTGGCGGGTCGG
>JBHJOG010000024.1:0-18883 GCA_050329975.1 Alphaproteobacteria bacterium | reverse complement strand
GCGCCGAAATTGGCCGGACCGAACAGGCCGTTGATCAGGCCGCTGACGGGAGGAACGACGCTCAGCCAGAGAAAGCCCATCGCGGCAGCGAAGACCAGTGTTGTCTCGACGCTGACCGGCAAGGCGAAGAAGACGGCGATGGATGCGGTCCGCAACAGATAGATCAGCGCGAGCACGTTGCGGTCGCCCCAGCGCTGGCAGAGATAGCCGGCGACGACGGTGCCAACGGCGTTGCAGATGCCGATCAGCGCGATCGCCTGGGCGCCGACGGACGGCGGCAGACCGCAGATGCCGACGAAGTTCGGCAGATGGGTCGCGATGAATATCAGTTGGAAGCCGCAGGCGAAGAAGGCCACGGTGGTAATGACGAAAGTCCGGTTGGCGAGCGCTTCGCCAATCGCGCGACGGGCATCGACGGGTTGCGACGGTGCCTGCGCGTGCGCGTCCGCATTGCCGCGCCGGAACAGCAGCGTCGCCGCCGCCATCGACGCGGCAAGCAGTGCCAGCCCGCCGAGCGAGACCTGCCAGGACCAGCCGTCGATCATCGTCTGCGCGGCCGGCGCGATGACAAACGTGCCGAGCGAGCCGACCGCAGCCAGGATGGAGATGGCCGTCGCGCGCACTGCCGGCGTGGCAAGACGCGACACGATGCCGACGAGCACGCCGTGCGAGGTTCCCGCGACGGCCAGCCCGATCAGCAGGCCGCCTCCGAGATAGAGCCCGACCTGGCTGCCGGTCGCGGTCAGAAACAGGCCGGCACAATACAGCACCGACGCGATGACGACGACGAGACGCCCGCCAAAACGGTCGCAAAGAGCCCCCATGAAGGGTTGTCCGATGCCCCAGGCCAGGTTCTGGACGGCCATCGCGAGGCCGAACGTCGCGACGGTGATGCCGGTGTCGCGCATCATCGGTTCCACGAACAGGCCGAGACTTTGCCGCAGCCCCATGGACAGGGACAGGATGGTGCCGGCGGCGACAAGCGACAGGATCAGCGCCGGCGTCCAGGATCCGGCAGGGGGGTTTGGCAACGGCTTCCTCCTCGTGAAAGACGCTTCACGATAGGGGCGAGCCGAGGATGGAAAACTCACTAGTGGGTATACACAGGCCCCTGCCTGTCACGCCATCTGGGCCGTTCTCGTCTGCGCCGCCGCGGGCATTTCGGCAAGCGCGCCTGCCACCAGTGCTGCCGCCGCCTTGCCGGCAGCCAGCGCATAGGCAACGTCGCGATGAATGAGCATGTGCGCGATCGCCCCTTCGAGCAGGATCATCACCTGCCGCCCCACCAGCGCCGCGTCCGAAACGCCGCCGCCGCGCAGTTCCTCCGTCAGCCAGCTTTCGAAGCGTTTCTTGTGATCCGCCGCCATCACGACGGCCGGGTGTCCGGGCTGACCGGCGAGTTCCACCGCCGCGCGGGTGAATCCGCAACCTCGCCACTTCGGGCGCTTGGCGAACGCCGCCAGGGCGGAGAACATCGTCGTGATCCGATCGGGCAACGGCCGATCGTCATCGCCGAGCCAGGTGCGATATCGCTCCACGGTGGGAGCGTCTCGCGCGGCCAGATAGGCGGCGATCAGCTCGTCCTTGCTCGCAAAGTGATAATACAGGGTACGTTTCGTGACGCCGGCACGCGCCGCGATCGCATCCACGCTTACGCTGCGCAGCCCATGCTCGTAGAACAGAGTGTCTGCCGCCCCAATGATTCTGGATCGAGTTGTTTCTTTCATGGGCTTCTTGTCCGTTGACAGGTCGAGGAAACCTATCGCAACCGGAGCACCCGATGCACGTCCCTTCAGGGCGTCGAGATCTGATGCGGCGATGACTGCTTCACAGCGCCATGAGGATCGACAACGCGGGAGTGCCGCCCGTCGGATTGCGGCGCTCCGTCCAGATATCGGCTCACGACGTCGAACGGCGACGTCTGCAGAATCAGTGAGAGGATGCTTCCGTGCAGGATCTACAATCCACGTCATGCCCGGGCTTGTCCCGGGCATCTCCCGCCGAGTGCGCACTCCCCCTGAGATGGCCGGGCCAACCCCCGAACAAGTCGGAGGGCGATGGCCTACCGGCCATCACGTGCTTAGGTTGGATGGCCGGGCCGCAACCCGAACCGCTCAACCGGACAGCAGTGGAGTTCGGGAGGGCATATGGACGAGCTGATGGCCTGGTCGGCCCTGGGTCTGCCGGTGCGCTGCGGCGTGCCGTAAGCGGCTGAACCTGAAGCCCTTGTTTGCGGCGGCCCCAATGGGCTACTCACTGCAGAATGCCGCGCAGACCGTTGCATCTGCCCAGTTTCGCGAGCGGGTTGTCCGCCCGGCTGCTGGTGCTGACCGTCGTGTTCGTCATGCTGGCCGAGGTGCTGATCTACGCGCCCTCGATCGCGCGCTACCGCGTCGTCTACCTGCAGGAGAAGATCGACGACGGCCACCTGGCGACGCTGACGCTCAGAATGACGCCGGACCAGCACCTGCGGGCGGAAATGCGGCGCGACATCCTCACCATGCTCGACGCCCACAAGGTCGACATCTCCTGGCCGGGCGGCTTCGACCTGATGGTCGCCGACGACGACCTGCCGGCGGTCGACCTGATGATCGACCTGCGCGAGCAGACCTTCTTCGGCCTGATCTGGGACGCGTTCGACACCCTGCTCAGCAACGGCAACCGCGTGCTGGCGATCCGGGGCTCGCCGCCGAAGGACCCGCGCGCCGACGTGACCATGCTCGTCGACGAGCGGCCGCTGCGCCGGGACATGCTCGACTACTCCTGGCGCATCCTGCAGCTGTCGGTCGTCATCTCGCTGTTCACCGCCGCGCTGGTGTTCCTCGCCCTGCAGTGGCTGACGGTTCGCCCGATCCGCAGGATGAGCGAGAGCATGGACCGCTTCGCGGAGAACCCTGAAGACGTCACCCGCACCATCCAGCCGAGCCGGCGCGGCGACGAGATCGGCTTCGCCCAGCGGCACCTGGCCAGCATGCAGCTCAGCCTGCGCGACGCGCTGCGCCAGAAGAGCGCGCTCGCCGCGCTCGGCGCCGCCGTCGCCAAGATCAACCACGACCTGCGCAACATCCTGTCGTCGGCCCTGCTGGTCTCCGACAGCCTGGCCGCCAGCGCCGATCCCGAGGCGCAGCGGCAGGCGCCGAAAGTGGCGGCCGCGATCGAGCGCGCGATCCGGCTGTGCGGCGACGTGCTCAGCTTCGCACGCCGCGACGCGCCGATCCCGCGGCCGAGCCGCTTCGTGCTGGCGGACCTGCTGGGCGAGATCGCGGGCGACCTGTCGGCCCGCTATCCCGAGGCGGCGATCACGACGACGGTGCCGCCCGACCTGGTGCTGCACATGGACCACGAGCACCTGCGGCGCGCCGTCGACAACGTGATGCGCAATGCGCTGGAGGCGGGGGCAAGCGAGGTGGCCGTGATCGTCGCGACGGCGGCCGACCGGCTCGAGATGTCGATCGAGGACAACGGCCCCGGCATTCCGGCGAAGATCGCCGAAACGCTGTTCACGCCCTTCTCCGGCACCGGCAAGGCCGACGGCAGCGGGCTCGGCCTGGCCATCGCCCGGGAACTGCTGACCGCGCAGGGCGGTTTCATCGCTCTCAAGCGGACCAGCCCGGAGGGTACGCTATTCCGGCTCACGCTGCCGGCGGTCGCCTCGGCAAAGGCCGCTTGACGCCGGCTGCGACCCTGGTAGGGAAGCGGCGGCATATCGGCTGAGGAGCAAGCAATGTCATACCCGGCGCGATTCCTGCTCGGCGGGATACTGGCCGTGATCGGCCTTGCCGGCCTGGCGGTCGCGGCGAGCGAGCGTGAGGGTGCGGCTCATTACGGCGGGCTGGCGGCGTTCGGCTGCGCGGTGGTCGGGGTCATGGCCCTGATCCGGCTCGGCTGGCGCGGCACCGATCCGCGCAGGCTGCGCGACACGGGGCCGATGCCGCTGCACATGGCCGGCGGTCATGGCTCTCGCCCCAGCCCCGCCCATCTGCCGGCTGCGACGCCGATGCCGGCCCAGGGGCTCGGCCTCCGCTCGCGACGGTCGCCGGTCTGGATCGCGGCGGTGCCGTGGCTGCGCGGCGCGGCGTGTATCATCGTCGCCCTGCTGGCGCTGGTCGTGGCCTCGACGACCGGCGGGGCAGGGTCGATGATCGCGCTCGCCGTCGCCGCGCTGTCGATCCTGGTCGTGTTTCGCCTGATCGCCTGTCGCGGATGGCCGCCCCGGCTGATCCCGATCGTCACGCCGGAGAGCCCGCCGGCCGCCTTCGCGCTCGGCGGGCTGTTCGCCGTCGTCGCGCTGATCGCGCTGGCGACGGCCGCCGTCACCCGGGGGGTGGAGGCCCAGACCCTGGCGCTGATCGTCGCCGTCGGCGCCGTGCTGGCGATCTTCGTTCTGATCCGGCAGGGCTGGGATCTGGCTGAGCAGCGGCGGCGGTCGCGAACCGGCGGGTCCGCGACCGCCTGATCCTAGGCCGCGGTCGCCTTCGGCCAGGAAGCGGCGACCCGGCCGATGATGTCGAGCGCCTCGTCGACCTCGGCCTTGCCGATGACCAGCGGCGGCAGCAGCCGGACGACGTTCTCGCCGGCGCCGACCACCAGCAGGCCCTGCTCGCGCAGGGCCGCGGCGACGTCGCCGGCGGGCGGCACGCAGCGCAGGCCGAGCATCAGGCCCGGGCCGCGCACCTCGGCGAAGACGTGGGGATGCATCTTGGCGATCCGGACCAGGCCGTCCCACAGCATCCGCCCGCGCGCCTGCACGCTCTCCATGAAACCGTCCGCCAGCATCACGTCGAGCACGGCGTTGGCTACCGAGACCGCCAGCGGGTTGCCGCCGAAGGTCGAGCCGTGGCTGCCGGCGACCATGCCGCCGGCCGCCCGTTCCGTCGCCAGGCAGGCGCCCATCGGGAAGCCGCCGGCGATCCCCTTGGCGATGGCCATCACGTCGGGCACGATCTCCGACCACTGATGGGCAAACAGCTTGCCGGTGCGGCCCATGCCGGTCTGCACCTCGTCGATGAACAGCAGCAGGCCGTACTCGTCGCACATCGCGCGCACGCCGCGCAGATAGTCCAGGCTCACCGGCTTGATCCCGCCCTCGCCGAGCACGGTCTCGATCAGCACGCCGCCGGTCTGCGGGGTGATCGCCGCCCGCATCTCGTTCAGGTTGTTGAAGCCGACATGGTCGAAGCCGTCCACCGGCGGGCCGAAGCCCTTCAGCATCTTCTCCTGGCCGCCGGCCGAGATGGTGGCGAGCGTCCGGCCGTGGAAGGCGCCGTCGACGCAGATCAGGCGATAGCGCTCGGGATGGCCGGTCTCGCTGTGGTACTTGCGCACCATCTTGATCCCGGCCTCGACCGCCTCGGCGCCGGAGTTGCAGAAGAACACCGTGTCGGCGAAGGAATTGGCGCAGATCCGCTCGGCGAAGCTCTGCTGCCCGGGGATGTTGTACAGGTTGGAGGTGTGCCACAGGCGGCCGGCCTGCGCCTGCAGAGTCGCCACCAGGTGCGGATGGCAGTGGCCGAGCGAGGTCACTGCCACGCCGCCGCCGAAGTCGAGGAATCGTCGGCCGTCCTGCGCATACAGGTAGGCGCCTTCGCCCCGGTCGAACGCGACGTCGATCCGGCTGTATGTCGGCATGACCGCAGAAATCACGACTTTCTCCCACTGATGATGCGCCGGCATGGCGCGATGCCGCATCGCTGCGGCGTCGCCGAGGTAACCGTGCCGTCCGGGTGGAGTCAATCCGGCGATTCGAACTACATCTGTCGCCGGGCGCCATGGCCGGAAGTTTGCAAGGCGCCAGACGTTTGCAGGTAGAGGCAGATGGTCCGGGGGTGCTATGCCCTCCGGCGAAGGAGCAGTATCGATGCCCATGTCCGATCTTATCCCGGTCATTCTCTGCGGCGGTTCCGGGACCCGGCTCTGGCCGCTGTCGCGGCCGTCCCACCCGAAGCAGTTCCACGTGCTGGCCGGCAGCCATTCCCTGCTGCAGCAGACGGTGCTGCGCGCCGGGCGGGTCACCGGCGCCCCGCCGCTGATCGTCACCAGCGCGGCCCATAGTGCCCTGGTGACCGCCCAGCTGGAGGCGATCGGGGTCGCTCCCGAATGCATCATCGTCGAGCCTTGCGCGCGCAACACCGCGCCGGCGATCGCGCTCGCCGCCGAGTACCTGAACGCTGTCCGCCCGGGCGCGCTGATGTGGGTGCTGCCCTCGGACCACATGATCGGCGACGTGGCCGCCCTCGCGGTCGCGGCCAAGGCGGCGTCGGCGTCGGCGCGCGCCGGCTATCTGGCCACCTACGGCATCCGTCCGACCGAGGCGCATACCGGCTACGGCTACATCCGGAGCGGCGACGGGGTGGACGGCCTTGCCGGCGTCGCATCGGTCGCCGCCTTCCTCGAGAAGCCCGACCGCCAGCGTGCCGAGCGCTTCGTCGCCGACGGCGGCTACTACTGGAACAGCGGCATGTTCGTGTTCTCGGCCGCCGGCATCCTCGACGAGATGGCCCGCTACGCGCCGGAGGTGCACGGCCCGGTTGCGGCGGCCTGGGCGGCCCGGACGCTCGACAACGGGATCCTGAGCCCGGGCGCCGACGCCTTCGCCTCCGCCGGCTCGATTTCGATCGACTATGCGGTCATGGAGCGGACCGACCGGGCCGTGGTCGCGCCGCTGGACGCCAACTGGAGCGACATCGGTTCCTGGGGCACGATCTGGGAGCTGCAGGAGAAGGACGGCGACGGCAATGCCCTGCTCGGGCGGACCTTTGCTCTGGACAGCCGGCGCTGCTACGTGCGCACCGAGAAGCCGGTGGCGCTGATCGGGGTCGAGGACCTGATCGTCGTCGAGACCGGCGATGCGATCCTGATCTGCCGCCGCGACCTGGCCGAACAGGTCAAGCAGGCGGCGCTCGCGATGGGCCTGGCCGAGGCGACCGCGCCGGAAACGGCGCAGTCCGGCGCGCGCGCGGACGAAGGCCGGGCCGGCAGAACCGCCTCCGCCGCCTGACGAAACAACCGAGAGAGAATGCCATGGGAATGAGCGACGCCCGATCCGGGCCGCTGTCCTGCGCCGCAGTCAACGCGCGCGCCCAGGCCTGGCTGCGCGATGCGGCGCTGCCGCTGTGGGCGGAGGCGGGGGTGGACCCTGCGACCGGCGGCTTCATCGAGGCCCTGACCCCGGACGGGGCGCCGGTCACCGGCGTGCCGCGGCGGTTCCGGGTCCAGGCGCGCCAGATCTACGTCTATGCCGACGCAGCGATCCGCTACCGCGACGCGCGCGCCCGCGACCTGGTCCTGCGCGCCTTCGAATGGACCGCCGAGACCTATTGGGCCGCCGACGACGGCTGGGTGTTCTCGGTCGACGACGCCGGCGCGGTGATCGACGGCACCCGCGACGCCTATGAACAGGCTTTCGGCATCTTCGCCGCCGCCTGGCTGCTGCGGGCGGCCCCCGGCTGCGGCGCCGAGCGCTGGATCGACCGCACCTTCGCCTTCCTCGACCAGCGGCTGGCCTCGCCCCATGGCGGCTACCTGGAGAGCCTGCCGGCGAAGACGCCGCGCCGGCAGAACCCGCACATGCACCTGCTCGAGGCCTGCCTCGCCTGTTTCGACGCCACCGGCAACGCCGACTACCTCGACCGCGCGCGGGCGATCTACGGCCTGTTCCAGCGGCACTGGTTCGATCCGGCGCACGCCATGCTCGGCGAGTATTTCACCGACGACTGGCAGCCGGCGGCCAACCAGCGCTTCGAGCCCGGCCACCACATGGAATGGGCCTGGCTGCTGCAGCGGCTGTCCGAGCGGACCGGGCTCGACGCCGGCGAAGCGCTCGCCCTCCACGCCACCGCCGAGCGTCACGGGCGGGCCGCGGACGGCCTGCTGATCGAGGAATGCGCACCCGACGGAACGCCGCTGCTGGCAACCAAGCGCGCCTGGCCGCAGACCGAGGAGATCAAGGGCCAGCTGGCGATCCACGAACGCACCGGCGACGGGGTCTACCTGGATCGGGCCGCCGCCGCCGTCTCCCGGCTGCTCGACCGCTATCTGCGCGCCAACGGCACCTGGCAGGACCGCCTCGACGCGGAGGGACGCGGCATGACGCCGGACGCGCCGGCGAGCACGTTCTACCACATCGCCCTGGCGCTCAACGAGTTCGACCGCCTATGCGGCGCGGGGCCGAAGGACGGCTGAAGGTCAACGTTCGCCCGGGTGGCGGCGGCGGGGCCCGGGAGCGGCAGGGGCGGCGATCATCTGCCCGATTGCGTCATGGAAGGCGCCGTCGATGCGCAGGGCGAGGTTGCTGCGGCTGCAGATGTCCGCGCCGGGGCCATGGCCGCGAATGTGCATCCCGAACACGGTCACGCCGGCCGGCGAGGCCGCGAACAGCGGCGAGCCGGATGCGCCGACATCGGTGTCGCAGTCGTGGGTGAAGACCGCGCTCGACAATGCCGCGTCGCGGCAGGCGGCGACGATGGTGCATCCGCGGCTGATCATCAGTTCTCCGCCCAGGTCGGCATGGAAGCCTGCGCTGTCGAACCTCGCCTCGGCGCGTGCAAGCAGTTCGGCGCCGCCAACCGCCGCCACGGTCAACGGCCGGCAGCCGGTGTCGGGCTCGGCGAGACGCATCACCACCCAGTCGGCAGTCTCGCCGCTGCCGTTGCCGGCCATGCTGCCCGGCAGCAGCGCCTCGATCGCGTGGTCGCCGTTCATAGGATAGTAGAGAAAGCGATCGGCACGAGGCCGGCCGGCGCGGTCGAACACCGTATGCTTCGCGGTGACCAGCACGTCGCAATCGCCGACCAGGAAGGCGGTTCCGCCCAGGCCGCCGTCGGGATAGACCACGCCCAGCGCGTTCAGCGCCGCCCGCTCCTGCGCAGTCGGCGTCGCGCGTCCGTCCGGTTCGACCACATCGGCCGTTGCCGGCTGCACGACCGCGAGTGCCAGCGCCGCGCAGGCGATGGCGCAAGCACGGCGCGCGACGACGCCGGTCCCCCGTCGCGGGTTCTGCCGCTCCACCCCGTTTCCCCCCGGCACGTCCCCCGGTTGCGATTGCCGCATAGTGGCCGATCGCGCCACGCGGGGCCAGCCCCGGGCGCAGCGGGATCAGGCGTCGACCAACTCGACGTCGCAGAATGATTTCAGCAGCGTGTGCAGGGTTCCGTCGTCGGCCGCCATCCGCGCCGCCAACGCGTGACGGGTCAGCGGAAAAGCGGCGCCGTCGCAGTGCAGCTCCGGCGCGATGGTGCGATACCCCATGGTCCAGCCGGCGAAACTGGGCTTCGCCACCGCGTGGTCGAGCAGGATCAGCAGCTGGCTGTGGCGCTTGTCGCGGGAAATCCGGGTGAGCGCCTGGGCGAGGGCCGGGTCGGGACCCTCGAGGACCTGCAGGAAGGATTCGCCGGTGAACAGCAGCAGGCCGGTCAGCCCGTCGCGCGCGTTGTTGCGGCGGCTCTGCTGCAACAGGCCGGCGATGTCGGCCGGCTCGACGCCGGGGGACATCGCGCTGACATAGAGGACTTGGCGAATCATTGTACTCTCGAGATCTCCGTGAACCGCGGCGATGGTGCCCGATCGCGGTAAACAATCGGTTGCGCCGATCGGGCGGTCGGCACGTCCGGGTGGATTTGCCGCACCGCCTCGTCCTGCAGCGGCATCCGGGCGGCGATGTCATCCCCCTTGCCATCTGGCTGCGGTTTTGGAATCGATGGAGGAATGGAACGTAACAGGAACGAATCGATCGGCCCGAAATATGCGATCCGCCTGCGCGACCTGCGCAGCTGGCACGTGCTGTCGGTCACCTGCTTTGCCTGCCGGCACCAGGCGACCCTGGTGCCGGACCACCTCCGCCGCCGGTTCGGCGAGCAGGCGACGGTGGTGACCCTGGAGCATCGGCTGCGCTGCAAGCGCTGCGGCAACCGGCATCACAACAGCTGGGCGGTGGTCCGTTTGCCACGGGATTGAGGCGGGCGCGTCGGAAACGTTTCGGCTTGCGGGGTGCTGCGCTAATCTGCGAATGGGGCATCGAGAAACCGGAGGGAACGCATGTCGCTGTCGGATGAGCTGGCCTGGAAGAGCGCGGCGGAGATCGCGCTGCTGATCCGGCGCAGGGCCTTGTCGCCGGTGGAGGTGGTCGAGGCGGCGATCGACCGCATCGAGCGCCGCAACCCCAGCCTGAACGCGCTGGTCCATCTCGGCTTCGCCGATGCACGCGCCGCGGCGGTCGAGGCCGAGCGCGCCACCGGGAGCGGCGATCCCCTGGGTCCGCTGCACGGGGTGCCGACCGCGATCAAGGACCTGTTCGACTTCAAGCCCGGCTGGCCGGCCACCTTCGGCGGTATCCCGTCGATGGCCAAGGCGGTCGTCGATGCCCATTGCGGCTATTCGGAGCGGATCGAGCAGGCCGGTGCGATCCTGGTCGGCAAGACCAACAGCCCGGTGATGGGCTTCCGCGGCTGCTGCGACAACCTGCTGTTCGGCCCGACCAGCACCCCGTTCGAGATCGGCCGCAACAGCGGCGGCTCGTCGGGCGGCAGCGCGGCGGCGGTCGGCGACGGGCTGCTGTCCTTCGCCGAGGGCACCGACGGTGGCGGCTCGATCCGCATCCCCTCGTCCTGGTCCGGCACCTACGGCTTCAAGGCCGCCTTCGGGCGAGTGCCGCAGCTGTCGCGGCCCAACGCCTTCGCCGGCATGATGCCGTTCCTGTTCGAGGGCCCGATCACCCGCACGGTGGAGGATGCGGCACTGGTGATGACGGCCATCGGCGGCCACGATCCGCGCGACCCGTTCTCCGTCGACCAGACAGTCGACTACCTGGGCGCGCTCGGCCGTTCGATCCGCGGCTGGAAGATCGCCTACAGCCCGTCCTGGGACGTGTTCCCGATCGAGCCGGAGGTCGCCCGGGTGATCTCGCAGGCGGTGCGCGCCTTCGAGGAGGCGGGCGCCATCGTCGAGGAGGTCGATCTCGGCATCAAGCGGCCGCAGCAGGAACTGAGCGCGCTGTGGTGCCGGATGCTGATGCCGATGAACATCCTCGCCTTCGAGTCGCTGAAGGCGCTTGGCGCCGACGTGCTGCGCGACCATCGCGACGAGCTGCCGGAGGAATATCTCGCCCTGCTCGATGCCCACAAGGACATGACGGCGCTCGATTTCTTCCGCGACCAGGCGATCCGCACCGAAATCTACGACGCGATCCACGGCACGCTCGGCCGCTACGACCTGATCGTCGGCCCGACCCTGTGCTGCCTGCCGGTGAAGAACGCCGAGCGTGGGCGAACCCGCGGCCCGACCGAGATCAACGGCGAGCCGATCGACCCGCTGATCGGCTGGTGCCCGACCTACCTGATCAACTATTCCGGCAACCCGGCGGCTTCGATCCCGGCCGGGCTGTCGACCACCGGGCTGCCGGTCGGCCTGCAGATCGTCGGCCGGCGCTGGGCGGATTCCGACGTGCTGGCGGCCAGCGCCGCCTTCGAGCGCGTCCGGCCCTGGGCCGACAGCTATCGGAAGGTGGAGGCGCGGGCGCTGTAGGCCGCGCGCCGGTCAGGCCAGGCGCACCAGGCGGCCGTCGGAGACCTGCTGGAGCGCGCCGCGGCCGATGATGGCGTCGGCCGCCGCCCGGTCGGCGGCGACGATCCGGCCGGAGCCGGCATCGTCGATCGAGAGGACCGAGCGCTTCAGCAGCTGCGAATACGGGTGCATCGGCGCGTCGAGGATCGGCCGGGCCGGGCCGGCCTCGACCACATGGCCCTTCTGCATCACCACCAGCCGGTCGCTGATGTAGTAGGCGGTGGCCAGGTCGTGGGTGATGTAGATGATCGAGACGCCGAACTCCTTGCGCAGCCGCTTGAACAGGTTGACGATCGACATCCTCAGCGAGGCGTCGACCATCGATACCGGCTCGTCGGCGACGATCACAGCCGGCCGGCAGATCAGGGCGCGGGCGATGGCGGTGCGCTGCAGTTGCCCGCCGGACAGCTCGTGCGGATAGCGGCGCCGGACCTCCTGCAGCGACAGGCCGACATTCTCCAGCGCCTCCTCCACCGGCCGCTCGATCTCGGCGCGGGTTCGGGCGCGCAGGAACCGCCGGGCGGTGATCTCCATGTAGCGGTCGACCCGCTTCAGCGGGTTGAACGCCTCGAACGGGTTCTGGAAGATCGGCTGCACCCGCGCCATGAACGCCAGGCGCTCGGCCCGCGACCGGCGCTGGGTGACGTCGCGGCCGGCGACCAGGATCTGGCCGCGCGTCGGCACCTCGTTGCCGAGGATCATCCGGGCGATCGTGGTCTTGCCGGACCCGGACTCGCCGATGATGGTGAAGATCTCCGGGGTGTCGGCAGGGAGCGCGAAGCTGACGCCGTTGACCGCATGGTCGCGCCGGCGCGACAGCACGCCGCCGGTGGCGAACACCTTGTGGACGTCGCGCACCTCGATCAGCGGCGCGGTCATGCCGGCGCCGCCGCGAGCGCGAGCGGCTGCAGGGCCGGAGCCTCCCCCGCCCGCCAGCACGCCACCCGATGGTCGCTCTCGATCGTCTCCAGCGGCGGCACCTCGGTGCTGCAGCGCGCGATCGCGATCGGGCAGCGCGGATGGAAGCGGCAGCCGGGCGGCGGCTCGGCCAGGTTCGGCGGCCGCCCTTCCAGCGACGGTTTCGGGCTAGTGTCCCCGATCCGCGGCAGGCTGGCCACTAGGTGGCGGGTATAGGGGTGGCGCGGACGCCGGAACAGGTCGGCGGTCGGCGCCTCCTCGACGATGCGGCCGGCGTAGACGATGGCGACCCGGTCGGCGATGTTGGCGTGCACTGACATGTCGTGGGTGACGAAGACGATGGAGCTGCCCATCGCCTGCTGCACCTCGCGGATCAGCGCGAGCACGTCCTTCTGCACCACCACGTCCAGCGCGGTCGTCGGCTCGTCGGCGATGATGAATTCCGGCCGGCAGACGGTCGCCAGCGCGATCGTCACCCGCTGGCGCATGCCGCCCGAGAGCTCGTGCGGATAGGCCCGGACCACCGCCGGGTCGAGATGGAGGCGCTCGAGATGGGCGGCGACCGCGCGCTCGAAGGCCGGCCGCGGCAGGTCCATGTGCGGCTCGGCGAAGTCGACGAAGGATTTCCAGATCCGCCGCACCGGGTTCAGCACGCTCATCGAGCCCTGCATGATGTAGGACAGGTGCCGCCAGCGGATATCCGACAGCTCCTGCCGGCTCAGGGCGTAGATGTCGATCCGGCGATCCGTGAAGTCGTAGACCACCGAGCCGTCCACCACGTTCAGCGGCGGCCGGATCGCGCGCGCCAGGGTCTTGACCAGCGAGCTCTTGCCGCTGGAGGACTCGCCGGCGATCCCGTAGACCTCGTTCTGCCGCACCGTCAGGCTGATGTCGTCGACCGCGCGCACCTCCCGGTCGATGCCGTAGTAGCGCATCTGGTAATAGGCCTTGAGGCCGCTGACGGTGAGGACGTCGGCCATCGGCTACGCCCCCATCCGACGCAGCCGGCTGCGCGGGTCGATATACTCGTTCATCGAGACCGCGAGCAGGAACAGCCCGACGAACATCATCACGATCAGGATCACCGGAAAGGCCAGCCACCACCAAGTGCCGGCGACCAGCGCCTGGTGCTGGTTGGCCCAGTAGAGCATGCTGCCCACGGTGGGCACGTTGATGTTGGTGAAGCCGAGCACCGAGAGCGTGACCTCCATGCCGATCGACCAGATCATGTTCGCCATCGTGGTGGAGAACACGATCGGCATCACATAGGGCAGGTGGTCGCCGACCAGGATCTGGCGCGTGGTCAGGCCGGAGAACACGGCGTGGCGGGTGAACTCGCGGGTGCGCAGGCTCATCGCCACCGAGCGGATCAGGCGGGAATCATAGGGCCAGCCAAGTGCTGCCATGATCAGCGCCAGCGTCACCCAGGTCATGTCCTCGCGGAAGACGAAGTAGCAGAGCACCAGGATCGGCAGCAGCGGGATCGAGACGAAGACGTCGTTGACGAACATCAGCACCCGGTCGACCCAGCCGCCGAGGTAGCCGGAGGTCAGCCCGATCACCAGCGAGATGATCCGGCTCAGCAGGGCCACCGCCAGGCCGAAGGCCAGCGTATTGCGGATGGCGAAGGTGAGCTGCCAGAACACGTCCTGCCCGCGCGAATTGGTGCCGAACCAATAGGCCGAGGACGGCGGCACGTCCGGCGGCACCACGTAGATGTCGATCGGCGGGTGCGGGGCGAAGAAGGACAGCAGCGCGAAGATCACCACCGTCGCCGTCAGCAGGGCGCCGACGGTGAATTCGCGGTTGTAGCGGACCAGGTCGCGGACGACGATCAGCATCGCGTGCCCACCCCCCGCCTCAGCTCAGCCGCACGCGCGGGTCGAGGACCGGGTACAGCATGTCGACGATGAACACGGCGAGCGCGACCCCGATGATCGAGATCGAGGTCACCCCCAGCACGAGGTTGTAGTCGCCGGCGGTGACCCCGAGGATCAGGAGCCGGCCGAGGCCCGGATAGGAGAACACGTACTCGGTGATCACGGTGCCGGAGAAGATGGTGCCGAGCGACATGGCGAGCCCGGTGGTCTGCGGCAGCAGGGCGTTGCGCATCACATAGGCGCCGTGGATGCGGCGCCGGTCGACGCCGGCGAGCTCGGCATAGGTGACGTAGTCCTCGGTGACGATGTTGGAGACCAGCGAGCGCATGCCGAGGAACCAGGTGCCGAGCCCGACCAGCAGCAGCGACAGCGCCGGCAGGATCGAGTGGGCGACGACCGAGAGCATGAAGTCCAGGTTCCAACCCGGCGTCAGACCGCGGGCGTAGCCGCCGCTGATCGGCAGGATCGGCCAGACCGAGCCGAACAGCACCAGCACGACAAAGGCGACGATGTAGTAGGGGATCGGCTGCAACCCCATCGCCACCACGCCGACGGTCTTGAGCAGCCGGTTGTTCTGGTAGTAGCCGGCGAGCCCGCCGAGGTAGTTGCCGATGATCCAGGAGAGCACCGTCGCGGTGCCCAGCAGGCCGAAGGTCCAGGGAATGGCGCGGGCTATCAGTGAGAAGACTGGCGTCGGATAGGACGACAGCGACGGCCCCAGGTCGCCGGTGACCAGCCGCCGCCAGTAGTTCAGGTACTGCGCCATAAGCGGCTGGTCGGTGCCGTAGAGCTCGTTCAGCACCCGGCGCATCTCGGCCACCGCCGCCGGGCTGGTCTGGCCATAGGCCGACAGCGTGGTGATGGTCTGCTCGACCGGGTCGAGCGGGGTCATGTGGGTGATGAAGAAGGCGGCCGTGATCCCTGCGACCACGACCGCCAGGAAGAGGCCCAGGCGCTTCAGGAAATAGAGGCCGTAGGCATGCATCAGGGTGTCACTCGCATCCTGCCTCGCCGGCGGGGGCGCATCCTGCGTTGCAGGCGGGGCGACGCCTATCGCCCCGCCTCTGGTCTCGGCCCTACGGCTGCACCGGTTCCAGCATCGGGAAGATGTAGCGGGTGTTGGCCCAGTTCGACACCGGATTGGCGTACGGGTTCTCCGAGGTGGGGAAGCCGGTCCAATAGCGCTCGTTGACCACCGAGAACACGTTGTAGGACATGATCGGGATGATCGGCATCTCCTCGACCATCAGCTCGACGAACTCGCGGCCGAGGTCGACGCCCTGAGGATCGTCGAAGCCGATGCCGCGGACCGCCTCGATGATCCGGTCGAGCTCGGGGTGCTGCCAGCGCTGCCAGTTGCGCGGCGGCTGGCTCTCGCCCGGCTGCACGATGTAGCCGGAGTGCCAGCTCTCCAGGAAGAAGGAGAGGTCGGGGTGGCCGCCCCAGGTCTCGATCGACCAGCCCATGCCCACGTCGTAGTCGCCGAGGCGCAGCCGGTTGAAGATCTCCGGGCCGACCGTCACGATTTCAGCGTCGATCCCGAACTGGCGCCAGTTCTGGGCGATCATGGTCCCGGCGCGCGTCATCACCGGCCTGGTGTCGCCTTCGACCATCAGGCGGATGCGGAACGGCTCGCCGTCGGGCGTCAGCCATTCGTCGCCGTCCTGGGTGAAGCCGGCCGACTGCAGCAGCTCGGCCGCCGCCTCCGGATCCTGGCGCCACCAGCCCATGCCGAACGCCTTGGCGATCGCGGCCGGGTCGGTGGGGATCGCCTCGCCCATGCTCGGGCGCAGCTGCTCTGCGATATCGGCGCCGGCGTCGGGATTGTAGGGGTTGATCGTGCGGGTGCCGGTGTCCAGTTCGAAGCTGGCGAGCCAGTCCTGCATCGGCCCGTGATAGTCATCCGGGTGGGTTCCGGTCGGCGGGATCGCGATCGCCGAGATGGTCGCCGCGCCGCGATAGCTCGCCATCGACACCGCCCGGATGTCGATCAGCAGCGCCAGCGCCCAGCGCACCTGCCGGTCCTGGAACAGCGGGTTCTGGTGGTTGAACAGGACCGAGGGCAGCGTCGGGTCCGGATGGGCATAGGGGAAGCCGGGGAACCAGCCGCGGGCGGTCGGCGTGGTCTCGGCCAGGGAGAACATGCCCTCGGGCGAGATGTCGTGGATGACGTCCAGGTCGCCGTTCTGCAGCGCGATCACCCGCCGGTCGGCCGGGCCGCCGTCCTGGTAGACGGCGTAGCGCGGGGTCGGCTCGCCATAGGGGGCGATGGTGGTGCGGTCCCAGTCCTCGCGGCGCTCCCACATGTACCAGGAGCCGTTCTGATCGAAGCTGTGCAGCACATAGGGCCCGATCGAGAGCGGCGGGTTGAAGCGGTAGCTCATGATGTCGTCGACCGTCTCGAACACGTGCTTGGGCATGATCCAGCAGGCATTCCAGCGGACGGCGAAGGTGGTGTGGAATCGGGAGTTCGGGCCCTTGAGGCGGAAGTGGACCGTGTAGGGGTCGACAGCCTCCACGCTCTCGACGCCGGTGTTGAACCGCGGACCCCAGATCGTGCCCGGGTTGGCCATCTGGTGCTCGACCGTGAACACCACGTCGTCGGCGGTGAACTCGACCCCGTCGCTCCAGTAGATGCCTTCGCGCAGGTTCACCGTCATCTCGGTGAAGTCGTCGTTGTATTCGGGCGGCCCGGAGGCGAGCGAGTTGTAGACCGGGCCGTCGAGGCCGGACTCGGGGTCGATGAACCACAGCGTGTCCATCGCCAGCTGCTGCAGCCCGTTCGACGGGTAGACGCCGGGAACCCAGATGTTGAAATTGTCGGGGACCGGAAGGGTGCCCTGCGGGTTCTCAAGGATGATCGTCTGCTCCCGCGGGATGTCCTCGAGCGGGACGACGATGTCGTCCTGAGCCTGGGCGCCGGAAGCGGCGATCCCAAGCGCCAGACAACTGGCCAACGCAAGCGATGAGCGCATCAGATATTTCCTCCCTGTTGGTCGCTTCCTCAACCGGCGCGCCATTCTTGTTCGGTGTCGCGGTCGCAGATCGTCGCCGTGGCACGCTCGCCCGAAAACGTAAAGTCAAACGCCCCGACGGTCAACGGGATACCAGATATAGATCATGAACTCCGGTATGAATGCGCTGGGTCAGACGGCCAGCCGGATCATCTGGTAAGACAGCGGCGCGAGCCGCGCATGCAGCCCGCCCTCCTCGATCCTGACGGTGGCCGGGTTGCCGGCCTGCGGCACCACCGCATCCGGACGCTGGACGGAGTTCGTCGCCTTCAGGTCCGGATGCTGCATGACCTGGTGGTCGATCACGCGCGGCGCGCCGAAGCCCTGGAGGGAGACCGCGGTCTCCAGCGTCTCGCGCGGGTGCCGGTTGACGGCAAAGAGGCTCAGTGTGGCGTTGTCGGCGTCGTGGACGGCGGCGATGTCCAGGTACGGAACCCCGTCGGCGTTCTCCGCGTCGTAGCTTGGCGAGCGGACCAGCAGGTTGAGGGCGGTGCCGCGGCCGAACCGCGAGGCGAACCAGAACGGATAGTAGGTGGTCTGGCGCCAGGCGCCGCCGCCGGGCTCGGTCATGATCGGTGCGATCACGTTCACCAGCTGCGCCAGGCAGGCGATGCGGACCCGGTCCGACCGGCGGATGAAGGTGTTGATGATGCAGGCGACCTGCAGCGCATCCTCGAAGTTGTAGATGTCCTCCAGCAGGTGCGGCGCGGTCGGCCAGTCGGCGGACGCCATCTTCTCGCGGTCCTGCAGGCGGCTGTGGTACCAGACGTTCCACTCGTCGAACGAGATCGCGACGGTCTTGTTCGAGCGCTTCTTGCCCTTGGTGTAGTCGATCACCCCGGCGACGGTGCCGATGTAGCGGTCCAGTTTCTCGTTCAGCGCCAGGTAGTTGGCGACGTCGTTCTCGTAGTTGGTGAAGTACATGTGGAGCGAGATGTACTCGGTGTTCTCGTAGCAGATGTCGAGCACCGTCGCCTCCCACTCGGGGTAGGTCGCCATGTTGCTGTGCGAGGAGCCGCAGACGACCAGCTCGAGCGAGCGGTCGAAGGCCTTCATCGCCTTCGCCGTCTCGTTGGCGAGGTGGCCGTACTCGGCCGCCGACTTGTGTCCGACCTGCCAGGGACCGTCCATCTCGTTGCCGAGGCACCACAGCTTCACGTTCCACGGCTCGCGCCGGCCGTTTTTCGCCCGTAGGTCGCTCCAGTAGGAGCCGGCCGAATGGTTGCAGTACTCCAGCAGGTTGCGGGCCGCGTCGAGCCCGCGCGACCCGAGATTGACCGCCATCATCATCTCGGTGCCGGCCGCCGCGCACCAGTCGGCGAACTCGTGCAGGCCGACCTCGTTGGTTTCGCGGGTGCGCCACGCCAGGTCCAGGCGGACCGGTCGCTGCTCGCGGGGGCCGATCCCGTCCTCCCAGTTGTAGGCCGAGACGAAGTTGCCGCCGGGATAGCGCACCACCGGCACGGCGAGCGCGCGCACCAGCTCGATCACGTCGCCGCGGAAGCCGTTGCCGTC
>JBHJOG010000023.1:0-19397 GCA_050329975.1 Alphaproteobacteria bacterium | reverse complement strand
TCCAGCATCTTCGGGTCGATCATGATGAACCGCACCTGGTCCGGCGGCAGCCGGAACAGCAGCGACAGGATCATCGCGTTGATCGCCACCGACTTGCCCGAGCCGGTGGTGCCGGCGACCAGCAGGTGTGGCATCTTCGCCAGGTCGGCGATGATCGGCAGGCCGCCGATGTCCTTGCCCAGCACCAGCGGCAGCTTCACGGTACCCTTGTCGAAGTCGTCGCTGCTCAGCAGGTCGCGCAGGGCGACCAGTTCGCGGTCGCGGTTCGGCAGCTCGATGCCGATCGTCGTCTGGCCCGGCACCACGGCGACGCGCACCGACACCGCGCTCATCGAACGGGCGACGTCATCGGCGAGCCCGACCACGCGGGCGGTCTTGGTGCCCGGCGCCGGCTCCAACTCGTAGAGCGTCACCACCGGGCCCGGCCGCACCTTGACGATCTCGCCGTTGACCCCGAAGTCCTTCAGCACCGATTCCAGCAGGTGGGCGTTGTTGGTCAGCCCGGCCTCGTCGATCTTGCGCCCGCGGACCACCTTGGGCTCGTTCAGCAGCGCGATGTCGGGCAGGACAAAGGACTGCGGGTCGCCGAGATCGAGCTTGTGCTGGCTCTGCACGACGCGTCGCACCGGCTTCGGCTCGGCTGCGGCCGGCGCATCGAAGCTGGGGTCGTCGTCGAGCGCGGCGGGGCCGGCCGGCCGGTCGACCTGCGGGGCGGACTTGCGCGCCGGCGCGGCGTCGGCGTCCATCTTGCGGGCGAGCCGCGGTTCGCGCAGGGTGGGAGCCACCGGCTCGCGGCGCCAGCTGCGGCGCCGGCCGACGAAGCCCACCAGCCAGCGGACGGTGCCGGCGACTGCGATCGCGGTGCCGCGGGCAATCGCCGCCCAGTCGCGGCGGCGCAGCGCGACCGCCGGCAGGAAGGCCAGCCCCGCCGCGATCCCGGCCATCCAGGCGACCGCGACCGGATGCAGGTTGCGGATCAGGCTCGACCCGAGGGCGGTCAGGTCGGCGAGCAGCACGGTGCCGACGACGCCGCCCAGGCCGGCCCGCAGGGTCCAAGCCTCGCCGGCGGCCACGGCCGAGAAGGCGACCGCGGTCAGCATCATCGCGATCGGCAGCGCGGTCAGCCGCAGCCACAGCGGCGCCAGCCCGAGCTGGGCGATCAGCCGCCAGCCCCAGGCGAGCAGCACCATCACCAGGATCGCCGCGGCGATGCCGATCGTCTGCAGCAGGAAGTCGGCCAGATAGGCGCCGGGGACGCCGAGCCAGTTGGTCGCCGGAGCGTCCGACGCCGTGTTCCACGAGGGATCGGCGGAATCGTAACTGAGCAGCGCCAGCGCCAGCGCCGCGCCGATTGACATCAGCACCAGTCCGCACGCCTCGGCGATGCGCCGGCGCACGAAGGCGGCCGCCGCCGGCGGCAGGAACGGCACACGCTCCCTGCTGCTGCGGGTGCCGCCGCGGGTGCCGCTTCGGGTGCCGTTTCGGGGGCCGCGGCTGTCGGACGCTGTCACCGCCATCGCCGCGCCGCCTCCCTCATCCGACCAGCGGCGCCAGCCGCCGCAGCACCGGGCCGAGACTCTCCGGCGGATCCACCAGGGCGATGCGGGCATAGCGCCCGGCCACCCGGCCGCCGGGGTCGTCGCCGAACGCCATGTAGCTGCCCGGCAGCACCTTCACCGCCGCCTGCTCCCAGGCCCGCACCGCAAAGGCCTCCCCGTCGCCGACGTCGAGCCACAGGAAGAAGCCGCAGTCCGGCCGAGCGCCGCAGGCGTCGCCGAATATCTCGCGCGCCAGGACCATCGCCGCGTCGTAGGCTTGCCGGTTCTCCGCCACATGCGCCTCGTCCTGCCAGAGCGCTGCCGCGGCGTGCTGCAGCGGGATCGGCGTCGGACAGCCGCCGTAGCTGCGCAGCAGCAGGAAGGACTGGATCAGGTCGGCGTCGCCGGCGACGAAGCCCGAGCGCAGGCCAGCCGCACTCGACCGCTTCGACAGCGACTGGTGGATCAGCACGTTGCGCATGTCGGGGTTGACCGCCGCGCAGGCCTCCGCCACCCCCGCCGGCGGCGGGCCGCCGGGCGCATGCAGCTCGCTGTAGACCTCGTCGACGACCAGCACGAAGTTGTGCCGTTGCGCAAGCTCGACGGCGGCGATCAGCCGGTCCAGCGACGCGGCCGTCCCTTGCGGGTTGGCCGGGCTGCACAGGTAGCAGATGGCGGTACGGTCCAGAATCTCGGGCGAGAGCGCTGCAAAGTCCGGCATGAAGCGGTCCTCGGCCCGCGCCGGCACGTGGACCGGCTCGGCGCCGGCCATGATCGCGGCCGCCCGATAGACGTGATAGGCCGGGTCCGGCATCAGCGCCAGCGGCGGGCCGCTGGCGACCGCCGCCGCGTCCGCCACCAGCAATGCAGCCAGGAACAGGGGCTCGCGGGTGCCCGAGACCACCATCACCTGCCGCTCGGGATCGACCATGCCCTCCGGCAGGCGGTAGCGTCGTTGCAGCCAGTCGGCGCAGGCCCGGCGCAGCTCCGGGATGCCGGCCGGCAGCGGATAGCGGCTCCAGTCGGCGAAATGGGCGTCGATCGCGTCGGCGATGAAGCGCGGCGGCTGGCGCCGCGGTTCGCCGACCGACAGGATCGCAGGTTCCAGACCCGGCGCCGGCGTCAGCCCGGCCAGCCGGGCGTTCAGCCTGCCGAACGGGTGGTCGCGGACGCGCTGCAACGCCGCCCGGTCGGTGATCCTGCGACCGGTCAGCATGCACGGGCGTCCCGACTGTCGTGGCCGCACCGATGGGCAAATCCTCGACTCATCCGATTCTGTTCCAACCAGGATTCAGAAAGAGCGGCTATCTCGTTGCCACGTCAAGGGAATCTGTCATGTAGGAAGGTGGTTTACCGGCATCCGTTGCCGCTGCGACTCGCCAGCCGGCGGTCAGGATCGCAGGAACGCCGAGCGGACGCCAGCGTGGCTCAGGCCTGGGACAGCTGGCCGAACAGCGGCCCGAGCCTGGCGCGCAGCTTGTCCATCGCCTTCTTCTCCAGCACCCGGACGCGCTCCTTGGACAGCCCCAGTTCGCCGCCGATGGCGCCGAAACTGGCGGCTGCCTCGGCCAGGTGGCGGCGGGTGATGATCAGCCGCTCGCGCGGGGTCAGCGCGGCCAGCGCCTCCCCGAGTGCGCCGCGGCGCACGCTGTGTGCGTTGCGGGCGATCGCGTGCTCCTCGGGCGTCGGCCGGTCGTCGGCCAGCCGCCCGATCAGCGGCTCCGACGGCTCGCCGCTGCCGTCGGGCGCCTGGCGGTCCAGCGAGGTGTCGGGACCGGCCAGCCGGCGCGCAATGGCGACGACCTCGCGGGCCGGCACCTCGAACTGCCGGGCGAGCGTCGCGATCATGTCGCGGCTCAGCCGCTCGCCGAGCTGGTCGGCGCCGTCGACCAGTTCGCCGGCGATCCGGCGCAGCGCCAGGAACAGGCGGCGTTGGCGCGCGCCGGCGCCGATACGCACCAGCGACCAGGTCCGCACGGCGTAGTCCTGCATCGCCGAGCGGATCCAGGCCCGGGCGTAGGTCGCCAGCCGGACGCCGGCGTCGGGATTGAACTTCTGCACCGCCTGGGTCAGCGCCATGGCGCCTTCCTGCATCAGGTCGGTCAGCGGCAGGTCGAAGCGGGCGTAGCGCCGAGCCTGGGCGACGACGCAGCGCAGATGGCTGGCGATCAGGCGTTCGGCGGCTGCGGCATCGCCTTCGCGGGTGCGGGCGGCCAGCGCGCGTTCCTCCTCGGAGGTCAACATCGGCTGGCGCCGGGCGAGCGCCGCCAGCCCGCCGCGCGGGATCAGCGCGGCAGGAAACAACAGACCTGCCGACCCGGCATCCGAAGCCGGCGACGTCCTGATTCGGGAACCGCGCTTCATGATCGGCAGGCTTGCCCTGGGAATAACATGGGGTGGCGCGCCCCCGCGCCGCCGTGGACTGATCCGCGGACAAATTCTATCCGCAATCGCGCTATATATTCAACGTGCCCGCCAAAGCCACCCGAAATGCGATGCCGCGGGCGCATGGGCAACGGCGGCCGCAGATCCCGGTCCCAGGTGAAGGAGCAAGCGAGATGCCGCGCAAGACCGATCCCACCGACAGCATCATCGACGCGGCGATGGCGCTGATCGCCGAGCGCGGCTGGCGCGCCGCGCAGCCCGACGCCATCGCCGCCCGTGCCGGCGTCGACCTTGCCACCCTCTACCGGACGACTGGCGGCCGCGACGGCGTCCTGCGCGCCTTCGTCAACCGCGTCGACCAGGCGATGTTGAAGGGCGCCACCCCCGGCGATCCCAACGAGACGCCGCACGACCTGCTGTTCGACACGCTGATGCGTCGTTTCGACGCACTGGGACCCTATAAACCGGCGATCCTCGTCCTGATGCGCGACTGGCGCAGTCAGCCGGTCGCCGGGCTGGTGCTTGCGCCGGCGATGCTGCGCGCCATGCGCTGGGCGCTGGCGGCGGCCGGCGTGCCGGTCCAGGGCGTTGCCGGGGCGGTGCTGGAGCGGGCGCTGGCCCTCGCATATGCAGCAACGCTCCGGGTCTGGGTGGCCGACGACAGCCCGGATCTTGGGCGGACGATGGCGGCGCTGGATCGCAACCTTCGCCGGCTGCACCGGCTGTCACCCATGTTGCGTGCGCGAACCGAAGCGAGTCGAAACGGCCCGGCCGAGCCCGTGGAAGCCACGGCTTAGCTGCACTTTTCGAGGCTTTGTTGCACTGCACAAAAAACGCTTGCATCACATGCGGGCGGGGCCTACATAGGGGCTTGTGCGCTGCACAATTTTGCAGCACCAACCAACCGCTTGCAAAAGGGGACCCCCATGGCTGGCAAGACCAACGGCACCGGCGACTTCGATTTCGCCAAGATGTTCTCGCAGTTCTCGCAGTTCAAGATGCCGAACATCGATACCGCGGCCCTCGTCGAGGCGCAGCGCCGGAACTTCGAGGCCTTCAGCGCGGCCGGCAAGCTGGCGAGCGAGGGCTTCCAGGCCATCGCCCAGCGCCAGAGCGAGCTGGTGCGCCAAAGCTACGAGCAGTCGCTGAGCGCCGTGCGCGAAGTGATGGCGGAAGGCACTGTCGCCGCCCAGACCGCGAAGCAGGCCGAGATCGCCAAGCGCGGCTATCAGTCGACCCTGAACAACGTCCACGAGATCAACGAGCTCGTGCTGAAGGCCAACCAGGATGCGTTCGGCGTGATCAGCAAGCGCATCGGCGAGGCGATGGACGAAGTCCAGGCGCTGGCGCGCGCGCAGGCCTGAGTTCTCGTACAGGCTTCGGCGCCGGTCGATCCGGCGCCGTCAGGTCCAGAGGCCGGCAGGACGCCGGCCTTTCTATTTGCGGCCTTGCCGGTTCCCCGACCTTCGGGTCATGGCATCATCCTGCCTCGGCGAATCGGGTGATCGCATTGGAGGGCGCAGGTGACGATCAGCTTCGACGACTTCCTGAAGGTCGATATCCGGGTCGGAACCGTCGTCGAGGCGACCGAGTTTCCCGAGGCGCGCCGCCCGGCGTACAAGCTCAAGGTGGATTTCGGGCCGGAGCTCGGCGAGCGCAAGACCTCGGCCCAGCTCACCCGGCACTACACGCCAGCCGACCTGATCGGCCGGCAGGTCGCGGCGGTGGTCAACTTCCCGCCGAGGCAGATCGGCAAGTTCATGTCGGAAGTGCTGGTGCTCGGCATGCCCGATGCCGATGGCGAGGTGGTGCTGATCGGCGTCGACCGGCCGGTTCCCGACGGTGGCCGCCTGTTCTAGCCTTGCTGGTGGAAAAATGCCGCCGCCGGCCGCGCCGGATCGGGGCGGCCGGCGGCGCGGAACGCACGACAGTGGACAGCGCGATTGGCGTTCCGAGTAGCCGGGCCGCGGCAGCGCCGCGGAAAGGCGCGCGACCATGCAACCGCTGCCGGTGCCCGTCATCCCCCAGATGGGGGGTGACACCCCCCGACTCATTCCCGTCCGCGCGGCGCGCCGAACGAGATCATCTGCCAGCGGTCGAGGATGCGGTCCTTGGCGAAGCAGGCATAAAGCCCGCCCAGCCGGTGGATCGCCGCAGTGTCGGCATAGGCTGGTTGGTCGCCGAACCAGATCGCCTCGAATCGAACCGCGCTGGCGTCCTCCCGGTCCGGCACGTCCATGCCGCCCGGGTTGACGAGCTGGAGAATGTCGCCCAGTTCGGCCTGCCCGAGCACATAGGTCGCGGTGGTCGGATGCATGTAGACCGTGAGCTGGTCGGCGGTGACCACGCCGTAGCGGTAGTCGGGGTCTGTGGCCAGCGCCTCGGTCAGCTCGGTGTGGAAATAGGGGGCGCAGAACTTCCCCGGCTCGACGAACCGGCCGCCGTTCTCAAGGATCCCGGCCAGCGCGGGCCACAGGTCCCACTGCTCGATCGGGACCGCCTGCGGCATCCAGCCTAGCTCGAGAGCGCGGCGGCCCAGGTCGGCGCCGTACTCGTCGATCAGCGAGCCCGTGTCCAGGGTTTCGGGCGTGATCGACAGCACGTACTCGGCATCCATGCGGGCGATAGCGTCGAGCAGTTCGGCGCGGAAGGCGGCGAACTCCGGGTCGCGCGGGCCTTCGTCGACCGGCAGCATCCGGCCGTGGATGTCGGCCGCCGCGGCTGGCACGGCCAGCGCCGCCAGCAGCAGGATCGGCGCCAGGCAGGAACGGGCCATCGGGGTTCCGTCGGTCACGGGCTCAATCGGCGAACGGGTCGCGGACCATGATGCTATCCAGCCGCTCCGGGCTTGTCGACAGCAGGGCCACCGGCGCCCCGATCAGCTCCTCGATCCGGCGGACATATTTGATCGCCGTCGCCGGCAGGTCGGCCCAGCGCCGCGCGCCCCGGGTGCTTTCCCGCCAGCCCTCCAGCACCTCGTAGACAGGCTCCACCGCGGCCTGGTCTGCGGTCGCCGCCGGCAGGATGTCGATCGCCTGTCCGCGCAGCGTGTAGCCGGTGCAGACCTTCAGTTCGTCGAAGCCGTCAAGCACGTCGAGCTTGGTCAGCGCGATGCCGTGGATGCCGGCGATCTGCACCATCTGGCGCACCAGCACGGCGTCGAACCAGCCGCAGCGGCGCTTGCGCCCGGTGACGGTGCCGAACTCGTGCCCCCGCTCGCCGAGCCGGATGCCGACATCGTCGGTCAGCTCGGTCGGGAACGGGCCGGAACCGACCCGCGTGGTATAGGCCTTGACGATGCCGAGCACATAGCCGATCGCGCTCGGCCCCAGGCCGGAGCCCGCGGCCGCGCTGCCGGTCACGGTGTTGGACGAGGTGACGAACGGATAGGTGCCGTGGTCGACATCGAGCAGGGCCCCCTGCGCGCCCTCGAACAGGATCCGCTTGCCCTCGGCCCGCAGCGCGTTCAGCTCGCGCCAGACCGGGCGGGCGAAGGGCAGGATGCGCGGGGCGACGTCCAGCAGTGCCTGCAGCAGCGCCGTCCGGTCGACCGGGTCGGCCCCCAGCCCCTTGCGCAGGATGTCGTGGTGCAGGCAGGCGCGGTCGATACGCTCGCCCAGGGCGTCTGGGTCCGCCAGGTCGCAGACCCGCACCGCGCGCCGGCCGACCTTGTCCTCATAGGCCGGGCCGATTCCGCGGCCGGTGGTGCCGATCCGATGGGCGCCGCGCGCCTCCTCCATCAGCCGGTCCAGGTCCTGGTGCAGCGGCAGGATCAGGCTGGCATTGTCGGCGATGGCAAAGCGGTCCGGCGTGACGGTGACGCCGAGGGCGCCGACGCGCCCGATCTCGTCCAGCAGCGCCCACGGGTCGACGACGACGCCGTTGCCGATGATCGACAGCTTGCCGGGGCGCACGATGCCCGACGGCAGCAGGCTCAGCTTGTAGGTTATGCCGTCGATGACCAGCGTGTGTCCGGCATTGTGTCCGCCCTGGAAGCGGACGACCACGTCCGCCTTCTCCGACAACCAGTCGACGATCTTGCCCTTGCCCTCGTCGCCCCACTGGGCGCCGACGACGGCGACATTGGCCATGCTTCAGTCTCCGCTGTCGGTTGCCGGCGGGACCGGCTGCGCCGCACCGCCGGCCAGGATGTGGGTACAGTGCTGGGCCACCGCCTCGGCTGCCGGCGACGCGGCCGGAGCCAGCGCGGCGACAGTGACCCAGCCCTGGGCGCGCCAGGCGGCTGCATCGGCCTCGGGCGTGCCGGACGGCAGCCACAGCCGGCGGGCCGGCTCGGGCGGTGCGACCGCGCGCATCACCGAATCCAGGTACAGGGAGAAGCCGGTCGCCGCCTCCCGCGCCTGCCCGGACAGGTAGCGCCCGCCGCGGCCGAGCTCGCCGCGCACTCTTGGCGCGAACAGGGTGAAGGCGATGCCGCAGTGATATTCGAAGCCGCGGTTCTCCACCGCATCGACTGTCAGCACCAGGTCGGGCAGGCGCGCCCTCAGCCCGGCTGCGACTTCGGCCAGCCGGGCGATGTCGGTGCGCGCGGCCGGCGGCAGCGCCAGCGCGCCCAGGGCGGGCACCGCCGCATCCGCCGGACCGCCCGCCTCCAGCAACGCGATCAGCAGGTCGGCTGCCGGGCCGGCCGCGGCCCGGACCGCCGCCGGATCCTTGTGATCCAGCGCCGCCCGGGTCTCGGCAACCGCATCGGGGCCCAGCCCGGTGGCGTCCAGCACCGCGGTCGCCACCGTCGGCGTCGACAGGTCGACGCTCAGCCGCGCCACGCCGGCACGGGCCAGCGCGTCGACCGCCAGCGCGATCACCTCGATGTCGGCGGCGGCGTTGTCGATGCCGATCAGCTCGACGCCGGCCTGGACGAACTGGCGTTCCGGCCGGATCTGGTTGCCGCGCACCTGCAGCACGTCGCCGGCATAGGCCAGCCGCAGCGGCCGCGCCCGGTGCCGGAGCCGGCTCTCGGCGATCCGCGAGATCTGGCCGGTGATGTCGGGCCGCAGCGCCAGCATCCGCTGCGATACCGGGTCCATCAGCCGGAACGTCTGCAGGTTCAGGCTCGTACTGGCGCCTTTCAGCAGGCCGTCCTCGAACTCGAGCAGCGGCGGCTTGACCCGCTCGTAGCCGCGCAGGGCGAAATCGGTGACCAGGCCGGTGATCACCGCCGCCTCGTGGGCGGCGTCCGGCGGCAGCCCGTCCATCAAACCGGCGGGCAGCAGGGCATCGGGCATGCCGACCATCAGAAGCGGAGCTGCCTGGCCTGGGTGACGTTGGGCAGGGCGGCCAGCGCACGCAGGCAGGCGTCCGGGATCGGCTGGTCGACCGCGACCAGCGCGATCGCGTCGCCGCCCACCGCGGAGCGGCCGAGGTGGAAGGTGCCGATGTTGATGCCGCAGTCGCCGATCATGGTGCCGAGCCGGCCGACCAGCCCGGGCTTGTCGTTGTTGGCGACGTAGATCATCGTCCCGGTCAACTCGGCCTCGACCGCGATCCCCTTGATGTTGACCACCCGCGGCTTGTCGCCGCCGATCAGCGTGCCGGCGACCGCCCGCTCCCGGCGCTCGGTCTCGACGGTCAGACGGATCAGCGTCGCATAGTCCTCGGCGGTGTCGGACTTGGACTCGGTGACCTGCACGTTGCGCTGCTTGGCCACCTCGGGCGCGTTGACCATATTCACCGATTCCATCAGCGGCTTGAAGAATCCGGCGAGCAGGGCGGCGGTGACCGGCTTGATGTTCAATCCGGCAACCGCGCCCTGGTACTCGATATGGATCTTGCGCAGGCCGGTCTCGGTCAGCTGGCCGGCGAAGCTGCCCAGCTGCTCGGCGAGCTTCATGTACGGCCGCAGGCGGGGTGCGTCCTCGCCGCTGACCGCCGGCATGTTGATCGCGTTGGAGACCGCGCCGGTCAGCAGGAACTCCGCCATCTGCTCGGCGACCTGGATCGCCACGTTCTCCTGCGCCTCCTCGGTCGAGGCGCCGAGATGCGGGGTGGCGATCACGGTGTCGCGGCCGAACAGCACGTTGGTCTTCGCCGGCTCCTCGACGAAGACGTCGAACGCCGCTCCGGCGACATGCCCGCTGTCGAGCGCCGCCGCGAGGTCGTCCTCGACCACCAGTCCGCCGCGGGCGCAGTTGACGATGCGCACGCCGCGGCGGCACTTGGCCAGGGCGGCCGCGTCGATGATGCCGCGGGTCTGGTCGGTCATCGGGGTGTGCAGGCTGATCACGTCGCTGCGGGCGAGCAGGGTGTCGAGGTCGACCTTCTCCACCCCGATCTCCTCGGCCCGGTCCGGCGACAGGAAGGGATCGTAGGCGATCACTTTCATCGCCAGCCCCTTGGCCCGGCTGGCGACTATGGCGCCGATGTTGCCGCAGCCGACGATGCCGAGCGTCTTGCCGGCGAGCTCTGTGCCCATGAAGCGGGACTTCTCCCACTTGCCGGCCTGGGTCGAGCGGTCGGCGGCCGGGATCTGGCGGGCCAGCGCCATCATCATCGCGATTGCATGCTCGGCGGTGGTGATCGAGTTGCCGAACGGCGTGTTCATCACCACGATGCCCCGCGCGGTCGCCGCCGGCACATCCACGTTGTCGACGCCGATGCCGGCGCGCCCGATCACCTTCAGCGCGCCGGCATGCTCCAGCAGATCGGCGGTGACATTGGTGGACGAGCGGATGGCGAGGCCGTCATAGCCGCCGATGATCCTTGCCAGCTCGGCCGGCGCCTGCCCGGTGACGACGTCGACCTCGATGTTCCGGCTCCTGAAGATCTCCGCGGCGCGCCCGCTCATCTTGTCGGAGATCAGGACCCTGGGCATCAGGCAGCCTCCACGTTGGCCGGACGCAGGGCGGCATAGGCCCAGCCGATCCAGGGCAGCAGCGCCTCGATGTCTCCCCGCTCGACGGTGGCCCCACCCCAGACCCGCAACCCGGGCGGCGCATCGCGGTGGCCGGCGATGTCGTAGGCAACACCCTCGTCTTCCAGCGCCTTGACCAGCGCCTTGATCAGCCCGCGCTGGGCGTCCTCGGCCTGGGCGGCGAACCACGGCTCGACCAGCTTGAGGCAGATCGAGGTCGACGAGCGCGACGACGGATCCTCGGCCAGGAAGTCGATCCACGGGGTTTCGTCGACCCAGGATTCGACGGCGGCGAGGTTGGCGCGGCTGCGCGCGACCAGCGCGTCCAGCCCGCCGATCGCGTCCGCCCAGCTCAGCCCGTCGAGCGCGTCGGCGACACACAGCATCGACGGCGTGTTGATGGTTTCGCCCTTGAACGGGGCCTCGTCCAGCTTGCCGCCCTTGACCAGCCGGAACACCTTTGGCAGCGGCCAGGCCGGGACGTGGCTCTCCAGCCGCGCCACTGCCCGCGGCCCCAGCGCCAGCATGCCGTGGCCGCCCTCGCCGCCCAGCACCTTCTGCCAGGACCAGGTGACGACATCGAGCTTCGCCCACTCGATCTCCATGGCGAAGACCGCCGAGGTGGCGTCGCAGATGGCGAGCCCCTCGCGGTCCGCCGGGATCCAGTCGGCGTTCGGCACCCGGACACCCGACGTGGTGCCGTTCCAGGTGAAGATCACGTCGCGCGACCAGTCGGCCTGTCCCAGGTCCGGTAGCTGGCCGTATCCGGCCTCGATCAGCCGGGCGCCGGGCAGCTTCAGCTGCTTCAGCACGTCGTTCGCCCAGCCGGCGCCGAAGCTCTCCCAGGCCAGAATGTCGACGCCGCGGGCGCCGAGCATGGTCCACAGCGCCATCTCGAAGGCGCCGGTGTCCGAGCCGGGCACGATCGCCAGTCTCCAGTCCTCGGGCATGCGCAGCAGCCGCTTCGAACTGGCGATCACCTGGGCCAGCTGTTTCTTGGCCGGCCCGGCGCGGTGCGAGCGGCCGACCATGGCGCCGGCCAGCGCCGCCGGGGTCCAGCCCGGGCGCTTGGTGCAGGGACCGGACGAAAAAAACGGCACGGACGGCCGGATGGTGGGCTGCATCGGGACAATCTCCAGGAACGGCCGCGCCGCCGGCCGTCGCGTAGGCATCGATGCGCCGACGGCGCCGATGGGGGTGCAAAAAGCGCGCGGAGTGTATGGATGCGGTTGCCCAGGGTCAATTCGAGAGTCCGCGTCCGTCCGCCGCGGCCCGGACCGACCCCGCACCGGTGCCGCGTCGCTACATGACGCCGAAGGTCTCGAACGCCTCGACGGTGCTCATGCCGGCGCGAATCGCTGCAGCGACCTTGTGTTCGCCGCGGACCTTCTCCAGCGCCAGGGCAATCGCCTCCTCCTCGGCCGTGCGCGGGACCACGACGACACCGTCGATGTCGCCGAAGACGAGCGCACCCGGTTCGACCCTGACCCCGCCGATCTCCACCGGCACCCGGAAGTCGACCACCTTGCCGCGCGCGCCCTGGTCCTGGCCGTAGGACCCCCGGGAGAAGGTGAGGAAGCCGAGCGCAAGCACGCCCCGGGTGTCGCGGGAATAGCCGTCGAGGACGGCCCCGGCCGCGCCCAGCGCGATCGCCCGGGTCGACATCAGCTCGCCCCACATCGCATAGGCGCCGCGCGTCCCGGAGGTGAGGTAGATCTCGCCCGGCTTGAGGTCGTCGAGTGCATGGAACATCAGGCCGAAGGGCCGGCTTCCGAGCGGCCCTTTTCCGGCGCCGGCGCAATAGTCCGCCTCGACCACCGGCATCGCGCGCCCGACCAGCACCATGTCGGGCGCCAGGGGGCGGATCTCCGGCGGCAGGAACTGGTGCAGCAGGCCCATCGTGTCGAGCACGTCGCCGATGACCGACGAGAACAGGGACTCGCGCACCAGCTTCAGGCGCTCGGCGTCATCGCGTGGCAGGCCCTGCGTCATCTTCTCCCCCTTGGTTGCGGCTGGGTCCGAGCACATTCTAGCCCAGCCGGCGCCGCTGCAACCCCGGAATTCCCCACGGTCGCGGCCCCGGGGCCATGACTACAGAAGAGTTATGTGATTTAGTGATAATTAAGCCCTGACGTGCAGTCTGTGGTTGCGCGACCATGAAACGCACGACGGGGCAGATGCCAGCAGTGACCGGTCAAATCGACGATCCCATAAGGGTCCTGTTCGTCGAGGACAACGAGGGCGACCTCGTCCTCGCCGAGACGGTCCTCAGGGATGCGTCCAACCTGCGGTACGAGACCACGTGGTGCCAGAGCGCGTCCACGGCGATGGCGCTGATCCGGATGATGCCCTTCGACGTGATCCTGGTCGACTACCACCTGGGCCCGAACTCCGGCCTCGAGCTGATCGCCGAGGCGAAGGCGGCCGGCATCCAGACGCCCTTCATCCTGCTGACCGGCGACGACAACCGCGATATCGACCTGCAGGCAATGCGCGCAGGCGCCGCGGACTACGTCACCAAGCAGCACATCAGCCACGGGATCCTGGAGCGTGCGGTGCGCTATGCCGCCGAGCGCGGCCAGGTCAAGGCCCGGCTCCACTACCTCGCCAACATCGATCCGCTGACCGACCTGCCGGTACGGATGCGCTTCCTCTCCGAGCTGTCGGCGACCGTGCGGCGGGTCGAGGAGAGCGGCGGACTCGGGGCGCTGCTGGTCATCGACCTCGACCGCTTCTCCCAGATCAACCACAGCCTCGGCCACAATCTCGGCGACCAGATCCTGCGCGAGTTCGCCACCCGGTTGCGCACCGCCGCCGGCAACCGCGGCTATCTGGCCCGGATGGGAGCGGACGAGTTCGCTCTGATCGTCGAGAATGTCGCCGACGCGGAGGAGGCGGCGCGCCTCGCCGAGCGGCTGATCGGAGTCCTCGACCGCCCGCTGGCGCTGAGCGGCCACTCGATCCAGATGACGTGTTCGTCCGGCATCACCCTGTTTCCGGCCGACGGCCCGACATCGGAGATCCTGACCCAGAACGCCGCGATGGCGATGAAGGACGCCAAGATGGCGGGCCTCGCCCGCTACGCCTTCTTCCGCCCGGAGATGCGCGAAGCCGTGCGCCGGCGCGACGTTCTCGCCCGCGACCTTACATCGGCCATCGATCGCGACGAACTGTTCATGCTCTACCAGCCCGTGTTCGGCGTCGACGACCGCAGGGTCCGGGGCGTCGAGGCGCTGGTGCGCTGGGCCCATCCCGAGAAGGGGCTGATCAGCCCAGGGGAGTTCATTCCGGTGGCCGAAGATACCGGCCTGATCCTGCCGCTTGGGCGCTGGGTGCTGAACACGGTCTGCCGCCAGGCGAAGCAGTGGATCGACCGGGGCTTCGACTTCACCACCAGCGTCAACATCTCGCCTCGACAGTTTCGCGAGTCCGACGTGGTGTCGCTGGTTGCCGGCGCACTTGCTGACTCCGGCATGCCGGGCGAGAACCTGATCGTCGAGATCACCGAAGGCGTGCTGATGGCCGACACCGAGCGCAGCCTCGACACGCTGAAACGGCTGCGCGAATTGGGTGTCAGGATTTATGTCGACGATTTCGGCGTCGGCTACTCCTCGCTGAACTACCTGCGCAAGTTCCCGATCGACGGCATCAAGATCGATCGCTGTTTCATCCGCGACCTCCAGCCCGACTCCGTCGAGCGGCACATCATCGACGTCGTGATCGCGCTGTCCGACAAGCTGGGACTGCAGACCACGGCCGAAGGCGTCGAGACCGAGGCGCAGTTGGCCCTGATCCGCGAGCAGGGGTGCACGATGGCCCAGGGATACCTGCTGAGCAGGCCGCTGTCGGTCGACGCCTGCCTGGCGCTGTTCGCCGACGCCGAGCGCGGGCCCCGATCTCTCCCCCGTCCCCGCAAGACGCCGCGCGTAGCCGCGACCTGCTGACCTCACCTACTCCGCGGCCGCCAGACGTTCGGCCACCGCATGGTAGCCGATACGGCTGCCGGGATCGGAGAAACCGGCGGCCGCGATATCGCGCAGCACCAGTTTCAGCACGTCGTCCCGGCCGGCCCTGATCGCGGAATCGGCCAGCAGCAGGAAGAACAGGTCGCGCTGGGCATGGCTGCCGCCCATCTGCCAGAGCATCCGGCGCGCCGGTAGCAGGTGCGCGATGACGGCGGCGTGGTCGCCGCGGCGATGGGCGATCGCCGCCGCCGCCGCCGGTATCGCCGCCGTCGCGTAACGCGGCGCGAGCGTGCCGGCATCGCTGCCGGCGAAGCGGCGCATCGCGGCGACCAGGCCCTCGGCATCGGCATCGCGGCCGGCTGCGGCCAGGATCGCGGCATAGTGCGCGCTGGTGAACGGGCTCGTGGGGTCGTCGGTCCGCAGCAGGGCGAGCTCGGCAAGCTCGGCCCATCGATCGCCGACCTCCACCCCCCGCAGCTCCAGCCGGAGCAGCATAGAGGCGCCGTTCTGCAGGTCGATGTAGAGATCGGGCATCGCCTGCAGCAGCGGCAGCGCGCGGTTGCGCACCCAGCCGTCGTAGATGGCGAGCACGGCGTCGAACTCCTGCAGTTCGAGGTGGAACAGGCAGCGATGCCACCACAGGTGCAGCTGCATCTGGTTGGCCTCGGCCCAGTGCTGCTGCAGGCCGTCGAGCCAGGCGATACCCTCGGCGTGGCGCCCCTGCATGATCATGACGTGGGCCACCGCGTGGGTTCCCCAGACGTCGGTCGGGTCGATCTCCACCGCCTGCCGGCCGAGCCGCTCGGCCTCGGCGAAGGCCAGCGTCTCCTCCAGGTCGAAGGCGCGGCAGGAGAGATGGATCCCGTAGCTGGCGACGCCGGCGTTCCAGTGCTTGGACACGCCTTCGGAGATCGACGCCGACCAGGCCATCTCGCCGATCCAGAACAGCTCCATCTGGGCCAGCCGCTGGGCGAACAGGTCGTGCGGATGGGCGAGCAGGATCTCCTCGTAGCGGTTCACCGACTCGGCGATCCGGCCCTGGCTCGCCGCCTCCAGCGCGCGCAGGTAGAGCCGCTCCCGCGGCGTCATCGCCTGCGCGGCCGCGCTCGCGGCCGCCAGCGCCTGCGCGATCTTGGGCCGATAGTGGACGTTGCGCGCCCCGTGCAGCACCAGCCCCAGCGTCACATGCGCCAGCCCGAACGCCGGATCTGCGGCCAGCGCCGCCTGCAGGTTCGGCACGATCGCCGCCTTCCAGTGCAGGAAGTTGTGGATCGCCAAGTCCAGCGCCGCGGCTGCCGCCGCGCTGCCTGTGGTCATCGGATGACCGCGCTCGTCCAGATGCATGCCGCGTCTCCCCCCGTCAGCCCCGATGATCGAGCAGACTACAGGGAAGGCAGTGGCGGGCGAAAGATGTCCGGTGTCGCAGGCCGCTACCCCGCCTCCGGCTCGAACCAGACCGGGCAGGCGTAGCGGCGGGTGATTTCCTCGCCGGCGGCGATGGCGTGCGCGGCGACCAGGGTCACGATCCAACCGAGGTCGGGATCGCGGGCGGTGACCGTCAGGGCGCTGGGGTGGTCGGCATGGTTGCACAGGCTGGCGAGGCCAAGCACCAGCAGGCCGCACTCGTCGTCCTCGGGATGGGCGAAGTAATAGTGGTCGATCACGGTCGGGGTGACGGCCCGCACGTCGGCCGGACTGAGCGGGATCGTGCAGTCGCAGCTGATGGTCTCGCCGCGGGCGATCGCGGCGGTGGCAAAAACGCCGATACCCTTTGCGCCGGCATTGCCGGGCGCCACCTTCATGGTCGGCGGCGCAGTCCAGAGTGTCATTGCGGTGGCGCCTCCAGCACCTTCACCATGATCGTCTTGCCGTCGCCGACGCGATAGAAGTCCGGCAGTTCGGCGGCGACCGAGAAGCCCATCCGTGCATAGAAGGCGCGGGTCGGCGCGTAGGCGGGCGACGACGACGTGTCGGCGTAGACCCGCATCCCGCCGGCGCGCCGGATGGCGGCCTCCGCCCGCTGCTGGATCGCGCGGCCCAGGCCGCTGCCCTGGTGATCGGGGTGGACGGCGATCCAGTACAGGTCGTGGCTCACCTCCGACCCCGGGATCGGGCCGTGGCAGGCGTAGCCGGCGAGCTGGCCGTCGCGCTCGACAATGACGAACTCGTAGCCCGACGCCTTGCCCCTGACCACGCGCTCGCGGACGAGCTCCTGGGCGATGTCGACCTCCTCGGCCGAGAACATGCCGGTCGCCATCACCAGGGTGCGGATGCGGCTGGCGTCCTCGGGCCCGACCGCCTCGCGCCAAGTCAGGCCTCGGGGCCGCGTCGGACCGCGGCCGCGGGCGGGCTTGGTTCGGCGTGCACGGGCGCGCGCGGTCTGCGCGCCGGCGGCGAGGCCGGTGAAGAAGTGGCGGGCATTGTTGCCCAGAGTCCGCACCCGGTAACCCCCCTCCTGGACCACGACCGTCGGATAGCCGGCCTCGCCGATCATGGCGCCGATGCGGCCGAAGTCGGCCGCCCGGTTCGGCCAGGTACCGGTAGGGTCGCCGCGCCCGGTATCCAGCCCCAGCGAGACCAGCAGGAACGCCGGCTCGAAGCGGGCGATCCGGTCCAGCGCGGTGGCCAGCGCCTCCAGGTACTGCTCCGGCGTGATCGTCTCCGGCAGCGGCAGGTTCAGGTTGAAGCCGGCGCCCCGGCCGCGCCCGCTCTCGTTGCGGAAGCCGGTGAAATAGGGATAGGCGAAGGACGGATGGCCATGGATCGACACCGTCAGCACGTCGTCGCGCTCGTAGAAGATGTCCTGCTGGCCGTTGCCGTGGTGGTAATCGATGTCGAGCATCGCCACCCGGCCGTATGGGGCCAGGTAGTTGGCCGCGATCGCCCCGTTGCAGAAGTAGCAGAAGCCGCCGAACGACCGCCGCTCGGCATGATGGCCGGGCGGGCGGACCAGGGCATAGGCCAGTGGTGCGCCCTGCAGGACCGCCTCAGCTGCGGTGAGCGCACAGTCGACCGCCCGCCGCGCCGCCGGCCAGACGTTCCGGTTCAGCGGCGTAAAAGTGTCGATGCACCAGTAGCCGGCCAGCACCGAGCGCTCCTTGGGCCTGCGCTCGGCATTGCGGATCGGGAACACATAGGGATAGACGGACTTGTTCGCCGGGGTCTCGGCGCAGACCCGCGCGATGTAGTCGACCAGCCCGGCATCGTGCACCGCCCGGATGTGCCGCTGCGGGAAGCCTTTCGGCTGCACCTGCCTGAACAGGCCGGTCTTGTCGAGCTCGGCCAGGATGACGCCGACCCGCACCGGCGCCTCCACATAACCGCGCTCGCGCACGTGGTGGATCAGGTGCTCGGCGTTGACCACCAGGGGAATCTGGCCGTCATGGACCGGCTCGGCGGGAAGGACCTGCTCCGGCTTCACATAGCGGGCCGAACGCAGCCTGAACCGGCTGTCGCGGATCGAGCGCACCACCCGGTCGATATAGCCGGGCGGGCACAGGTGGCCGTATTTGCGCTCCAGGATCTCGCGCACGATCCGCCGCAGCCGGGCCGCGTCCGGCAGCGAATGGCGGCCGAGGCCGTCGAAGACCAGGAACGGCATGTCGGCGTCGCCCGGCTTCAGCGGGGCCTGGTAGTCGGTGCCGACGATGGGGAATGCGCCGTAGCGCTCGTAGAACCTCAGCCGCGAAGCGCTCTGCCTGCGGATCGCCGGCGCCGGGCTGGTCTCCGGGTCGTCGGGGAGGCATTCGAAATAGAGCCCGGTCGCGCCCAGCTCGTCCGCCTCTTCGCGGATGCGGTCGTACAGCGCCCCGCCGATGCCCGAGCCGGCTCGGCTGTCGGGGGCCACCGAGATCACCTCCAGATAGGCGAAAGCGAGGTCCGGATCATGGAGCAGCACCGCCGCCGCCTTGACCGGCCCCTGGCTGTCCTCGGCGACGAACAGTTCGGCGATGAAGGCGTGGCGGAACGGGTTGTCGAGCTGGTCGGGGAGCTTGTCGACATCCGCCGGCGGCATGCCCGGGAACTGGGCGCGGATGATCGCCATCGCCTCCTCGACCGCCGATGCGTTTGCCGGCGCGCGGCTGTCGGTGATCTTGCGGATCCGGAGCATCAGCCGGCCTTGCGCTGCGCCCGGATGGCCGTCGTGGCGATGGCACCGACCAGGGCCTGGAAGTCCAGCCCGGCGCGGTCGGCCGCGGCGACGAAGCCGGCGTCGGGGGTGAGGCACGGGTTGAGGTTGACCTCCAGGATCCATGGCCTGGCCTCGGCGTCGACGCGGAAATCGACCCGGGCATAGCCGGCGAGCCCGAACAGCCGCCACGCCTGCCGCGCCAGTTCGGCGAGGCGCGCCAGCAGCGGCGCGTCCGCCGGCGGGAAGTCGAACCGGCGCGGCGTGTTCTCGTAGGCGAAGGAGCCCTCGTCCCACTTCGCCTCGTAGTCGACGATCCTCGGCCGCCCGGCCGGAAATGCGGTGAACTCGATCTCGGCCGGCGGCAGCACCCGCAGGCCGCTTGCTGTCTCCAGCAGGGACAAGTTGAACTCGCGGCCGTCGACAAAGGACTCGGCGAAAAATTGGCCGCCGAAGCCGGCCTCGCGGGCACGGATCTCGCGGCCCGAAGCCTCGGCGGCGACCACGGA
>JBHJOG010000022.1:0-5711 GCA_050329975.1 Alphaproteobacteria bacterium | reverse complement strand
GCCCCGGTCGACCACAAGCGCCGTGTGCACTTCCATGCCTTCATGCTGGAGGTGCACCGCACCATCCACGGCTGGCGCCAGGCGGCCAAGGCGGGGGGCAAGCCGATCGACGACCCGATCCCGCGGCTCGCCGACAAGATCGCCGCCGAATCCCGGCTGCTGTGCTTCGACGAGTTCCATGTCACCGACGTCGCCGACGCGATGCTGCTGTCCCGCCTGTTCAGCGCGCTGTTCGCCCACGGGGTCGTCGTCGTCGCCACCTCGAACTGGCCGCCGGAGCTGCTGTACAAGGACGGCCTGCAGCGGGAATCCTTCCTGCCGTTCATCGCCCTGGTCCGCGACAGGATGACGGTGGTCGAACTGAAGGCGGCGAAGGACTACCGAATGGCTCGCATGATCGGGCATCCGGTCTACTTCGCCCCGCTCGGGCCGGCCGCCGACCATGCCCTCGACGATGTCTTCGCCCGCCTCACCGACGGCGCCGAGGGCAATCCGATGACCCTCGAGGTCGACGGCCGCACTTTGACGGTGCCGCGCCAGGCCCGCGGCACCGCCCGCGCGCCCTATGGCCTGCTGTGCCGGGAGCCGCGGGCCGCCGCCGATTTCATCGCCCTCAGTAGCGCTTTTCACGCGCTGGTGCTGGAAGGCGTGCCGCGACTGCCGGAAGACCGCCACGACGAGACCAAGCGCTTCATGCTGCTGATCGACACCCTCTACGAGCACCGCACCAAGCTGGTGATGTCGGCCGCGGCCCCCCCGCACGATCTCTACCGGGGCAAGACGCTGGCCTTCGAGTTCAAGCGAACGGCAAGCCGGCTGAACGAGATGCAGTCCGCCGACTATTGGCGGGCCGATCCGGTCGGATCGAGCTGAGTACCGCCGGCCCAATGCGGCACTTTTCAACCGAACCGGTTTATGTCTAGCTGATCTTGGCGGAACGCGCCGGGGAGCGCGTGGGGTGCCGTCGCGCCGTCCCGCAGGACGTGGGGAAATTACCCGCTGACCGGAGAGACAGCAACCATGCGCAAGCGTGCCTCGTCGACCTCGTTCCATCGAATCGCCAACTGCCTGAAGCCTGTTGCGATCGCGCTCGGGATCGCGCTTCCGGCCGGTCCGGCCGCCGCCGAGCCCGGCTTCTTCAACCTCACCGCCCCGCAACACAACGCGGTGATGCAGTGGACCCAACAACTGCAGTGGGCACCCGCGTCCAACGCGACGAACTACGTCGTCGAGATGATCGTCGTCGGCCATCCGCAATACGGCAGCTGGAACGACCCTATAGAGTTCCAGGTTCCCTACAACCGGACCACGTGGGGCCATAACCCGGACACGCTCGACGTGATGCAGGGCCGGACCATCGAGTGGCAGGTCGAGGCCTGCGATTCCAACGAGCCGAACCCGCAGCTCCGCTGCAAGCTGAACACCGGGGGCGCCCGGACCGCCCATATTCCGCTCGCGCTGGCAGCGCTCGAGGCTCCGGCCGCGAATGCGACCGTCAGCACACGGACGCCCGAGTTCAGCTGGCGGATTCGTCCCGGCGCGACGTCCTATCGCCTGCTGGTAAACGGCAGCCTCGCCGGCGCCCCCGGCGTGTGCAACCAGACGACCCAGGTCTGCGCCCATACCGTGACGACGCCGATCCAGGGCGCCTACGCGATCTGGCAGGTCCAGGCCTGCTATTCGGCTGGCGGCGTCACCGTCTGCGGCGAGCCGCTGCGCAACCCCCCGACCAGCATCGTCCGTCGGCTCAACTTCAACGTCCGTTGACCGTAGTCCCGGCCGCGCCCGTACACCTATAGCGGCCGGGATACATTTGTCGCTTGCCACCGCCGGCCCGCGCGGCTTTGATACCCCATCGCGCCGGTTGCAAAGGCGCGAATTCCAACGGGAGGACTCAATGCTACGCAAGCTGTTCTGTGCGGCGACGATTGTCGCCGGCGCCAGCGTCGCCGGCGCCTCGTCGGCCGTCGCCCAGGAAGACCTGACGATCGCGCTGATTCCGGGCCTGACCACCGACGCCTTCTACATCACCATGCACCGCGGCGCGCAGCACGCGGCGGACGCGCTCGGTGTCGAGCTGCTGTACCAGGGTGCGCCCGAGTTCAACCCGACCCTGCAGGTGCCGGTGCTCGATGCCGTCATCGCTCGCCAGCCGGACGCGATCCTGATCGCGCCGACCGACAAGGTGCAACTGATCGAGCCGCTGCGGCAGGCGCATGCGGCCGGTATCCCCGTGATCACCGTCGACACCTTCATCGACGACGGCATGTACCAGGACGGCAGCGGCGACGGCGACTTCCCGCTGAGCTACATCGCCTCCGACAACGTGCTCGGCGGCCGGATGGCTGCGCGCGCGCTCGCCGAGGCGATCGGCGGCTCCGGCTCGGTCTACGTCTCCAACGTCAAGCCCGGCATCTCCACCACCGACCAGCGCGAGGAAGGCTTCAAGCTGGAGATCGAGGAGAATTATCCGGGCATCACCGTGCTGGAGACCCAGTTCAACGACGACGACGCCAACCGTGCCGCGTCCCAGTTCGAGGCTGTGTTCGCACGCAATCCCGACCTCGCGGGCGTCTTCGGCGCCAACCTGTTCTCGGCGGTGGGCGCCGCCAACGGCGTGCGCGCCTCCGGCGTGTCCGGCGAGGTGCGGGTTGTCGCCTTCGACGCGCCGCAGTCGATCGTCGACGACATCAAGTCCGGCCTGGTCGACATGGCGATCGCCCAGCATCCGGCCGGCATCGGCTACTTCGGCGTGGTCAGCGCCTACGCCCACCTCACCGGCCAGCCGATCCCGGTCCACATCGGCACCGGCTTCACCGTCATCGACGCCTCCAACGTCGACGACCCCGAGGTGCTGAAGTACGTCTACAGCGAGTAGCCTGCTCCTGTAGGATGCGGGGCGCGGCCGCCGGACGCGCCCCGTTTCACGTCCGCGGCGCGTCCCGCTCCGTCTGGCACGCGTCCTCTTGCCGGAGGCCAAGACCCTGACCGTCGCAGCTTCACCCAACGCCGACAGCGGATCGCGCCTGATCGAGTTCCTGACCAGCGCCTGGTCCTGGCTGTTCCTGGCCCTGCTCCTGGTGTTTTTCGAGATCTGGGCACGCGCCGACCTCGGCACGTCTTTCGTGTTCAACACGCACAACCTGCGCAGCATCGGCATCTATGCGGTGCTGCCGCTGCTGCTGGCGCTCGGCCAGACCTATGTCATCATTTCCGGCGGGATCGATCTTTCGGTCGGCTACACCGTCGGCTTCGCCGCCGTCGTCGTCGCGCTGTTCTGCAACCTGTTCGAGCCGCTGGTCGGCATGGGGGCCGGCTTCATCGGTGCGGTGGTGGTGACCGTGCTCGCCTGCGCCGCGATCGGGGCGGTCAACGGCATTCTCATCGCCTGGCTCCGGGTGCCGCCCTTCATCGGCACGCTGGGCATGTACGGCGTGGCCCGGGGAATCGGCTTCCTGGTCGCCGACGGGACCCGGGTGCCGGTGCGCAACGACGTGCTGTTCGAGCTGGGCAACGGCCGGCTGTTCGGCGAGTTTCCGATCCCGATCCTGGTGGCGATCGTCGCGCTGCTGGTCATGCACTACGTGCTGCGCCAGACCCGGTTCGGGCAGTACACCTACGCCATCGGCGGCAACCGGGCCGCTGCCGTGCGATCCGGCGTGAAGGTGAAGCGGCAGACGCTCTACCTCTACATCCTCGCCGCGGTCTTCGCCGGACTCGCCGGCATCATCTATACCGGCCGCTTCTCCGCCGGCTCGCCGGATGCGGGCGAGCCGCTGCTGCTCAACGCCATCGCCGCGGTGGTGATCGGCGGGGCCAGCCTGTTCGGCGGTTCCGGCAACCTGATCGGGACCCTCATCGGGTCGCTGATCATCGCGGTCATCGAATATGGCCTGGTCTTCATCAACCTGCCGCCGTTCTACCAGTTCATCGGCGTCGGCTTCGTCATCATCATCTCGGTGCTGATCGACCAGTCGCGCAGCAAGCTGACCGGCGAACGCGCAAGCGAGGAAGGCTGATGAGCGCCCAGGCGGAAATCGGCCATCGCGAGCCGGTGCTCTCGATCCGCAACCTGACCAAGCGGTTCGGCGGCGTCACCGCGCTCAACAACGTCTCGTTCGACCTCTATCCCGGCGAGGTGCTGGCGCTGGCCGGCGACAACGGCGCCGGCAAGTCGACGCTGATCAAGGCGGTGTCGGGCGTCCACAAGCCGACCGAGGGCGAGATCGTCTATAAGGGCATCGCGCGCCACTTCGACAACCCGCGCCAGGCCCGGGACATGGGCATCGAGACCATCTACCAGGACCTGGCGCTGGCCGACAACCTGGACGTCGGCGAGAACGTCTTCCTCGGACGCGAACTGAAGACCACCACGCTCGGCTTCATTCCGATTCTCGACCGCCGCAGGATGCGGGCGCTGGCCCATGACGCGATCGAGACGCTGGACATGGACATCCGCCGCCTCGACCGGCCGGTGCGCAACCTCTCCGGCGGCCAGCGCCAGGCGGTGGCGATCGGGCGCGCGATCTACTGGAACGCCGAGATCCTGATCATGGACGAGCCGACCGCGGCGCTCGGCGTGCCCGAGCAGCGCAAGGTGATGGCGCTGATCAAGAAGCTGAAGGCGCAGAACGTGGCGGTGCTGTTCATCTCGCACAACCTGATCGACATCATGGAAGTCGCCGACCGCATCGTCGTGCTGCGCCGTGGCGAGGTCGCCGGCGAGCGCCGCAAGACCGAGATCGACAGCGACGAGGTGGTCCGGCTGATGGTCGGCGGTTAGCCGGTTTCGCGCCGTCGATTGCCCGGCCGCACGCGCTCCCCTAGGCTCGGGCGATGCCCGGCGACCTCCCCTCCCTCGCGATCGTGCTGCTCGGAGCGCTCGTCGCCGGCTTCACCACCGGCTTTGCCGGCTTCGGGACCGCGCTTGTCGCTGCCGGCTTCTGGTACCATGCGCTTCCAGCCCCGATGGTGCCGCCGCTGGTCGTGCTGGCGGCGGTCGCAGCGCACCTGGTCGGGCTGGTCACCGTGCGCAAGGCCTTCGACTGGCGGCGGACCGCGCCGTTCCTCGTCGGCGGCGCGCTTGGCGTGCCCTTGGGCGTTCTCGTCCTGAGCGTCGCATCTCCCGATGGCCTGCGGACCTCGGTCGGCATCCTGCTCGTGACCTACGCCCTGCTGCAGTTCAGCGGCGTGGCCCGCCTGCGGATCGATGACTGGGGTGGGCGCAAGGCCGATGGGGCGGTCGGCCTGGGGGGCGGCTTCCTCGGCGGATTCGCCGGCCTGTCCGGGCCGCTGCCGCTGGTCTGGCTGCAGCTCCGCGGCGGACCCAGCGCGCAGCAGCGCGCCATCTACCAGCCGTTCAACCTGGTCGTGCTCGGGCTCGCGGCTGCAGGCATGGCGGCGAGCGGGCTGGTCGACGGCGACGTGCTCCTGGCCACGGCGCTCTGCCTCCCGCTGACCCTCGGCGGCGCCTGGGCGGGCGCCCGGGTCTACCTCGGCATCAGCGAGAAGCGCTTTCGCCTGGTCATCCTGGTGCTGCTGCTCGCCTCCGGGACCTTCCTGGTCGTCCAGGCGATCACGGGGTCCTAGTCAGGCCCCTACACCCCGACCAGCAGCCGCGTCGGGTCCTCGATCGCTTCCTTGACCCGGACCAGGAAGGTTACCGCCTCGCGGCCGTCGATGATGCGGTGGTCGTAGCTGAGCGCCAGGTA